>JBJXFK010000364.1:0-8149 GCA_046155505.1 Phycisphaerae bacterium
ACGCGGTCGACGCCGAGCAGCGATCGGCCTTCGGCGTCGAGCCAGTCGATCAGCGCCGCGGCTTCGTCCACTTCGCGTGTGGCGTATGGCTCTTCCTCGGACAGCACGGGCACCCAGATGCGATAGCCCGAGAGGCGAAAGCTCTGGCCGTAGTATTGGTAGAGCCACAGTGCCGCGCCCTGGCGACCGCTGGGGTCGAGCGTCGCGCCGCCGCTGAGAATGATGACGAGACTTCGCCGCAGCGGATCCTCGGGCGAGAAGTAGCCGCCGATGGCTCGGGCGGAGACGGATTTCTGGCCGGTGGCGGCGTCGGTTGATTCGACGTTGGCCTGCACTTCAAGCCAGCGAACATCGTCGAGTTCGGGGATGTATCCGACGACCGCGGCACCGGACGTTTCGGTCACGTTGACCTGCGGCCAGAGCGTTGCATCGCAATTTTGCACGGGGATGAGCTGGAACAGGTTGATGCAGCCGCCGGTCGCCGCGAGCAGCAGCCCGCAGACGGCGAGGAGTCCGAAGCGAGTCTTTCCGGCATCGCACATACCCAACCCCTGCGGGATCCGTTCCATGAATTGAATCGGCGATTCGTGGCCGCCCGGCACAGTAGGATGATTGTACGCCGCAACCAATGGTCCCGATGCGGAATGTTGAGCGGCGGGGCGCACGCTGCGCGTGCTTTCACTCGCTTGCGCGTCGCGTTCGGATCGCTGGCGCGATGCGATCGGATCGCTGGGGCGATGCGTGTACCCGCACTCAGCCGACGACGACGGTTGCACAGCCGACCTGGATTGGGTTCGCCCCGCCGCAGGCTTCCATGACTTGATCGCCGACGCGGGCGAGCGGCAGGTTGTCGACGAAGACCGTTTCGCTGGCTTTGCACACCACGCCGGGGCCGTGCGGTGGTATGGGCGTCGGCATCGGGCAGACGTGCATGTCGGCCATGCCGCCGATTGCTGAGAAAACCGCTGTCGACGCGGCCCCGACGGCGGCCGTGATGCCTTTGGTGTAGGCCTCGTTCGCCGCCGGTTGTCCGCCGGGCGCGGCGGATGCGGTTCCCCAGGCGGTGGTGAGCGCGACGTTGGTTGCGATGACTGTCGGAAGGGCCGCGCCGACGGCCGCCACACCAGCGGGGTTGCCGGCGACGGCGGCTTTCGCGCCGGATTCGACGAGGCCTTTGGAGATTTCGGCGATCTTGTCGGCCGAATTCGCCGGCGTGAGGACGGGCGTGGTCATAAACTGGTTGACCGCTTTCGACGCCGCCTCGACCGCTGCACCGACGCTTGCCGGGATGGCGCGCCAGGCGGGTTGAAAGCCGATGGTGACGGTGAGACTGCCGGGCCCTGGGCCGAGCGGCTTGCCGTGGGCATTGGGGTCGTTTACGCGAGCGGCGTTGGGCATGGCGAGCTCCTGTGCGTGCGATTCTCGGAAGTTGCTCGCGCGCGTGGCTTCGGGGAGATCATAACCGACGGATTGCGGTGCGATCGGTCGATCGACGGTGCGTGATCGGTGCGGCGGCTCGAAGATTCCAAGTTGGTGATTGTGCGCGACGTTTTGTTGACTACCTTCAGTGTATCGCTTGGAATCGAACAGATTATTGGACGGTGATCATGTCGAGCGGGAGTTTTGGCAGGTCGCGGAACGGGTTGCGGTGGGTGGTTGTTGCGATGGGCAAGGAGTGTGCTCATGCACGTAGCATAGGTCGCGCGGACGTCAGGGAGCCACGGAGTGCACGGAGAGCACAGAGAAAAGAAGAGATATTGCCACGGATTTCACGGATTTGCACAGATAATAAATAGCGGAGGCGGGTAGTCAGGTACGCGCGGCTGTGTCGGTGGACTGATACCGGAACTGGAGGATGGAATCCATGTCGGTGCCAATTCTTGTGGCTGTAGCTGGCGGCGCTGTGAGTCCACTCGATGTCATCGGGTGCTTCAGCTGCGCCGGGCCGCTGCTTGCGTGCGGCGTTCTTGGATTCGTGATCTGGAAGCCTCGAACCCGGCGAACGCAAACTTCGGACGACATCCTGCGCTGTAGGCGCTGTGGCGACATCGCCCTCGGGTCGGCGACCGGTGTCTGCTCTGCGTGCGGCAAGCGGGGCCATTAGTCGCTGGTCCTCTCGCGGTTGACGGTGCCTACAGCGATCCGTATAAGCGCTGCGAGCAACGTCTGGTGGCAGAGCGTGCGGCGCGGGTGCGCGGCGGCGAGGCCATCGCTCGCGAGTGAGTGCCGATCTTGGCGGCAGTTTTTGGCGTGCATACCGCGAGCGATCATGCGTGGGCATCGCCGAACGCGTTCTGGCGGGCGCTGGTGACCAATCGAACGCTGATCTATCGCTTGGCGCGGCGCGAAATCGAGGCCCGCTATCGCGGCTCGGTTTTGGGCATCGTGTGGTCGCTGATCGCGCCGCTGACGCTGCTGGCGGTCTACGGCTTCGTTTTCACGGTGATCTTCCCTAGCAAGTGGCAGGGCGGCGCGGACGGCAAGGGACATTTCGTCCTGGTGCTGTTTCTGGGCATGATCTGCTTCAACGTGTTTTCGGAAGCGTTTAATCGGGCTCCGACGCTGATGCTTAATAACGTGGAGTACATCAAGCGGGTCGTGTTTCCGCTCGAAGCACTGGCGTGGGTGGTCATACTCGTGGCCATGTTCAACGCCGTGCTGAGCGTCGCTGCTTTGATGCTCGGCTATGTGGTATTGGTGGGAATCCCGCCGATATCGGCGTTGCTTTTGCCGGTGGTGGTTGTGCCGCTTTTGTTGTGTACTGCGGGCCTGGTTTGGTTTCTGTCGGCGCTGGGCGTGTTTCTCCGCGATTTGCAGCAGTTTATGCCCGTTTTGACGACGGTATTGATGTTCTTCAGCCCGGTTTTTTATCCGAGCGCTGCGCTGCCCGAAAAGCTGCGACCGTTTCTGCTGGTCAGCCCGATCGCGGTGACGATCGAGGAAGCGCGCGGTGTGCTATTTGAGAACCGTTGGCCAACGTGGTGGCTGCTGGGCGTGCAACTGGTGATCGGCGGGGTCGTCGCGTGGCTCGGCTGCTCGTTCTTCCGCAAGACGCGAAAGGGTTTCGCCGATGTCCTCTGAACTCGCCATCCACGGGCGAAATCTCGGCAAGGCCTATCGCATTTACGATCGCCCGGTCGATCGGCTGAAGCAGATGCTCTGGCGAGGCAAGAAGAACTACTATCGCGAGTTCTGGGCCCTGCGCGGCGTCGATTTCGACATCAATCGCGGCGAGACCGTCGGCATTGTCGGTGCGAACGGCGCGGGAAAATCGACGCTGTTGCAACTGATCTGCGGCACGATCTCGCCGAGCGAGGGCGAGTTGCAGGTGAACGGGCGCGTCGCGGCCTTGCTGTCGCTGGGGGCGGCGTTCAATCCGGAATTCACAGGCCGCGAAAATGTATTCGTGAACGCAGCCGTACTGGGGCTGACGGAGGATCAGATTCGAGAACGGTTTGATCGCATCGCCGCGTTCGCGGATATTGGGAATTTCATCGATCAGCCGGTGCGGACGTATTCGAGCGGGATGTACGCGCGGCTGGCGTTCGCGGTGGCGATTCACGTCGATCCAGAGATTCTGATCGTCGATGAGATTTTGGCCGTGGGTGATGCGGCGTTTCAGCGCAAGTGCGTCGAGCGGTTTTATGAGATTCGCGATTCCGGCTGCACAATTTTGTTCGTCTCGCACGACCCGTATCAGGTGAAGTCGCTCTGCTCGCGGGCGATTTACCTGAATCACGGCGAGCGGCGGGCGTTCGGCAAAGCGGATGAAGTGATCGACCGCTATACGATCGACATGGAGGCGGCGATCGCGAAATCTCGCAAGCCTGAGACGCATTCCGCCGTTCACACGCTCGCTGATGCGGTCGCGCCCGCGTCGCCTTTTCGCATTACCGACGTTTATTTGGAAGACGACGACGGGAATGAGCTGAGCGAAGTCGAGAGCGGGCAGAACATCCGCGTGCGATTTCGCTACATCGCACAGGTGCCCGACTTTCCGAAGCGTGTCAGCTTTGTGGTCAACTTCTACCGCCATGATGATTTTTATGTGTGCGGCACGACCACGTTGATGGAGGGGTTGGAGCCGTTCGAGGCGTCGGCGGCGGGCGAGGTGGTCATTCGCTTTCCGAATTTCAGAATGCTAGCGGGCGAGTACAAGTGGCGGGTGGCGATCAATGACGACGTGGGGCTGATCATTTATGCCGACGCCAAGCACGTCTGTGCGTTTCGTGTGATCGATCGCTTCCGCGCGGTAGGATTGATCGACCTGCCGCGGGAGTGGCGCGTGCGGGCGCTGCCGAGCGATCGGCCGCAGGTATTGGTGGAGAATCGCGGATGAGCAGCCTGCCCGCCGACGTGGTGATGTCGCGTGTGCATATCGAGCGACTGAGCTTCGCGCCGGAGCAGCCGTACAGCGCGATTGAGGCGGCGATCCATCTGAATCGATATATGCTGGTGCGCGAGTTCTGCAATGGCAAGCGCGTCCTCGATGCGGGATGCGGCGAGGGATACGGTTCGTTTCTGATGGCCGAGCGGTGGGGGGCGGCGGCCGTGACCGCGCTCGACATTTCGCAGAGCACGATCGACGTGGCCGGGCGACGATTCGCGTCGTCACGAATCATTTATGAATGCGGTGAGTGCGAAACGCTCGATCAGAAACTCGACGGGCAGCAGTTCGACGTGATCGTCGCGCTCGAGACGATCGAACACTTGCGCGACCCGGCGGCGTTTTTGCGGGCTGCGCAGCGCGTGCTGGCGCCCGGCGGCGTAATCGTCTTGTCGTGTCCGAACGATCATTGGTATTATCGCGACTCGCGCGAGTCGAACCCGTTTCACGTGCGCAAATTTCACTTCGATGAGTTTCGCGAACTGACCGAGGGGGTGCTCGGGCGGGCCGTCGGTTATCTAATCGGCGCGCCGGTGGCGGGTTACTCGAACGTCGCCTTCGATTCGAAAACGGTTGTGCCGGACGCGGAATCGATGCGGCAACTGCTCGATGCCGGCCCGGTGGCTTCGCTGAAGCTGCCTGCGGATGAATCGGTCGGCACTTCGAATTGTGCGTATTTCGTCGGCGTGTGGGGGCCGGAAGGCACGCCGATGCCGCTGTCTGCCACGGTGTTCCCGGTTTCACTCGACAACTCCGGTCTGGGCGTAAGGGCGGCACAGGTGCAAAACTTGCAGGATGAGGTCGTGTCGCTGCGTCAGCGAATCTTCGACTTCGGCAAGCAAATAGACGACGCAAAAACAGCGCGTGAGAAACTGATCGAAGCCGCCGCGAAGGCCGAGCGGCTGGCGGGCATGCGCTACGCGGCGATCGTGGCCGAGGCGGAGTTTCTGCGCGAGGAACTTCAGCTGCGCAATGCGAGTTTGCACGAGGCGCAGCATCACAATCAGCAACTGCGCGAGCATGTCGCTGTCGAAGAGCAGCGGGCGAGCGGTGCGCTGCAGCGCGTCGCTGAGATGGAGCAGCAGATTCGCGTAATGGCGGCCGAGCGCGCGATTCTCGAACAGGGGATCGCCGAGCGCGACGCTTACATTCGCGAGACGATGATCGCCAAGGTCAAGCGCGTCGGCGGCAAAGTGGTTCGCAAGGTGCTGGGCAAGAGCAAGCCGCAGTAACGCACGGTATTCGATTCATTCGGCGTGAGGAGTTTCGATGCCCGGCAGCCTGCCCAGCATGGTCAGCGGATTGCAGAGCACACCCTATGTGCTGGAGCGGACGCACACGCTGCTGGCCGATCGCGCGTGGAGCGGCGACGGGCCGAACATCGGCAAGCGCGGGTGCAACCTCACGATTCTGTTGCTTTCGCTGAATCGCTCGTCGCTGACGGTCAATCTGCTGAGATCGATCCACGAGCATATGCCGAAATTCGCGGGCAAATTGCTGATTGTGGACAACGGCTCGGCCGAGGAGGAGCGGGCGATTCTGCGCGAGGCGTGCGCGAAGTTGCCGTTCGAGGCGCGCGTGCTCGAAATGGATCGTAACTACGGCGTCGCGGGCGGGCGCAATCGCGGCTTCGCGGCGGTGACGACCGATTGGGTGATGTGCCTAGACAATGACATGTATTTCTTGAGCGATCCGCTCGACCAGATTCAGCGTGACATCGCGATACTGGGTTGCCATTTCTTGAACCTGCCGCTGCTCGATTGCGATGCAAAGACAATCTTTGCGCTCGGCGGACATATTTATGTGAGCGTCGATCACGGCGTGATTCGCGTCGGTGCCGGCTCGGTTTTCCCGCAGGCAGCGAGCGACGGACGCGTGAACAAGCCGTTTCTGTCGACGTTCTTGTTCGGCGGAGCGTCGATCATCAATCGGCGGACGTTTGATTACGTCGGCGGATTCGATGAGGGCATGTTCATCGGTTTTGAGGACATCGATTTTTCGATTCGCCTGCATCAGGCGGGTTTGAAAGTGGGCAACACGGCGTGCGTGGCGATCGTGCACGATCATCCGCCGGCGACGAATGAGAGCGATCAGGACTATGAGCGGAAGCGGTTTGCGCGCGAGACGCTGAAGCGATCGGCGGATTATCTCGAAGCCAAACACGGCATGATCATCTGGAGCACGGTGGTCGACGATTGGTTGAAGCAGCGGCAGCGTGAGCTGGGCGTGGATGATGTCGAGATTGATTCAAAGGCGAGTTGCGTCGAAGTCGACGCGCCGGCCGCGAAACTCGCCGCCGCGCCGCGCAGCAAGCCGAAAATCGCCTTGATTACCGATGTAGAAGGCTGGGCATTCTCAAACATCGCGCGGCAGGTGTGTCGCTATTTGGGTGATCGATATGAGTTTCGCACGATCACGACCAACGTGGTCGACAACATCGCGCATGTGTTTCTGATGGCCCGCGATTGCGACGTGATTCATGTCTTTTGGCGCGAGACTCTGCGCATGATCGATGCCCCCCACGTGCGCGACTACGTTCAGTGGACGGGCGGTGATTTCGATCGTCTGCTGCGACAGCTTCGTGGTCGGGTGATTTCGACCTGCGTCTATGAACACTTGTACCTCACGGAGTCCGAGCTCGCCGAGCGGCGACCGTTCTTCAACGAGTGGGTCGATTTCTATTACACGGGTTCGCAGCGACTGCGGCAAATCTACGAGGCCGTTCCCGATTTTCGCCGACCGTCGGCGGTGCTTGAAGACGGCGTCGATCTGACGCTTTTCTTGCCGCGAAACGCGTCCCGATTCGACACGATCGGCGAGCGCGAAGTGGTGCTCGGCTGGGCGGGCAACAGCAAGTGGTCGGGCCAGGATGTCGATTTCAAGGGCGTGCGGACGATTCTCATTCCGGCGATCGAGCAGCTACGCGCCGAGGGGCTAGCGGTGCGGCTTGAAATGGCCGATGCATCGGTGGCGCGCCGCGAGCATCGCGAGATGCTCGACTATTACTCGACGATCGACGCATATGTGTGTACTTCGCTGATTGAGGGCACGCCGAATCCCGTTCTTGAGTCGATGGCCTGCGGCGTGCCGATCGTGACGACCGACGTGGGCGTGATTCCCGAGGCGTTCGGCGACAAGCAAAAGCAGTTTGTGCTCGGCGAGCGAAGCATCGACTGTCTAAAGTCGATGATCCGCAAGCTGATCGAGCGCCCGGCGAATTTCCGCGAGCTATCCGAGGAGAATCTGCACTCCATCCGCGCCTGGGATTGGAGCGTCAAGACGCGCGGGTTTGATGAGTATTTTCAGAAGTGCCTCGCGAAGAAGTGTCGAGTAGCGAGTAGCGAGTAGCGAGTTGAGACACGGCAAATCCGAATCCCGAGCGCGAGCGAGCGGGGTAACGTGCGGCAGAGTAATGAGTATCGAGTGGCAAGGCCATGTGCCCGGCGGCGTCTCGATGTGTTTGTTTCGTCGCTCGACGCTTGGATTCGGACACCCGTGCGCGCAGCACGTTACCCCACTCGCTTGCGCTCGGGGTTCGGACTCGCTGGCGCTCGGGGCACTCGCTTGCGCGTCGCGTTCGGATCGCACCTCGCTGGAGGGTGCATTCACAAGGCACTGAGCACTGAGCACTGAGCACTAGTGCTCCGTCCGGCTTGAATTGACGAGTGGATGCGGTCATCCTTGTCGCCGTGGCGGATTCCCCGCCGCGGGCAGGGAGGCCCAGCATGGTCAAAAAGTACTTTGTTACGCTCACCGCCGAGG
>JBJXFK010000368.1:0-20447 GCA_046155505.1 Phycisphaerae bacterium
CCGCGGTCCATCGCGAGCAGGCGTTTGTCGTTGCGCTACCCAGCACGCCGTCGATGTCGTGATCGAACTCGGTTCCACCGGGCAGGAGCCGACGATCTGCCGGGGAGGGAATAATGCGGCTGCCGCCCAGCTTGCGGCGGAGGATTTCAGCTTGGGCCATAAGGAACCGGGTTCGGGCGTCCCGCCTCGCGGCCTGGGCTTGTAGGAGGAGGTGCATGAAGGCGTCGATCCAGCGCATCGTCGCCTTGAGCTCTTCGAGTGAAATGACGACATAGCAATCGGTGAAAACCGCTTCGCGTTCTCTGCGCCGCTGCGTGAGACTTGCTTCGCCGCCGCCCTCAGGGCAACACGTCGGCCAGCCATTTGAACAAGCGCTCTGCGTACTCCTCAGGCACGGTCGTGATGACATTGCTATGTGGTCCAGGGCCGAACCAAACCTCCTTCTGCCCCGTGGCGACATCGAATAGCCGCTGCGAATGCTCGCGCGGCATGAGCACATCGTCGCTGCCATGCACGATGAAAACGGGCCGCGACCCCATCCGCCGTAGCGCATCTGCCGCTCCGCCGTCGAGAAAATCCGCGTTCGTGACGCGCGACATGAGCCACAACACGCCATCCGCAAACGCCGGCCCGACGATCGGCAGGATCGACAGATGGTGATGCGCAAACTCGCGTGCCGACGTGAACGGACTATCGAGCACGATCGCGTCGATTCGCGCGTCTTCAGCAGTCGCGCGCGCCAGCGCCATCGAACCGAGCGACGAGCCGAGCCCGACAATCTTCTGGGCTTGCCCCGCCTTCGCCGTCTTCAACCACTCCACCACTGCCAGCACGTCGCGCTTTTCGTGAATGCCATAGGTACACACACGTCCGCCGCTGCCGCCATGCGCGCGAAAGTCGAACAGCACCAGGTTGTAGCCCCGATGCGCGAGCGGCGTCAGAAACCAAATGAAATTGCCCTTGCTTGCACCCGCGCCGTGACAGATGACAATCGTCCGCTTGGCCCCCGGCGACGGCACGAACCATGCATCCAGCGTGATGCCGTCGCGTCCGACGATCTGCACCGCTTCATAGTTCATTCCGAGTGTTGTTTTCGGATCGGTGCCATCGAGTAGCTTGAATCGGTGCGTGAGCACGATCGACAAAAAGAGCGGCACGAACACCAACGCGATCGCTGCGATGCGCACCGGGCGAATGAACGCCGCCATTATCGAGGCCGCTTGCCCGCGATGACGTTTTCGCCGTCGCAATCGCCGATACTTTTCGCCTATGCGCCCGACGGTCGCGCTCCAAAGCTCCCACGCGAGCCGCGCGGCAATCGCAAACCACACGACGATCGCAACCTCAAACGGAGCGACGCGAGCCCCGGCGATGAACGATACAAACGTCATCGCTCCGCCGATTAGGCCGACCAGTATCGCGACATAGATCGCAATTTGGCTGACGCGAATTCGCCACACGAGCCGCGGGCACCGCGCCAGCAGCAGCGCAGCGAACACCACCGGCGCAATCGCAAATATCATCTCGCGTATGCCCATTGGGCGGTATCCTATGGGATCTCGAAATTCGCACGGGTCGCCCCGCGCCCCAATCCCCAATCCCCGCCCCCGGCTATCCTACGCTCATGCCACCATTCCACTTCGAAATCGACCCCGACATTCGCCGCGCGTCCACGCCGCCCGCGCGCACCTACTCCGACCCGGCGGTCTATGAGTCGATGCGCGACCGCGTCTTCGTGAAAAGCTGGCAATTCGCCGCAGATGCATCCGCCGTTCGCGTGCCGAACCAGGTTCATCCGTTCACGCTGCTCGAAGGCTGCCTAGACGAGCCGCTGCTGTTGACGCGCGACGCCGCAGATCAGTTGCACTGCGTTTCGAACGTCTGCACGCATCGCGGTGCGCTGGTCTGCGAGTCGCCCGGCATCGAACGCACGCTGCGCTGTCGCTATCACGGCCGGCGGTTCAAACTCTGTGGCGAATTCGAGAGCATGCCCGAATTCGACGGCGTGATCGGCTTCCCAAGCGCCGCCGACGACCTGCGTAGCGTCGCGTTCGAACGTTGGGGGCCGCTGGTCTTCGCATCGCTCGCGCCGGCGACGCCATTTGCAAACTGGATCGGCCCCGTGCAGCAGCGTTTCGCGTGGCTGCCGCTCGATGAGTTCAAGTTCGACGCCGCCCGCTCGCGCGACTATCTCGTGAAGTGCAACTGGGCGCTCTATGTCGAGAATTACCTCGAGGGATTTCACATCCCCTATGTACACGCCGCCCTCACCGAAGCGCTCGATTTCGGCAGCTACCGCACCGAGCTGTTCGATCATTGCAGCCTGCAACTCGGTGTGGGGCGCGGCGGCGACAATTGCTTCGACCTGCCCGCGTCGTCGCCCGATCACGGCATGAAAATCGCCGCGTATTACTGGTGGCTGTTTCCGAATCTGATGCTGAATTTCTATCCGTGGGGTTTGTCGATCAACGTTGTGCGGCCGCTCGGCGTCGATCGCACGCGCGTCTCGTTTCTCAGCTACGTCTGGCGGCCCGAATTGCTCGACCAGGGTGCGGGCAGCGAGCTGGATCGCGTCGAACGCGAGGATGAGTCAGTCGTCGAATCGGTCCAGCGCGGCGTCCGCGGGCGCATCTATGATCGCGGGCGCTATTCACCGAAACACGAAACCGGCACGCATCATTTTCATCGGATGCTGGCTGCGGCGCTGTTTGGTTGATGCGATAAGCACGGGCATCGGCTCTGCATCGCTCTGGATAGGGCTCGCGCCGCCCAACCGCGCCCGCGATCCGAACGCGATCCGAACGCGACGCGCAAGCGAGTGACCGCGAGCGCCAGCGAGCCCCAACCGACCCCCGACCGTGAGGGAGAGGTTCTTCGCATCTGAACCCCGAGCGCTGAACCCCGAACCCTTTCTCACCGCGCCAAAAACAGCGCAGCGCCGATCGCAATCACGCTGAGCACCGCGCCGGCGATCGCCTGGCGACGCTTGCGCCGAGCATTCCAGAGCTGCCAATGTCGCATGATGCGCACCAGTGCCGCCGCATCGCGTAGCGGCGGGTCGGCGATTTCGATCGTCACGCCTGCCGCCACCCACGCGTCGAGTCGGATTTGCTCGTCCCACGAGCCTTCGACCGCATCCTCGACACGGGCGAAAACAACTCGACGGATCGCGGCGGAATCGATCTCGCGCTGCACGTCGTTCAAGTCGCGGACGCGAAAGAGGCGCGGCTCGCCGCCGAGTTGCGAGATGATGCTCACGAGCGCGGGCTCGCGGCGCGGGTCGTCGCTGCTGACGAACGCGACCGATGACGCGATCGATGAGGCCGTCGATGCTGAATTCGATTCACTGCTCATGCATTCCCACCAAATCGAAGCCACACATTGATCGTCATCAGCACGAGCGCCGCAAAGCCGACGACGCCGGCGTATGGAAAAATACTCGCCCCGACCAGCCACGACGGGCCGACGTACCGCACAAATGGCCGCAAGCCCATGAGCATCAAGATGCCGCCGGCATGCAGGCCGATCGACAGCCACAGGTTGCCCGTGCAGAGAAACGCCACGCAAAACAGACTGCCCAGCGCGAGGTGCCCTGGAAATGTCCAATAGCGTTTCACGCTGCGAACATAGTGCGCCGCCGCGAAGCAGAATACGCCGATCGGCAGGGCAACTCTCGCCGGAAACGATTCGAGCAGTCCGGCTAGCAGCATCGCGCGGAAGAGCAGTTCCTCGATCGTCGCCGCACCGATCGACATAAGCGGCACGAACGCGAGTCGTCGCGTGAGCTTGCGAGCACTGTGTCGCACACTGAAGCGCACGTTGTCGGTGATGCCCCACGCGGCGTAAAGCAGCGCGAGATAGAGCACCGACATCGCCAGGCCGGCGGCGAGTTGGGCCGGGCCTTCGCCGAACGGGAAAAACGCCGCGTAGTAGGCGATCGGCGAGACGCCGCGCAGCAGCGGATAGGCGACGAGGATGCCGATCATGACGACATTTAGAATCACGCGGTTGCCGGCTTTGACGCGATCGGGCAGGTCTGATCCGCCGAGTTGCCAGCGCATCGGCGTTGCGGTCGCGCGCAGCAACGCGGCCTGGCCAAGCCACATGAGCAGCGGAGCGCAGAGGAGCAGAGCGAGTGCCGTCATCAGGCGTGGCTTTCGTTTGTGAGCGGCCTCGTGGCGGACGCGTCGCGTGCGAGAGAATCGACGTCACCGCTGACGGGCGGCAGCGTGCGCGAATATTCGGGGTCGCCGCGCAGCACACGCGTCCAGCGTTTGTCGGCCCAAAAGTACCACATGCCGGGATTGTCGCACAGAAAGCGGGCGAAGAGGTCGGCGAACCACTGCATCGCTGCCTGCCCGCGCTCGCCGCGCGGCTCACCCGCCGGTGCTTCGTAGGGGCCGATCGCGCCGAGGCGACAAACACCACCATCAAGCCGCGCGGTGAGAAAGTACATCGGCGCACCGGCCCGCCGCGAGATGAGCGAGAGGCCGGCGGGCAAGTAGATTTCGCGACCGAGAAACCGCACCGGCGTACCGTCGTCGAGTTTGCGCGGCAGGTCGGGCGTGATGTACACCACGCCTCCGCGCTTTACCGCAGAGGCCATGACGAGTGTGGGGTTCGCGTTGCTGTCGGGATCGACGAGGCGACGCAGACCGACCGTGCGCATCCAGCGTTCCTGGAGTGCGCGGCGTTTCTCATGCCGCGTCGGACGCATGTAGGCGGTGAGCGGCAGGTCGAGGTTCAGCCGGGCGAGATAGATGAGGTAGCCCGAGAGGTGCGGGCCGACGAGCACCGCGCCGTGGCCGCGGCGCGAGCGGTCGATCAGCGGGTCGAGCGACGGGTCGAGCGCCACGCGGCGAATCAGGAAATCGCGCATCGACGCGGGGACGGGCGCGCCGCTTTCGCCGGGATCAGGGACGCGCCAAACGTGCATCGCGCCGGCGAAGTGCGCGGCGAGGCCGACGAAGTAGGCACGCACGGCGTCGCGCGAGTAGACGCCGGCGGCACGCATGTTGTCGGCAACCATGCGCGCGAGCACGGGCATGTACGGCCCGGAGGCGGCGATCGCCGCTTCGATTGCATCGACGCCGCGCGCGGGCAGCCAGCGCGCGAGCGCGAGGCCGGTGTGTGTTACTGCGGCGATCGCGCGTTGTCGGACCGCGCGGGCTAGGCCGCGTTTGGGGCGAGTGGGTTTTTGCGGCGCGGCGTCCATTCGGGCGAATTGTATGGGGCGGGGAGCGTGCGGCGGAGCGCGCGTTCGGCGGAGCAGGCGAATGTTGGGTGGTGCCCAACCGACGCGCTACAATCGGGCTTCGCGTGCGCGGAGCACGCGGGCGAGAACAGAGGAGAAATCGTGGGACGGACACTTTCCGAGCTTGCCGAGTCGCACGTCGCATTCATCACCCGGCAGAAAATGTTCTTCGTCGGCAGTGCGCCGCTGACCGGCGATGGGCATGTGAATCTCTCGCCCAAGGGGCTGGATACGTTTCGCATTCTCTCGTCCTCGTGCGTAATGTACGCCGATTTCACCGGCAGCGGCGTCGAAACGATCGCTCACCTGCGCGAGAACGGGCGGATGACGATCATGTTCTGCGCGTTCGACGGGCCGCCCAACATCTTGCGGCTGTATGGGCGCGGGCGGGTGGTCGAGCCGCAGGATGCGGAGTTTGCCGAGCTTGCGAGCAAGCTAAGCGGGTTGCCGCCGATGCGGGCGATCATCATGCTCGATGTGACGCGCGTGTCGGATTCGTGCGGGTTTGGCGTGCCGCTGTACGAGTTCAAAGCCGATCGCGCGCAGATGGCGGCGTGGTGCGACCGCAAGGGCGACGAGGGGATTCGTACGTATCAGCGCGAGAAGAACGCGCATAGCATCGACGGATTGCCGGGGTTGCGGTCGGTTGTGCCGTAGCTTGGTAGGGTGGGCATCGCCCGCCAATCGTGGCCGCTCGCGCGATTGTCGCGAATGTTGGGCAGTGCCCACCCTACAGGTCATGTATCACGCTCGGCCTCGCCGTGCTCCTTTGTGGTAAGCGTTGCCGCCGCTCCGACCGGTCGGCGACTCCATCTACGAGGAGCATCTCATGTTCGAAACAACTCGCGGCGGTCTGAGTCTGCCGTTTTGTGCGGCGATGACGGCTCTCTTGAGCGCGACGGCGTCGGCACAAACCGTTACCGTGAACACGCTGGACGACATCAGCGACTTCGGCGGCGCGAAGCGAATCACCGACCTCCCTGGCCCCGACGGCCTCATCTCGATGCGCGAAGCGATGGACGCGGTGAACAACACGCCGGGGCCGCAAACCGTCGCGTTCGCAATCGATCCGTCGCAATTCTGGCTGATTCAGGGCGTCGGACTTCTCCGACAGGAAGGCGGGCCGTTCCTGCTGACTGACGACGAGACAACCGTCGATTTTTCGACGCAGGCCGACGCCTACGGCGACACCAACCCCGTCGGACACGAGATCGGCATCTACGGCTTGCAGCCCAACGGCTGGGGTTCACCCGCGATGCTCATCATGGGCGGCAGCCACTGCACCATTCGCGGACTCGGCCAGGTATATCAACGCGGTTCGTCGGTCTCGATTTGGGCCGGCGACTACAACCAGATCGTCGGTTGCATCACCGGCACGATCGAGATCGACGGCTCATTCGGCGGGCCAGCCACGCGCTTCAACACCATCGGTGGCACGAGTCTCGAAGACCGCAACGACCTGTACACGGTCGAAATTTTCTGCTGGTCTGACGACAACGTGGTAATTGGCAATCGGATTCGCCATGTGCGCGTCGAAGGCAGCCAATATTGCGTCGAGCCGAGCCGCAACCGCATCGGCGGCCCGACGGTCGCGGAACGCAACGTGATCTCCGGATACGGCTACTACGGCGAAGAGGGATTCCCGGTCGGCAGTCAGGTGCAGGTGACCTGGGCCCGCGACACGATTGTCGAGGGCAACTACATCGGCACAACCGCCGACGGAATGGCTCGCCAGCCGCAAATCGGCCCCGGCGGCGTGACCATCGTCGATTCGGTGGACACGACCATTCGAAACAACCTGATCGCCGGGTTGCGCGTCAACGGTGGAAATCACTATTCCGGGCAGGTATTCGGCGACGCGATCGCGGTGGGCGCGATCAACCGCAACAACGCCGGCGTGCGCATTGAAGGTAACCTGATCGGCCTCGCCGCCGACGGTGTTACGCCCATCCCCACGCGGCGCGGCATCACCGTCGCGGCCGGCACGGCGCGCCAGCACATCGCCGACACGTTCATCAGCGACAATACGATTGCCGCCGTCGAAACCTACGGCGTGCTTGTTCACTCGCTCGAAAGCGCGGTGACGATTTCGCAGAATTCGATCTTCGGTTGCGGCGCGCTTGGCATTGAATTATCGCAGAACAGCGGTGCCGACGGGCCGACGCCGAACGATCCGCTCGACGCCGACACGGCGGGTGCGAATCGCCTCCAAAACTATCCGGTGATCGCGGCCGCGACCGCCGCGACGACGACTCGTATCGCCGGGTCGCTCGGCTCGGCGGCGAGCAAAACCTACATCGTCGAGTTTTTCGCATCGACGGTGTGCGACCCAAGCGGCTTTGGCGAAGGCGAGGAGTTTCTCGATGCCATCACAGTCACGACCGATGCATCGGGCGTCGCCGTGTTTGATGAGTTAATCGCTGCGACGGTCGCGCCGGGGCACTTCATCACCGCGACGGCGACGGACACGACCACCGGCGACACGTCCGAATTCTCCATGTGCGTCGCGGCGACCGCAGCACCGCAACTCCCCGGCGACGTCAACGCCGACGGCCATGTCGACCTGACCGACCTGGCGACGCTGCTCACGGCGTTCGGCGCATGCAGCGGCAGCGCGGCGTACAGCGGCGATTGCGATCTCGACGCAAGCGGCTGCGTCGAGCTTGGCGATCTCGCGGTGCTACTGACGAATTTCGGTACGTAACACGCGCGCCCGCTCACCCCGAACGCCCGTCGCGCCGAACACAAGCGTTTGGCGCGACGGGCGTTTTTGTCGATATCGTCGCTCGCGATCTCGACGCAGGTTTTCGGACTATTGCGGCGGAAAGCAATATATTGCTTGGTCCGATCGTCGCAGCCAGCTAAACTGAAACTCGACTGCCAAGTCGAGCCGCGATGATCCGCCACATCGCGTTCGGAGGTAGAGCCATGAACGCCACTGGTTACAGGATTCCGCACGCGAATTCGGAAGTTCGATCCGCACAGTGCGTCCGAGGCACACGATCGGATTTGCCTTGCTCGGGTCGCAGGCGCGCTGCGGCGTTCTCCGTGGCGGCGCTCGCTCTGCTCGGCAGCGTCACCGCGAATGGGCAGGTGTTTCACTACAACCTCAGCGACGACTTCAGCCTGGCGAACAATCCAGCCGGCTCGTGGTCCTACGACGTCGCCGGCGCAGCGATCGCTTGTACGATCGCACCCAACGCCGTTCGGAGTGGATGGGGCTGCTACCCCACACAGGATGTTTCCGTCACTAGATTCACCGGCCCAGGCGAAGCCGGTTGGCATGACGCGCAAATGGGCGACGTTGTGATTCACGTCGCTTCGTCGTGCTGTGGCTATCCGTCGCCCGTCGAGATCGCGTGGACGGTCCCGATTCCAGGATTGCTCACCGTTCAAGGCGGCGCTTGGAATGCGGTCTTTGCGCCCGATCGCGACGCCGGCTGGCAGCTCGCGCTCAACGCACAAACACTCGCCTCACGCAGCAGCGTCTTTGGCCTGTTTCGCACCGACGCGGCGGCCGCAATGGGCAACAACCTCGCGCCCGGTGCCTCGCTGATTGATATTCCCGTGAACGTCGGCAATCGGCTGGTGTTCACCACTTCACGCACCGGCGCATCCGCGTTCGGCCACTTCATGGGTGTCGACATCGACCTTGAATTGCACTGCACCATCGTCGCCGCCGAGTTGCCGTCGAAGATCATCTGCCCCGGCGGCACGACGTCGTTTCAAGCCGAGTCGATCGGCGCGCTAGCGGCCGACTATGCGTGGGAATTCGCGATCGGTGGCGGGTCGTTCGCGGCGGTACTCGAAGGCGCAAACGCCGACTTCACGGCGATCGGCGCGGACGACGCGCTCCTGCAAATCACGCCCGACGCCGACTACGCGGGCCCGCCGCTCGCGTTTCGCTGCGTGCTGTCGAACGTATGCGGCCAGACCGTTGCCGGCCCGGCGACGCTCACCGTTTCTCGCGCCGACATCAACTGCGACGGCAGCGTCGGCCTGACCGATCTCGCGCTGCTGCTCTCGTCGTTCGGCACTTGCACCGGCGATGCGTCGTATCTGGCGGCGGCGGATATCGACCTCGATGAGTGCGTGAGCCTGAGCGATCTGGCGATCCTGCTCACAAACTTCGGTTCGTAGCCGCGCGAAACAGGTCGCTCGCGATCCGGCGAACGCGCGCTGGGGGACCGGTCTCCGACCGGTCTCTCTTCAATTCTCGATTCTCGAATGCAAGAGAATCCGATTGCCGGCCGATTGTGATACAACACAATTCATGCGCCGCACCCGCTGGTTGATCGTCTTCGCCGTTTCACTCGTCGCGCTCTATGCGGCGTGGCTCCTCCTGCTTCACTTCAAGCAGGAATTCGTCATCTATCCGCGACGGTTTACCAACGCCGCCGCCCCCGTTCCGCCCGGCGCGACGCAGGTGTGGCTCGATGCGGCCGACGGCGTGCGGCTCGAAGGTTGGCTGGCGATTGGCCAAGGACGCACCGCCGATTCTCCCGGCCCGGCGGTGATCTACTTTCACGGCAATCTCGACATCGTCGGCGATGTGTGGTGGCGCAGCGAAACCTATCGCGCCGCGGGCGTCACCGTACTCATGCCCGAGATGCGCGGCTATGGCCGCA
This sequence comes from Phycisphaerae bacterium, assembly GCA_046155505.1. Taxonomy (GTDB): domain Bacteria; phylum Planctomycetota; class Phycisphaerae; order UBA1845; family Fen-1342; genus JBJXFK01. Next base: position 9,883 of record JBJXFK010000368.1, read on the forward strand.
GCGACGGCAAGCCGACCTATGCGAGCTTGAACGCCGACGCCGACGCTTGGCGGCGTTGGCTCGCCGCACGGCCCGAGGTTGATCCGTCGCACATCATTCTGCACGGCCAATCGATCGGGGCGGCAATCGCGATTGGGTCGGCCCACCGCGAGCCGCCTGTCGCACTCATCACCGAGTCGGCATTCTTCAGCATGAACGAAATGGCCGCCCGATTTCTGGTCCCGCCGGCGCTGTCGCGAAATCCGTGGGACAACGGCGGCAGGATCGGCGAAGTCCGCTGCCCGATTCTGATTCTCCACGGCCGCGGCGATTGGCTCGTCCCGCCGCATCAAGCAACGCGCCTGCACGAACGCGCCGCGGGGTCAAAACTGGTTCTGGTCGATTCGGGTCATGCGAATTTCCCGCATCGCTGGCAGGACATTCAACCGTTCCTTGAAGCCGCCGGCATTCCGCTGCGCTGACGGGCGCGCGAGCCAGCGATTACGCTACACCCGTTCATGAATTCCGCCGCACAAACATCCGCCGTGCTCACGCATCACTGGCTCGTCGCCCGTCGCGGCGGCGAGAAGGTGCTCGCGGCCATGCGCGAGCTGTACCCGGCTGCCCCGATCTACACGCTGATTCAGGGTCGCGAAGTTCGCGATGAATGGGGCGACGTGCGATCTTCGCCGTTGCGGTTTTTTCCCGGTGCGGCACGGCTCTATCCAAAGTTACTTCCGCTGCTGCCGCTGGCGGCCCGCGCGGTGCGCTTGCCCGATGCCGACCTGGTGCTGTGTAGCGACGCCGCGATCGCCAAGGCCATGACGCACGCGCCGCGCAGCCGCGTCGTGTGCTATTGCCATTCGCCGATGCGCTATGTGTGGGAGCCGCGAATATCGGAAATTTATCGCGCGTCGCTGCCGCGGCCGCTGCGACCGTTGTGGCCGATGGTGTGTGCATCGCTTCGCCGAGCCGACTTGCGTGCGTCGAAGCGGGTCGATCAATTCGTGGCCAACTCGCAGGCCGTCGCCGAGCGCATTCGCCGCTGCTACGGGCGCGACAGCGTTGTCATCTATCCGCCGGTCGATCTGCCTGACTCGCCGTCGATGGGGCCACGCGAGGATTTCTATCTGTGCGTCGGGCATCACGTCGTTTACAAGCGACTCGATCTGGCAGTTGAAGCGTGCGTGCGGTTGCGACGGCGGCTAATCGTGATCGGCGAGGGGCCACAGGTCGCGCCGCTTCGCGCGAAATTCGGTGCGACAAGCGGCATCGAGTTTCTCGGCTATCAGCCGGACGCCGTCGTGCATGATCACTATCGCCGCGCGCGAGCGTTGCTGTTCGCGGGCGAAGAGGATTTCGGTATTGTGCCGGTCGAGGCGATGGCCCGCGGCTGCCCGGTGATCGCGCTGGCCGCCGGCGGAGCGCGGGAGACGGTGATCGACGGCGAGACGGGCGTCTGGTTCGCGTCGCAGGATGTCGATGCGCTCGCAGATGCGATGCAACGGGCGGACCATTGCACGTTTGACCCGGCGCGAATGCTGGCAGCGATGCAGCGCTTTTCCCGCGCACGATTCCTCGATGAAATGCGATCGGTCATTGCAGCGGCTCTCAAGGTGCGCTTGTAGAGTGGTCGCCCGAACCGCCTCCTGCCGCTCAATTGGGTGTTCGCATTTCGTTCGTTTTCACCCAATGACGCAATACACGTCCGAATTCGTTTGCCGCACGCGACCGACGCACCCGATTTCGCGCTTGTATCGCGACCGCGCCAAGCCGTAGACTGGAACCTCGCGAAGCGGCGTCCTGCCGCTCGTCGAGGGGAAGACTCCATGCGCGCCATTCGTTGCACGTTATCAGCAGCGTTCTGTCTCGGCCTTTCCACATTGCCCGCCTTTGCCCACCACGGCAGCGCCGAGATCGAACGTCAGTTTACGGCCCAATACTCGTTCAAAGACCTCAGCGTCTCGGACGAGCGAACGCTCGATGCGATGAAGCAACTCGTGCAACTCGCCGGCAAGATTCAAGGCGAATGGCACCAGCCGCTCTTTCCAGCCGAAACAACCGTCGATTCCGCCCGCTGGGACGGCCGCGTGCTGCACATCGACCTGACCATCCCCAAAGACGTTGCCGACTGGAAACTCTCCTGCATCGACCTCGAATCGCTCTCGCGTGCGTTCAACAAGCCGTTTCAATATGACGACCGCTTCGGCGGCGTCGATTTCCGCGTTCGCCGTGATGGCGATGCCGACTACGGCAACATCCAGCAGTTCTCGCCCCTGCCGACGTCGATCGGCGATCGGCCCGACCCGCTGCACGCGCTCGAAATCATTGAGCCGCTCGATCGCGCGGTCGAGCCGCTGATCGTCGACCGCAACGGCCCAACCACGAGCGCCGGTCGCCAACCGACCGGCGCGCTCAGCGGCGTGACCGTCTTCATCTCCGCCGGCCACGGCTGGACCGCTGGCAGCGAGAACTGGTTCCTGCAACGCCCGCTGCTGCTCGGCATGTGCGAGGACTACGGCAATATCGATCAGCTCAACTACTTCGCCGCGTATCTCTTTAACGCCGGCGCGACGGTCGTGCCGCTCCGCCCGGTCGGTTGGCAGCCGATCGAAATCGTGCTCGACAACGACGACCCCGGCGTCACCTTCACCGGCGCGTGGCAAAACGGCAGCAGTTCAAAATACTTCGAAAACGGCGTTACCAACTCGGGCATCGTCTACAAGTTCATCTCCGCCGCCGGCGTCGAGAGCGCCGTCGCCCGCTATACGCCGACCATCACGCAGACCGATTTCTATCCGGTGTATTGCTTCACGATTCACAGCAGCAACCGCTCGCTTCAAACTTATCGCGTCAGCCACAGCGGCGGCATTAGCGAAATCGCCATCGACCATCGCAACGTCGGCAACGGTTGGATTTGGCTCGGCGACTATCACCTGAATGCGGGCGGCGACAACTGGGTCGAGATCACAAACCAATCGAGCGTTGCCGGCGCGATCGTCGCCGACGCGATCCGCTGGGGCGGCGGCACAGGCGACATCGTCCGCCCCGGCCCCGGCGTCATCAGCGGCTATCCGCGCGACGAAGAGTGCCAACGCATGTGGGGCGAGAGCGAGTGGGGCAATAACGCCGTCGGCTTTGATTCCACCCTCTGGGACAGCCCCGGATCGGCGGACGACAGCGACAACGTCGGCACCGGCGCACGACTCGCCGCCGAAATGAATCTCGTACCCGCCGGCGGCATCGCCAGCGAACGCTGGAAACGCTGCCACGTCGAGTTTCATACCAACGCGTTCGACACCAGCGCTCGCGGGCAGGTCTCGCTGATCACCAACACCGGCTCAACGACCAACCAGACCTCGTTCGCGACGATCATGTCCAACGAAGTCGATCAGGACATGGGCATTATTCAGTCCGATCTGGAGCATCCCTGGTTCGATCGCGCCGGCGCAACGCTCATTGGCGCATACGGCGCGATCAGCACGCCTAACAATGGCAACGAATTTGACGCGACGCTCGTCGAACTCGCGTTCCACGACAACCAGCAGGACGCCGAGATCCTGCGCAGCCCGAGCACGCGGCGTTCGATGGGCCGCTCATGTGCGCAGGGCGTCGTGCGCTTCCTCAACTCGCTGGCGGGCAGCACTGTGCCGCTCGCGTTTTCGCCCGACACGCCGCGCTCGGTCCGCGTCGAAGACCTCGCCACCGGCAGCGTGCGCCTCACCTGGCAAGCACCGGTCAGTGATGGCGCTCGCGGCGATGCGGCCACCGGCTACGTCATCTATCAATCGTCCAACGGATACGGCTTCGGCAATCCGATCATCGTCGGCAACGTCACTACGACCGACATCAGCGGCATCGCGGCCGGCGAGACACGCTACTTCCGCATCGCCGCGACCAACACGGGCGGCGAGTCGATGCCCAGCGAGGTCATCGCCATTCGCCGCAAGAGCGACGGCTCAGCTGCGAATCTGCTGATCGTCAACGGCTTCGACCGCCTGCGCCGCCAGCAGAATTTCGTGCAGCGTTTCACGCAGCCGCCGTTCTATGCCAATGGCACGACCGAGCGACAGGTGTGGCGACTCAACAACTCGTTCGACTATGTCATCGAGCACGCTACGTCGCTGGCCGCGCTCGACATCGGCTTCGCCACGACCAGCAACGAGCCGTTCGGCGCGGGCAGCGTCTCGCTCACGCCCTACACGATCATCGATTGGATCGGCGGCAACGAAAGCGTCGAAGAAGAGACGCTGTCCACCGCCGAGCAAACGCGGCTGACCACCTTCATGACCGCCGGCGGCGATCTCTTCATGAGCGGCAGCGACGTCGCGTTCGATCTGATCAACCAGTCCGGCGGGGCGGCCTTCGCCAACAACACGCTGCGGCTCAACTACGTTGGAAACGACGCCGATTCGTACGACGTGACGCCGACCGGCAACGGCATCTTCGCCGGCATGGCCCCGTTCGATTTCGATCCCACGACCGGTGCACCCTACGACGCCTTCAGCCCCGACATCATCGGCGCTCGCACCGGCAGCCGCGCGGCACTCACGTACGTCGGCGGCGTCGGCGGCACGGCGGCGGTGCAGTATTCGAGCGGCGTGTTCAACGTCGTCACGCTGGCGTTCCCGTTCGAGACGATCGGCGATCCCGACGTTCGCAACGACGTAATGGCCCGCGCGATCAACTACCTGCGCACCGCGACCGGGCCGAACCAGTTCGACTTCGACGGTGACGGCGATGTGGATGCCAGCGACGCAAACGTGTTTTACTTCTGCTTCCAAGGCCCGCTGACGACATTCCCAAGCGGCAATTTCTGTCGCCGGTTTGATACAAACGCCGACGCCGATTGCGATCTGGGCGACTTCATGATGCTGCAGGTCAATTTCACGGGTCCGCTGGCACCGTAGCGCACGCACCTCCGCGCCGCACGGAAACCTGGAGCACCGCGGCCCTCCGCGGTTCTGTGGGACAGGTTTCCAACCTGTCTCTGTACTGCGGGTTTCCCAGCCCGCACCTGCGAGCGCCGCTCGCCCGCCGCGCAGGCGAGGCACCCGCCGACCCGATGAATGGTCCGAGGGGTCGCAAGAGGTCGAACAGAGGGAGCTCGGCGGTTTCTGGTAGGCGCGTTCGTTCGAGGTGGTCAAGTTCGCAGTGCTTTGTAACACTCTCTTGCAATTTGGTAATCGTCCGGCGAACCTTATCTGTCATCACGTCGCGCAGGATGACAGAAGCGGTTTACCGAACGCCTACGGTGGGTTTGAGTTACCGCGGTGCGACGTCAGCCGGTTCGCTCGTCGGCTGCGAGTCGGCCGGACCACTCGCGGGTTGCGATGCCGGCGGACGAAGAGACGCGCGCGTGACGAGTTTGATCTCGGCGGCGAACGTTTCGCGATCGCGCCGCCACGAAACGTTCACGGTATCGCCCGCGGCGTGTTTTGCGATCGCGCGGCGGAAGTGAATCAGCCGTGTCGTGGGTTCGCCATCGACCGAAAGCAACACGTCGCCATAACGCATACCGGCGTCGAGCGCCGGGCCGAGCGGGTCGAGCGTGACGAGGCAGCCGTCGGTCGGAATGGTCAGCTTCGGCTTGTCCTCGGGCGTGGAGGCGGGCGTGTCGATGCCCTCGACCGGGTCGCGCGTTTCGAGAAAAATCCCCATCAAACCGCGTTCGAGCGACTCGCCCTTCTGCAAACGCGGCAGGCGGCGATTCACCTGCTCGTTGCTGATGGCGAAGCCGATGCCAGAGTCGTACCAATCGACGCCGGCGGCTTCGTCCTCGCTTGCGCCGAGCGGCACGACGATGCCCAGCACGCGGCCGTCGAGATCGAACAGCGGGCCGCCGTAGTTGGCGGGCGAAGTCTTGGCATCGGTTTGCAGCGCGACGCCATTCATGCGATCGCGAGCGCTCAGCACGCCCAGCGAGACGGCGGGAGCACTGCTCGAAAAGCCGAAGCCGGCGACGAGCACACGCTGTCCGACGCGCAGTTCGCTTGATGCCGCGAATTGCGGGATAGGCAGGTCGGTCGCGTCGACCTTGAGCAGCGCGAGACGGTTCGGGTGATCGCGGGCGACGAGTTTGGCGACCAGGCGGCGACCGTCATGCAGCGTGACAGTGATGATCGACGGATCACGCAGGAAGTTGAAACTGCTGGTGACGATCCAGCCGTCGCTGGTCCAGATGACGCCAGTGGTCGGGCCGTCGGCCTGCCGAAAGCCGGCGGTGGGAGGCTGACCCTCGCTTGCGACGGGCTGCGCACCGCCGACGGTGTCGATGCGAACGATCGCGGGCGATGCGATGCGAATGGCGTCCTGGACGACCGAGCGAAGCTCGCTTGCCGAGACATCCGCAGGTTGGGCGAGGGCGGCGGCGAGGAATGCAGAATGCAGAATGAAGAATGCAGAAAGTTGCCGCGCCGGCAGCGTGGCACCGGTGATTCGAGACATACAAACGTCGACCACGTGTGTTTGAACCGGGCGGCTTCTGCATTCTGCATTCTTCATTCTGAATTCTTCCACAAGCGGTCGCGAACTTACCGGTTCAGTTACCTGGCGTTCTCCGCGCGAATCTCGACGTTTTTCACTTCCTCGCCGCGTTTCACGACCAACACGATTGTCGCCGCTTCCTCGGTGCGATCGAGTGCAGTGCGGGCGTCGGCACAGGTTTGCACCTCGTTACCGGCGATGCTGAGAATCAGGTCGCCGCTACGAACGGCTGCGAGCGCCGCGGGCGAATCGGGACGCACGCGCTCGACATACGGCGGCTGCGTGCGCGAGCCGTAGTCGAGCAAGCGAATGCCGAGTTGCAACATGCGCGTGCCGCTGGGCTGCGATGCCGCGGCGGCTTGCGGGCCATCGGTCGATTCGCCGGCTTGGGCGCGACGCACAAACTCGGCCACCTGCTCGACCGGCATGGCGTAGTTGGCGAGCGTGTTTGTTCGCGTGCTTTCGACCATCTTGCCGATGACACCGACCAGCCGGCCGTCCACATCGACTAGCGCGCCGCCGGCCGAGCCGGGCGTGGCGATCACGATGTCGGTCAGCAGCACCTGACCGCTGTACGGGAAATCCTGGGCCTTGCGTCGCGCGGCCAGCTCGGCCCGCCCGCTCAGCACGCCGACCGCCACCGAGACGGCCTCCGGCCCCTCGGCGACCTTGAACGGATTGGCGGCGGCGATGACCCAGTCGCCAGGCATCAGATGCTCGCTGCTGCCCATCTCGAAATGCGAGAGTTCCGCCGCGTCAATTTTCAGCAATGCGAGCTGGCGCTGCGTATCGCGGGCGACGATCGTGGCGGGATAGCGGCGACCGTCGTGCAACACCGCCCGCAGCGACGGGCTTTCAAGCAGCGACGCAAGCGCGGTGACGATGAACCCGTCATTCGAAACGACGACGCCGCTGCCATAGCCCTGCTGCTTGCCGAACTGCGCTCCGTAGAGCTTGACTGTGCGTTCCTGTGCGGCGGCGATGGCGGGCTCAAGTGACGGACCCGCCGCGCAAAATGCAGAATGAAGAATGCAGAATGCAGAAACGGCCCAGCAGCGGAAATTTTGGATTTTGGATTTTGGATTTTGGATTGAAGAGCGCGAACAGGCACGCTTGCGCGACAATCCAAAATCCAAAATCCAAAATCCAAAATTGCGGCGTGTGTGGCTCACTTGCCGCCCCCGGTGCTAGTGGGTCGGCTTGTGCCGCTCGGCTGCGATGTCGACGCGATGACCTTGGAGATTTCAAGGGTGAGCTCGTCATTCTCGCCTGCGGTCCGTTGCCACCTCATCGGCAAGCGCGCGCCATCCACCTCGCGCCACTCGAGCGGCCGCCACGATGCCGACTCGCGTGCCTCATCATCCACCGCCGATGCGGCGAGCAGGTCGCCGCTGTCTTCGGCGAATTTCCAGCGCAATCGCGGGCCGGCTTCGGCCTTGTGCTGCACGACGCCGACAATGCGGCCATCGATCTCGTCTCCGCCGACCAAGTCCCACCCGACGCCGATCTCGCGCACGCCGGCGCACGCCGCGACGAGTCGGGCGAGGTCGGCGGTGGTCGCTTTGTGTGCATCGCCGGACGTGGTTTGTCCGGTGGCCGGCTCTTTGCCGTCGAACATTGTCACATCGACGATGCCCGCGCGATCGACGCTGGCGGAGAACGGGAACACCGCTTCGCCGCGAATCGACTTGGCGCGGACGATGCCCGAGATGGAAACCTTGGTCGCATCGGCCAACGCCGACGTGCCGCGCGACGCGTCGAGTCGCTTCCACGCCGCCCGCACCTGCTCTAAATTCAATTCGACATCTGGCAGAAAGACGAACGGCGCCTTGATCGCCAATCGCTCGGTTCGCGCTCTGCCGCGCAGTTCGCGGCCGTCGCGGCGATAGACAATTTCGACCGGCCAATCCGCCGGCAGCAGTGCGACGGCGTTGTTGAACTCGTTCGACGTGCGCACACGGCGGCCATGCACCGAGATAATCGCATCGCCGAGTTGCACGCCGGCCTGTTCGGCGGGCGAAATGTCCTGAATCGCCGAGACGATCAGCTCGCTTTCGTTTTGCTGCACCGTCGCGCCAAGCGTGCCGTGCTCGACCAATCGTCCGCTGCGTAGGCCGGGCATGAACCGCTTGATTTGGTTGATCGTGATCGCGTAGCCGAGGCCGACGTTCACGCGGCCGCGCTCCTCGGCTGAGATGCGCCCGTTGATGCCGACGACGCGGCCATCAAGATCGAACAGCGGCCCGCCGGAATTGCCGGGGTTGATCGAGGTGGAAACCTGAATGCAATCGGCATATTCAAGGATGTTGTTCTGCCCTTCCTGGTAGCGGTGCAGCCCGCTGATTACGCCGAGCGTGACGGTGGGCGAATAATCTTCGGCGAGCAGAAACGGATTGCCCATCGCCGCGACCCATTGGCCGACGCGCAACTGATCCGAATCGGCGAGCGGCGCGAACTCGAACGGCTCGCGGCCTTCGAGCTTGAACATCGCCACGTCGCCGCCGGGATCGATGCCGAGCAGGCGCAGCGGGTAGAGCTTGCCGTCGCTGAGACCGCCGACGCCGCGCCGCGCTTCGACGAATTCCTGCACGACGTGGAAATTGGTGAGGCCGTAGCCATCGGGTGAAATGATGACGCCGGTGCCGCCGCCGCGACGGTCGGGATTGGCGAAGATGCAGACGGTCGACTTGGCGGCTTTGGCGAAAACTTCGGTGCGGCGGGCTTCGTCGGCGGCGACTTTGGCGCGGGCGAGGGCGAGATCGAGTTGGTCGGCGCGAGCGTCCAATCCGGCAAACGCCGAAAGTAAGACGGCGAAGATTGCGAGTAGCGACTTCAACGAATCAACCTCGCAAACGCCCACGCGACGTGATCGGCGATGTCCAGATCTTCGCCGCGATCGACCAGCAGCACCAGCGTATCGACATTCGACACGTCGATGGTCACCTCGCGCGGCCCCTCGCCGCCGCGAAGCTGTTTTTCGCTCCATAGCGTGCGTCCGTCGCCGTTGATGGCGACAATCGCATTCCCGCGTCCGCCGGTCTCGTCGAGGATGCCGACTGTTGCGGCGAATTGCCGATATTCGCCGCCGATGCGGAAAATCATGAACGAGCGGCTGCGCATGCAGATGCCCTTGGCGAACTCGCGCCCGCCGACGACGATCGGGCCGCCGCCGAGCGACTCATCGAACGCCGGCTCAAACTTTGAAGAGAACAGCGGCTCGAACTGATACTCGACCGGCTTGAGATCGCTCAGGAATTGCAGGCGATCGCTGCGCACCTCGATGCGTTCGATCTGCGACCACGCGATTGCCAGTTGCTCGAACACGCCGGAACTGAGCGTCACGCTGTCGTCGTCGCCGCCGGTGATGCGTCCAGCGAATCGTTGCCCGTCGCTCGTGCGAACGACGGTTGTCGCGCCGCGTGCGACATTCTTGTGGACGAAGACGCCTGCGATCTGCTTCCACGGCAGCTCGCGTTGCTGCCCCTTGAAGCTGAACAGCACGCGCGTTGCGTCGATGTCTTTGATCGCGCCGTCGAGCGCGAGCGCCTTGGCCGAGCCGGCGACGATTACGCCGTCGGCATCGGTCGGCGGCGTGGCCAGCCAGCGTGCGAGATCCTCTTTCGCGGTTTCGGGCGGCGCGGTCGAGACGATGGAGCGAATGTTGGAGAGCGCGACGCGACCGCTCGTAGCGCTACCCGTGGAAACGCGCAGGTCGCCGTCTTGGTTGCCCACGATGCTGCCGAGAAAATTGCTGCCGTCCGCGAGCGAGAATCGCAGCGGCGGCCGCTGCGAAGGTCGTGATGTACCTGCCGCGCTGGGTGCGACGTCGACCGCCCGCACTTCGAGAATTTCATTCCAGGCGAGCGCGCGTTCGCCGTCGGCGGTTGCGATGGTCAGCTCGGGCGCGACGCGGACAAGCTTGCCGGAGAGCACGGTGCCGTCGAGGCCGACAATCCGGAGGTCAAGCGCGAGGACGGGGGAAACCACCAGCAAAAGGAAAGAACAGGTGAATGCCAGAACGCGCGCGCTGGGGGACCGGTTTCCGACCGGTCTTTCTTTCGCGCCCCGCCGAACTGAAGAAAGACCGGTCGGAAACCGGT
>JBJXFK010000370.1:0-2614 GCA_046155505.1 Phycisphaerae bacterium
TGGCGCTCGTGCAATTCCCCAATCCCGCGTTCGCGTTCGGCCTCGGTGCGCTGGTCGTCGCAAACCGCATCATCTGGATCGACTTTGTCGAGATCAAATATTCCGGCAAGTCGCTAAACGTTGACCCGGTACTGCTCCTGCTCTCGATCGCCTACTGGGGCTGGTTCTGGGGAATCTTGGGCCTGATCCTCGCCGTTCCGATGACGGTCTGCCTGAAGATCGCGCTGTCGAATCTGGAGAAGGGCAAGCCGTGGGCGATTTTGCTGAGTGAGGAATAGGGGCGAGGGGCCAGGGGTTCGAGGGGCCAAGGGGTTGAAGGGAAGAGAGAAACGCGCTTCGTCTTCCCTCGACCCCTTGGCCCCGCGAACCCTCGGCCCCTGCCCTTACGCCCCAAGACCGTCGTAGAACCCCCATCCACGATGCGCCGGCAGATAGTATTTCTCCAAATACTCCGACAACATCCGATGCGTGCTGAACGCGTTGCCGACCGACTTCATCGACGCCACCATCCGCGCCACCCAGCCACCCGGCACGCCGCCGCCGTCGCGTTTGTAAAACAGCGGCGCGATCTCGCCCTCGATCAGGTCATAAATGCAACCTGCGTCGTATCGGTCCTGCTTTTTCGCGTCGGCCAGTTGCCGACCATCGCCGATCGCCCAGCCGTTCTTCTTGTCATATGCCTCGGGCCACCAGCCGTCGAGAATCGAACAGTTGATCCCGCCATGCAGCGGCGGCTTCATCCCGCTCGTGCCGCTGGCCTCCTGCGGTCGCACCGGATTGTTCAGCCACACGTCGCTGCCGCTGGTCAACATCCGCCCGATGAGCATGTCATAGTTCTCGAGCACGACCACGCGGCCGCGGAAGCCGTTTTTTTGCGCGATCTGATAGATCTGCTGCGCAAACGCCTGCCCGCCGAGGTCGCGCGGATGCGCCTTTCCGGCGAACACAAGCTGCACCGGACGCTTCGAATTGTTCAGAATCGCCGAGAGCCGCTTCGGATCGCTGAAGATCAGCGGCGCACGCTTGTACGTCGCGAATCGCCGCGCAAAACCGATGGTCAGGGCGTTTTCATCAAACGTCTGATGCGCCGCAATCAAATCCTCCACCGGCCCGCCGCGCTGCGCAATCTGCTCGGCCAGCCGCTGACGAATGAAATTCACCATGCGGCTGCGCAACATATTCCGCGACTGCCAGAATTCCGCCGCCGGAATGCGATCCGCCGCGGCCCACCAATCATCGCGCGGCGACGCGCCGTTCCACTTCGGTTTCAGATATTTCTTGTACAGCGGCTCGATTTCCGGCGCGAGCCACGTCTGCGTGTGAACGCCGTTGGTGATGTGGCCGATCGGCACCTTGTCGGCGGCGACCTGATAGAGCTTGGCCCACATTTTCCGCGACGTGTCGCCATGCAGCGCCGCGACGCCGTTGCAGTGCTCCGCCAGTTTCAGCGCGAGCACGGTCATGCAGACCCACTCTTTCTTGTCGCGCGCATTCTCTCGTCCGAGCGACAAGAACGCCTCGCGATCGATGTGCATGTCGTCATACACCTGCGCGAGATGCTTCATGATCTGCTGCGGCGAATAGCGATCGTGGCCGGCGGGCACAGGGGTGTGCGTCGTGAACACCGTGCTGCGGCGAATCTCGTCGATCGCGTCTTCGATCTTCGCACCCGCTTTGCGCAGGCGTCGCAGCCGCTCCAGACCGGCGAACGCCGCGTGGCCCTCGTTCAGGTGATAGACAGTGGGCCGCAAGCCGAGCTTGTCGAGCGCGATGCAGCCGCCGACGCCCAGCAGCACCTGCTGCTCAATGCGATGGTCCGGCTCGCCGCCGTAGAGCTGATCGGTAATGCGCCGATCGGCGGGCTTGTTCGCGGTCACGTCGCTGTCGAGCAGAAACAGCCGTGTGCGGCCGATGCGTTGTTCCCAGATTTTGCAGCGCACGCTGCGCTTGCCAACTGGCACAGCAATGGTGACGCCCAGATCGACGATCGGCAGTTGCGAATAGTCGAATCGCGGATAGTGCACGCGCGTCGAGCCGTCGTGGCGGAACGAGTGCTGGTAATAGCCGCTGCGATAGAGTAAGCCGACGCCCACAAGCGGAATGCCGAGATCGCTGACCGATTTCAGATGATCGCCGGCCAGCACGCCCAGGCCGCCGGCATATTGATTCATGCACTCATGCACGGCGTATTCAGAACAGAAGTACGCCACGAGCAGCTTTCGATCGCCCGCTTTGGCGGCCCGATCAAACCACGGTCGCGTTTTCAGATACGCCGCGAGCTGAGCTTCGCAATCGCCGAGCCGCCCGACAAAACCCGCGTCGTTTGCAAGTTCGTCGAGCCGTTCGTCGCTGAGGTGCCGCAGCGTCAAAAGCGGGCTTTGCGACGTCGCGGCGAATTGCCGCGGGTCGAGCGAGGCGAACAACCGCTGCGTGTCGCTATTCCAGCTCCACCACAAATTGCGGGCTAGCGCGTCGAGGCGTTTGCAAAGTGCGGTGCGGTCTATCGGTTTCGCCAATGGGGCGGCTGCGGCCATGCGGCTCTCCAGGGATTGGTGTTGAGCCGGGCACTATAGGGCGACGGGCAGGTGTTGAAAACGTGGCGCGCGGGGCGCCC
>JBJXFK010000369.1:0-7212 GCA_046155505.1 Phycisphaerae bacterium
TTGCGCCAGAACGATTCTTTGTTTGAATCCCGCCGCGAACTGCGTGCCATGACGGCCTCCGTTTCGATGGAGGCATCATCGCCACGCCGCACGCCGGATAATAGACGGGGTTCACCGGACGCTTACACCTTGTTCAGGAAGCCACCGAACCGGTCTGGTCGGGACTGCACGCGGCAGATCGACGCGCGGCCAAGGCTCTGCTTGATCGGGACCTGCCCTTTCTGAAGTGGGAGATTGAAGCATTCCCGCTCCGCACGCTGGTCTGCACGAGCGCGATGGTGCTGCGGCATGTTCTGCCGATCGTGGATGCCCGAATCGTGAAGCGGGGAACGATGGCAAGGTTGCGGTGGACGGTCGCCGTCGGTCGCGCTGGTACTCGTGATGTGGCCGTCGTGGGGTGGAACATCCCGCTCAAACGCCCGACGGGTCTAGACAATCAAGGTCAGATCGCACTCGGCGCGTTGTTGCGGCAGGAGTTGAACGCCGTTCTTGCGTGATCGTGCAATGCCGAGGGCTACCGCTCGCCGGCAGCCCCCGCCGGTCACACCGACTGCTCGCCCGCGACCAGGAATCGGGCCGCCGTCGTCCACGCCGAAGAGGGGATCAAACACAGAGGCACAGAGGGCATAGAGAAGAGGGAGGGGGAAGGGGTCGGGGTTTAGGGATCGGAGAATCAACGGACGGGTTCAGGTTTTGGGTTTGGAGTTCAGTAATCGCCGGAGCGCCGCGGCCCTCTGCGGTTTCGTCGCGAGGCAAATAGGGGCCGTGGTCGGAGCTGACGACGGCGACGGTGGCGGCGTGATGGGCGACGGTGGCCACATAGCGCTGCGTCAGAAAAAATTCCAGCGAGGGTCGAAAGATGGCGCGTGTTCTGCGCGTCTATTCGGTGAATGCAGACGGAGCGATCGCTTCGACGGAAACATCAGAGATCCAGTCGGGCGTTTGCCGGGATTCGCGACGTGCCTGCGACTGAAAGGAAGAGTTCGATATGTCACCGTCTAATGAACAGGGGCTTCCGAAAGGCATCGGCACCGAAGCGAAGCGCTCGCCGCTCGTTCAAGGCGCAATTGATGCGTGCAAATTCTTGCTCGCGCTGGCATTCACGGTTGTGGCGTTTGGTGCCATGAACTGGTTTCTCGCGGAGTGCTGGCACGAGAAGTACGGCAACAGCAACTCGACGCAGCACGGGTGCCCCAGTGAGGTCAAGCCCGCCGTCGCGGAGGGCGTGTCGATGCTTGTCCCGCTCGAGGCCAGCCACGGCGTGATGCACCGCCGCGGCTAGTGCCCGCAACTTGCTTCCCGGCCCGCCGGCCGCGGTCTCGATGGTCGAGCCGCGGTCGGTTTTTTCTTTGCCGCCATGGCAAAACGGCGCATAAGGCTATACGTGAAATCGAGTTACATTTTATTTTGATCACGGCGAAAGTTCTGGAGGCCTGCGCGCGTCTATGATGTGGCCGCATGCAGCTACACTTCAGGTTTGCGTGAGCGGAAAGTGAAGCGGGAAACAACAGCTGACAATCTGCACGTACAGCACGCTGGCGCGGAGTTCGCCGACGAGATGCCGCCCGTGTCGCGCGCCCGCGATGCGCGCGAGGATGTGAGCGCCGCCCCCGTCGATTCATCTCCCAGCCACGACCCGCCCGCAAAGTGCCTGACGTCGCACGCCTCGGAGTCCACGCCGCCCCTGGCTGAGATGCCTACATCGACAGCACCGCCGATGGAAATAAACTGCAATTCCCAAGCACAGTCGGTTGCCTCAGACGGAAAACCGGTGCCCGCCGCCGATATGCAGCGCTATCTGCTACAGAAGTACATCCGCATCGGAAACTCGGTTGCCCATGATCTGTCTGAAATCGCCTACAATGAAGATGAACTCGTCTCCATGGCCGTCGCCGGTGATGTCAATGCGCTGAACCTCCTCCTGCAGAAGTACCGGCCACTACTCCTCCGAACGGCAAGGCGGTGTTGCCGGCAGGAGGCCGATGCCGAGGATGCGGTCCAAGAGGCGTGTAAGAATGCTTGCTGCCGCGTGCATCAGTTTGATGGGAGGGCTCGTTTTGAGACTTGGCTATGCCGCATCGTCATCAACGCGGCCCTCACAAAAAATCGACGCGAGCGCACTGTCATGTTGTCGCTGCCCGATCATCCCGTCGCTATAGACGACGGGGCGCTGGACGCGCTGGAAGAGGCGGAACACCGCAGAGCCGTTGTGTCCGACGCTCTCCGAAGGGTGTCTGAGCAGTATCGACTGGTACTAGACCTCTTCTACCGTAAAAAAGCAAGCTACGAACAGATGGCGAAGATCCTGAATCTCACGCTGGGAGGTGTCGGGGCGCGTCTTTCCCGGGCGAGGGAGGCCCTTCGCACAGTCCTTGCAAAAATGGCGAACGAGGAAGCCCCGTAGACGTACCCGCGGGTGCCAGCCTATGATCATGAGGTGGGAAAGTCAATGAATCTGACGCCTGAACAAGTCTCAGCGATCGACCGCGAGTTAGCCGCGGAAGACCCCGAGTACGATGCAATGGTTACAGTACTTGCCCAGATTCGGGCGGCGAGAAAACTCGCCGAGCCGGAGGGGGGCCGCCCGGACCTCGATGCCGTCTGCCCGCCCGTAGCTATGGTGCGATTTGACGATGTGGAGGTAGGCCTCTACCACGATGGGCGGCTTAGCTACTTTATCCGCGAACCAATCGAGGGATTTTCCGGCATAAGAGCGGTTGATGGCCGTGAGTTTCCTTATGTTGTTAAGGAAGGCCGGGCCAAAGGCGCTACGACGCCGTGCAAAATCGCCGTGCTGCTCGGAACAAGACCCGGCGATGACTTTGCGAGGATGGGTGATCTGGAGGCGGTACGCACTGAGGCGCGAGGCGAGATCCTGAAATGGCAGGTTCTAGACGGACGCTCGGTCGGCGTTAGTGGCCCGGGTCCAGCCAACTCCGTCACGGCGATCTGAAACGGAGTAGAGCGGTCCGCTAGATAGATGAGCTATTATTCCGTCCAGCGCACGAGCTTGGCTTTTGTGCGTTTCTCGTCAGCGTGAGGTAGCTGATGCTTGACCGACTGCTCGACTTGCTGTTCAAGTTGTTTCAATATCCCGTCCACCGATAGCCGCTCTTGGACCTTGTTTGACGTGGCCTTCAGGATCGCCTCGAACTCTCCGGCCTCTGACGAGTCCGTCAGTTCGGTAATGCAATACGTCGTCCATTCCGCTCGCAAGCCGAACTCCACAAGCGGTCGCAGGATCGCGGCGACGAGGCCGCGCGAGTCGATTGCGTCTTCCAGATCCTCTTGGGCACGATATGTGACATGAAGGCGGACGCAGGTCGCTTCGCTGAAGCCGCGGCGCAGGAACCGCAACCGGACAAAGCGATCAGCTAGGTGAACGTTGACCAATGCAAATGAGTTCGTGTTGAACTGCTCCGCATCCTGCCGATCCGCAAGACCTGACATCATGTTCAATGATCGCACTAGATTTTCGGTCGATGCGCATCGTTGGGACTCGGCGTCATACGGCCTGAGCAGACCACCCTCATACCGGAAGGCGATCGCTGGGGCGTTCATCCCGGGCTCTACCAACCCCCAGAACCGCGCGTACGCCAGCGATGGCATCGAAAGAATGCGCACCGGAAGCAACGACTGTCGCCGAAAGAACCGGCGCGCGTTCCAGCACTCGAATTCAGAAGCGTCCTTAAGGCGTTCAACCGCCTGCGCGATTTCATGCTTGGCAGGCTCATCGCCGTTCGTTGACAAGACGTGAATGAGAGGACTGAAGAGTTTCCGATTGCGCAATTCGATAAAATGTGCTTGAAAAAAAGCATCGATGTACTTGCTAACCTCCGCTCTCTCCAAGGGCGGCACGTTCATGAACTTAGCACAGTCGACATAAGCTTGCCGAAGCTTCTTCCGGGAGCAAAGCTCGTCAGATCTCAGGTAATATGTGTTCTCACCTGCCTCAATTACTTTCTCGTTCAGAAAGGATGGTCCAGCCAATGGGTCGTCATATCGCGGCATGGCTTCGTCGTGATTTGCCTCCACGGCATCGTAAGGGTCGGCGATCATTTTATGAGTCGAAAGCGTTGCGCTTTGCTCCATGAGGGCCTGCGCGGCTTCCGGTAGCTCCTCCTTAAGAAAACGTATGCGATCCATGTGGACGAGACGCGCCTGGAGTTCGGCCAGACGGGTAATGATCCATTTACCCAGTCGCTGAAAGTGCGTCACACGAATGAGGTGTCGGACGCTCTCCGAATCCGCGTCACCCGGTCGTGACCGCCGAAATTGGTTCAGCGCCTGCTTCAGATTTCGGAGCAGTTTCAACCCGGCGGGACGCAGATCTCGCAGTTCGCAAACAGCGTTGTACGCGATCAGATCGTATCCTACTTGGGCCGTTTGTTCGGAAAGGATGTTGATGCCGCATAGGCGCAACGCATCGCTCGCTCCGTAGGTGCTGTCCGAATAGGGGCCGTTACCCGATCGGTTGGCCGTTTTGCGCTCCAAGAGAATTTGCAACGTGAAAATCGTAGCCCAATAGTCAACCGGATAGGGTGAAAGCACGAGGTGCGGAGCCTGAAATTCGCACTCGTTCTGCTCTCGGTCCTGTTGGCACCGCCGCAAACCGCCGCGCCCCTCGACCCAAAGGCCCCAGCAGACGCTACCCTCTTTGATGCCCATGTATTCGAGCCGGCTCGGAGCAATCGCGATTCCTTCGGGCGTCATGTGCGTCGGGAATGCATGGATCATTCACGGCCCTTCCTACGCGGATGACGACTCTCTCGAAGTATCGGACCACGGAAGCAAGTCGATTGTACGACAATGACAGCCTGAATTGAAGTCGACGATAGTCACGCTCTTGGCGCCGATTGCCGATTACAGCGACGGCGTCTCCCGCGTGCCGGTTGGTGGCTCGGGCAGCTGGAACGGGGACAAACTGGCGGGCCGACGAATCACGAAGGGATGGGCTGCGACGATGGCGGATTATTTGCCGGGCCGATCGCATTGTCCGTTTCACATCAGCCTTGAACGATCCAGCCATTGTGCGTGAGCCTTGATCAAGCACCGTTCGAAACATTTGCTCGGGAGTCAGCGGCGCACATCCCTCCAGCGTCCTCCCGTCGTCGACGAGGCGATCACGAGAGCCGCTTGAATTTCGCTCAGCCCGAATCTACCACTTGACCGCCCGCCACCCCAAACGCTACCCTAACATGTAGATCGGTCGAGTTCGATCGATGCCAGCCAATGGACCCGCGACGGTCGGCCACGGAATCGCATCCCACGGACGGGGATCGTCGCAGTAGGTCGGTCGAGTCTCGCTTCGCCTCAGTGGTTTCACAAGGCGTGCGAATCGACTTCGAGCGCACTCCATGTCGACATTGGCCGCCATCAACACGCTACAAGCTGCATCTTCGAGCGAGCTCGCGCATGCGCTCAACAGCCTCGGTATTCGCTGGAACAGTATTGAGACGCTCCAACGCATCTCGCACGTGTGCTTTGCTTGCCGTCAAAGCGCGCTCGCGTTCTGCCAGGACGCGTTACGCGCCGCCGCAGCTCCCATTAGGGCCGCGGAACCTGAGGTGAATGCGCTGACGCTACTAGGCAGCGTCGTCGATGCGGTTCTCATTCCGGATCGACTGACGGCGAATGAGCGATCGCACGATGAACTGATCCGAATTTATGAGCAGTTTCAGGCGTTTGAGAATGCCTGCGGCGACGCGTCGCCGATCATCCTCGATCGGAACAATCCGTGGACGATCCGAAGCGCGGTTCAGCGATTGTGGCGCGACGAGTTCGCAAAACTGAGCACGCCCAAGCCGCTACCGCAGCCGGTGGCTGGGTCACACACCTGGTCGATCTTGCAATCCGCCGGGACGCTCCTCGCCGAGTATTTCCGGATGCGCGAACGCATGCGTTCCACCATCGATTATCCGGTCACGCATTGGCGACAGTTCACCGCGAAGCTGTGTGGCGAGTCCAATTTGAGCGTCTTTCGGCCAGGGTACATCTTCGCCGACCAGGAGTATGAGCAACTTCGCGCGCAGCGCGGATGGGCGTTGAGGCCGGCACTGACCAGCCGACCGATCGTGGTCGAAGCGATACCAACTGTAGTAGCCGAGAGTCCAGCCGCATCTGAACCGCAACCCGAATCCTCGCCTCCAACCAAGCCGACACGTACACCCAAGCGTCGCGGCCGCCGGGGTTTGAGCGAAACGGAAGAAGAGAAACGGAACAAGTTGCTGGAAGCATATGATCGATACAAAATCGCGAAGCGGAGTGCCAAGGAATTTTGTGAAGACTACGGTTGTACGATGGCTGAGCTGAGGCGCGCGTTGAACTGGCGCGCGCAGCGAGTCGCCCGGCAGGCCATGACAAAATAGCCCGTCAAGTCGGGGATTTTGTCATGCAGAATTTTCTGCCTGCGGAATCCCCGTCGATTGCAAGCATTTCCACCAAAAACACGCTGACAAATTCGTCCAATCGAATTTGTGTGTCATACCAGCCCGAATGATTCCCCCGTGCGCACTCGACTGCCTGGTTAGTCGGGATCGCACGTGAAGGGAGTCAGCCGTGCGAAAACAACACCGAACCGCCGCTCACCAGCCACCCGACCGCACCCCCGAACTGGCCGCCATCCTGGCCGCGGCGCTGCTGCCGCTCTTGCTCTCGGGCAGCAGCGGCCCGCCCGCGGAATCTCCAAACAGCCAACTTGATCCCGGGCGCGACCGGCCCCTCAGTGTGTCGCGCGCTACCCGCGTGTTAGCGATGCGGGTCGCTGGAGGTGATGCATGAACGTACCAGTCGAACAAGAGCTGGCCGCGCTGGGCTCAATGAGCGTGGGCCAACTGCACCGCCGCTATGCCGAGCTGTTCGGCGAGCCGGCCCGTAGCCGGCATCGACACTACCTGATCCGCAAGATCGCTTGGCGGCTGCAGGCCGGCGCGGAGGGCGGGCTCTCGGAGCGGGCCAAGGCACGCGCCGCCGAGCTGGCCGACATCGGCTACGCCCGTACGACGCCGCCCAAGGACTCCCCCACCGTCGAGCCACAGCCCGCTATGCAGCAGCGTGATCCGCGTCTGCCGCCGGTGGGTGCGGTTCTGCGCCGCACCTACAAGGGTCAAGCGCTGACCGTGCACGTGCTGGCCGGCGGCTTTGAGTTCGATGGCGAGCGCTACCCGTCGCTGAGCGCTGTGGCCAAGGCCATCAGCGGCACGCATACCAACG
>JBJXFK010000006.1:0-7668 GCA_046155505.1 Phycisphaerae bacterium
ATCGAGCGGTCGATGCGGGCGGGCCTTACACGCGCATCACCACCGATCCGGTTGGCGGTGATCGCTTCAGCGATGCGGTCGGCAGCGGTGCGCCGCGATACTTCTATCACATCACAGCGGTTGTGAACGGTCAGGAGTCAGCCGCGTCCGACTTCACCACTGCACAGTACAACGGCCTGACCGACGATCAACTCATGGATTTCGCTCAGCAAGGTGCGTTTCAGTATTTCTGGGCCGGCGGGCATCCGTTCTGCGGCATGGCGCGCGAGGGCATCGGCCTCGGCCATCCGCTCGACACCGTTACGATCGGCGGCACCGGCTTCGGGCTGATGTCGATCGTCGTCGGCAGCGAGCGCAGCTGGGTCACGCGGGCACAGGCGGCCGATCGCACGCGGCGGATTCTGCGATTCCTCGACGGCGTGCGGCCCGACAATTCGGCGTTGCCTAGCGGCGTGCAGCGCTATCACGGCGCATGGGCACATCATTACAACGGCAACACCGGCGCGACGATTCCTTTTGCGGGGGCAGCGGACAACGGGGCCGACCTGGTCGAGACGGCGTTTCTGATCAGCGGCATGTTGACCGCGCGGCAATATTTCGATCACCCGACCGATCCGGTCGAGGCCGAGATTCGCAGCCGGGCGACGAGCATGTGGCACGCGGTTGAGTGGAGTTGGTTCCGCCGCACGGCAAACAACACGTTCCTCTATTGGCATTGGTCGCCGAATTTCGGCTGGCAGATGAACCTGCCGATTCGCGGCTTCAATGAGACGCAGATCATCTATCTGCTGGCGATCGCGTCGCCGACGTTTCCGGTGCCGGCGTCGCTCTACCACACAGGCTATGCGGGGCTACCGGGCTATGTGAACGGTAACTTCTATTTCGGGCTTCAGCAGTTCGTGGGCGAGCCGCTGGGCGGGCCGCTGTTTTTCACGCACTATTCGAACGTCGGTTTCGACCCGCGCTACAAGCGCGATCAGTTCTGCAACTACTTCGAGAATCACCGAAATATCTCGCTGATCAACCGCGCGTATTGCATCGAAAACCCGCTCGGTTGGGAGTTGTACAACCCGCTCAACTGGGGCCTGACGGCGAGCAACAATCCGACCGGCTATTCGGCCCAGTCGCCGACGAATGACAACGGCACGATCTCGCCGACGGCTGCGCTGAGCGCGATGGCGTATGTGCCACAGGAATCGCTGGCGACGCTGCGCTATTGGTACGACAACTTCGGCGGCGATGTGTTCGGGATTTATGGTGCGGTTGACGCGTTCAATTTCTCCGCCGATTGGGTCGCGCCGGGTTGGCTGGCGATCGATCAAGGGCCGATCGTGGTGATGATCGAGAATCATCGAAGCGAGCTGTGTTGGCGTTTGTTCATGTCGAACCCCGAGATCGCGCCGATGATGAACGCGGTCGCGATGCGCTATGAGATCGACTTCGATCTCGACGGCGATGTCGATGCGACTGACATGGCGATCGCGCTGACGGCGATGGCCGGGCCGGGCGTGACGACGGGGCCGCCGGGTGTGACGCCCGCGCAGTTCGCGGACAGCGATCTGGACAATGATGGCGACGTGGACATGCACGACGCAGCGATCGGCCAACAGCTTGTGCGCTGAGGTCGCGGCCACGGTGCTGCCACGATCAGAGCACGCGCCACGAATGCAAGCGCTCCTTTCTTATCCGTGTCAATCTGTGACATCCGTGGCAAGTCCGCATTCAATTTGAACACTTGATCGAACCGCGTTTGCTGCGCGTGTGCATCAAGTCTCCGAATCCGCGGCATTTCTCGGACGCTCGCCATCACTTCGCGAATGCATCGCCCGATCTTGGGCATTTCCTTGTCCGATTTCGCAAGCTTCCCTGTGGCAGGCTGCAGATTCTCTGCATTGGGGCCGCGCGGTTGCGGCGGGTGCGGGGAGGTTCTTGGCCTGGGCCGCTTTGCAGGGGCTTAGACATGGCCGCAGACAAGCGTGGGCCGCTGGGTTCGAACGACGGCAGTGACTCGAATGCAGATACCAACGCGAAGCCCCGTGCCAAGAAGCCGGCATTCAAGGTCGAGACGCTGGAACCGCGCATCCTGATGTCCGCAACCTGGGCGGACGCCGAGACGGGCGAGGCACAGAGCGGCGCGACGGAGGGCAACGATGCGTTCACCGGCGACGAGCTGGCGGACATGGCCGACGGCGCGGCGGGCAACGACCTGCTCAGCGGTTTGGGCGGTGATGACACGCTGCTCGGCGGATTGGGGAACGACACGCTAAGCGGCGGCGACGGAAATGATGCGCTTGTCGGTGGT
The DNA here is from genome assembly GCA_046155505.1 of Phycisphaerae bacterium. GTDB lineage: Bacteria > Planctomycetota > Phycisphaerae > UBA1845 > Fen-1342 > JBJXFK01. Next base: position 2,303 of record JBJXFK010000006.1, read on the forward strand.
GGCGGCGACGACACGCTGGATGGAGGGGCCGGCACGGATGCGGCAAGTTACACTGATGCGGGTTCGGCAGTCACGGTCGATCTGGCGGCGGGGACCGCGAGCGGCGGTGCGGGTAATGACACGCTGAGCGGAATTGAGAATCTCACCGGGTCGAACTTCAACGACACGATAACCGGCAACAGCGGCAACAACGTGCTTGACGGCGGCGACGGCGCCGACACTCTCGTCGGCGGTCTCGGCGACGACACGCTCATCGGCGGGACCGGCAATGACACCGCGAATTATTCGGCCGCCGCAAGTGGCGTGAATGTGACCCTCACGAGCGGCACGGCGTCAGGCGGCGCGGGCGATGACACGCTGAGCGGCATTGAGAATGTCACGGGGTCGAGTTTCGCCGATACGCTGGTCGGCGATAGCGGGGCGAACACGCTCCTTGGCGGCAGCGGCGATGACTCTCTCGTCGGTGGCCTGGGCAATGACACGATCGACGGCGGCGCGGGTACGGATCAGGTTTCATATGCCGCCGCCGGCGGTGCGGTGACGGTCAACTTGGAAAGCGGCAGCGCGAGCGGCGCGGACGGCAGCGACTCGATTTCGAATGTCGAGAATCTGACCGGATCGGCTTTCAATGACGCGCTCACCGGCAGCAGCGCGGCGAACGTCATCGACGGCGGAAGCGGCAATGACACGATCGACGGTGGCGGCGGCAACGACACGCTTGTCGGCGGCAGCGGCAGCGATACGGTCAGTTTCGCGTCCTCCTCCGCGGCAATCAGCGCCAACCTCGCGACCGGCACGTCGAGCGGCACGTCGAGCGGGACGGATTCGCTCAGCGGGTTCGAGAATCTCACCGGTTCGCAATCGAGTGACACGCTCACCGGCGACAGCGGTAACAACGTCATCGACGGCGGAAGCGGAAATGACACCATCAATGGCGGGCTTGGCGACGACACGCTCATCGGCGGCAGCGGCACCGACACTCTCACCTACGCCGACGCCAGCGGCGGCGTCAGCATCAACCTCACGACTAACGTCGCTAGCGGCGCGGCTGGTAACGACACGCTGAGCGGGTTCGAGAACGTGATCGGATCGGCACACAACGACACGATTGTCGGATCGACGGCGGTAAACGTGATTGACGCCGGCGCGGGCGACGACAGCATCGTCGCGAGCGACGGCAACGACACGCTGACGGGCGGCAGCGGGAACGACTCGATTGACGCGGGCGGCGGCGATGACACGGTCAACGATGGCGTCGGCGATGACACGCTCGTCGGCGGCAGCGGAACCGACACGCTTTCCTATTCGTCGGTCACTAGCGCCGTTACGGCAAATTTGACCACCGGCAGCGCCACCGGCGGCAGCGGAAACGACACGCTCAGCGGCTTCGAGAATCTCACCGGCGGCAGCGCCAACGACACCCTCACCGGCGATGCGAGCGCCAACCGCCTCGTCGGCGGCAGTGGCAATGATTCGCTCTCGGCCGGCGACGGGAACGACTACCTGCGCGGCGACGCCGGCGACGACACGCTCGACGGCGGCAGCGGCATCGACACCGCGGCGTATGACACCAGCAGCAGCGGCGTGTCGGTTAGTTTGGATAGCGGAACGTCCAGCGGCGGTGCGGGTAACGACACGCTGACCAATATTGAGAACGTGACCGGCTCGAATTACGCCGACACACTTAGCGGCGACGCGAACGAGAACACGATCGACGGACGGGCCGGAAACGACGTAATTGACGGCGGTGGGGGCACCGATACCGCCACTTATGCCACCGCCGGATCGGCCGTAACCGTGAATTTGGCGACCGGCGTCGCGACTGGCGGCGCGGGCAGCGACACGCTCAGCAACATCGAAAACGTGACCGGCTCGAATTACAACGACACGATCACGGGCGACGCGGGCAATAACGTGCTTAGCGGCCTGGGCGGTAACGACACGATCGAGGGCGGCCTTGGTGATGACACCATCGACGGTGGCACCGGCACGGACAAAGTGTCGTATCAAAACGCCTCGGGCAGCGTGGACGTGAACTTGACCAGCAATGTCGCGAGCGGGGCAGACGGCAACGACACGCTCAGCAACATCGAGGACGTGCTCGGCTCCGGCTTTAACGACACGATCACCGGTAACAGCGGCACGAACACGATCGAAGGCGGCGGCGGCGACGACATTCTCGACGGCGCGGGCGGCACCGACACGGTGACGTATGCCGGCGCTAGCGCCGCGGTAAATGTGAATCTGACGACGGGGACGGCGAGCGGCGGGGCAGGCAATGACACGCTGAGCAATTTTGAGAACGCCACCGGGTCGAATTTCGACGATGTGCTGACCGGCAATAGCGGCAACAACGTGCTCACCGGCGGCGGCGGCAATGACACGCTGGTCGGCGGGCTCGGCAACGATACGCTCGCGGGCGGCGCGGGGATCGACACGGTTGATTATTCGAGCGCGAGCGGTGCGGTGACGGTCTCACTGAGCAGTGCCAACGGCGCGAGCGGCAGCGGCTCGGCCACCGGTGCCGACGGCAGTGACACGCTCAGCGGGATCGAGAACATCACCGGATCGGCGTTTGGCGACACGCTGACGGGCGACGGCGGCGCGAACGTGATCAATGCCGGCGACGGCAATGACATCGTCAACGGCGGCGGCGGAAATGACACGCTCATCGGCGGCAGCGGCACGGACACGGTGACGTTCGCCGGCGCGAGCAGCGGCGTGAGTGTGAACCTGGCCGCGGGCACGGCGAGCGGAACCAGTTCGGGTAGCGATTCGATCAGTGGGTTTGAAAACGTGACCGGTACGGATCACGCCGACACCATCGCGGGCGACAGCGGCGCGAATGTCCTCTCGGGCGGAGCGGGCAACGACACGCTCGTCGGCACGAGCGGCAACGACACGCTCAGCGGGGGAAGCGGAACCGACACGGCCGACTACACCAGCGTCGGCAGCTCGGTAAGCGCAGACTTGCAAGCGGGTAGCGTTGCGCTTGGCGACGGATCGGTTCAGACGCTGAGCAGCATCGAGAACCTCAAGGGTTCGGCGATGAGCGACACGCTCGCCGGCGATGCCGGGGCGAACGTCATCGACGGCGGCGACGGTAACGACGTCATTAACGGACGCGCCGGCAATGACACGCTCATCGGCGGAATCGGCAACGACACGCTCGACGGCGGCGCGGACAACGACACGCTGCGCGGCGGAGCGGGCGACGACACGCTGATCGGCGGCAGTGGCACTGACACCGCCGACTACAGCGACGCGCCGGGTGCTGTGACGGTTGACCTCACGCTTTCAACGGCCCAGAACACGGGCAGTGCGGGAACCGACACGCTCAGCGGCATCGAACGCGTGGTCGGGTCGAGCCACAATGACACGTTTGCATTCTCGAATCCTACGGCGGGCGCGACGTATCAGGTTGACGGCGGGGGCGGAACCAACGCGATCAACTTGTCGAATTTTGAACGGGCCGACGCGGTGATCAACAAGGCCGCCGGCACGATTACGCTCGACCTGGGCGGCGGCCAGTCAGCGACGGTTCAGTATTCAAACGTCGCGTCGCTGCAATTCAGCGATGGGACCGTGCTGACGACGTCGACCGCGCCGGTGGCGAACGCCGGTGCTGACCAGACGGTGAATGAAAACGACGTGGTGACGTTGAACGCGGGCGCGTCGAGCGACGCCGACGGCGATCGGCTGACGTATTCGTGGACGCAGACGAGTGGGCCGAGCGTGGCGCTCAGTGGTGCAAGTGGTGCGACGCCGACGTTCAGCGCGCCGGAGCGGCTGGCGAACACGACGCTGACGTTCGAGGTGAGTGTTTCAGACGGAACGAGCACGCGAACGGATACGGTTTCGATTCTCGTGAACGCGAACAACGACGCGCCGTCGGCGAACGCCGGCATCGATCAGACGGTGGAAGAGAACGCCCTCGTTCAACTCTCCGGCGGCGGCAGCGATGTCGAAGGTCAGAACCTCAGCTACCAGTGGGTCCAGACGGCCGGCCCGTCCGTGACGCTCAGCAACCCGACCTCGGCCAACCCGACCTTCACCGCGCCGGAGGGCGTGAGCAACACCGATGTCAGTTTTGAACTGCGCGTCAGTGACGGCACGACCACCAGCGTCGATACGGTCACGGTGCATGTAAATGCCGACAACGATGCACCGTCGGCCAACGCCGGCAGCGATCTGACGATGAGCGAAAATTCCTCCGTCCAATTGAACGGCTCCGGCAGCGATGCCGAAGGCCAGAACTTGACGTACCAGTGGGTCCAAACCGCCGGGCCGTCCGTGACGCTCAGCAACCCGACCTCGGCCAACCCGACCTTTACCGCGCCGGAGGGCGTGAGCAACACCAATGTCAGCTTTGAACTGCGCGTCAGCGACGGCACGACCACCAGTGTCGATACGGTCACGGTGCACGTCAACGCCGACGACGACGCGCCGTCGGCCGATGCCGGAATTGATGACGGCTCGACGAGCTGGTTCGACGCGGCTGACCCGCTCAACGATTTCGGCTCGTTCAGCGCGATGGCGAGTGCTTTCAACGATTTTTCATTAACGATGGATCACGCGCTTGGTTTCAGCGGACTGGCGATGGGCGAAGATCTCGGGACTCAGTACCAAGTTTCCCACGGAGTTTCGTTCCAAAACACGGCCGGCGGGCAGTACGGTGCGTACAGCGGTGCCAACGTCGAAGGCAACGGAACGGTCGAGCACCTGACCGGCTACGACGGAACCTACGCTCCGCATGGCGACTCGGTCTATCTGAAATTCAGCAACAACAACCCGGCGGTGCCGTTCACGATTCGCTTTGATGAACCCGTCGCGCAGGTCGGTGCGATGATCGGAGTCGGAAAGGAAGGCCCGGTTCACAGCGTGCAGATCACGCTATTCGACGCGGCCGGAAATCAGATTGGGCAACAAGTGGTCGAGCCGCAGCTCTGGGATTCGACGACTGCGTATCAGAATCACGAGGGTTTCTTTGGAATCAAGCTGGATGAAGCCACGATCAGCCGCGTTGAGATTTTGAATTTGTCACAAACGAACTTTTCAGACGCGCTGATGATCGACAATCTGGCGTGGTCGCACGAGCCGGCACCGGATCCGTCCGAGCTGAGCGTTGACGAAGGTGCGACGGTCCAGCTTACCGGTTCCGGCAGCGACGCCGAAGGCCAGAACCTCAGTTACCAGTGGGTGCAGACCGCAGGGCCGAGCGTGACGCTCTCGAATCCGACTGCGGCGAACCCGACGTTCACGGCTCCGGAAGGCTTGAGCAACACCGATGTCAGTTTTGAACTGCGCGTGTCAGACGGCACGAATACCAGCGTCGATACGGTCACGGTGCATGTGAACGCCGACAA
>JBJXFK010000007.1:0-15697 GCA_046155505.1 Phycisphaerae bacterium
CGAACGCACGCTGCAGGTCGCCGTTCTTCTCGGACAGCTTGGCCTTCTCGGCAACCACTTCCGGGCTGCGCTGGGCAGCGTTCATCACCACCAGAAACGCGATCGCCAGCACGACCAGCATTGTGCCGAACGTGAGCGTCGCGATCAGGTTCTTGTTCAGCTTTCGCTGCTTCGCCATGTGCAGATCCCTCTTATGCGTTGCGACGACTGATCAAACCCCTTGCCCCGCCGTCTGCTTGCTTGTCTTCACGGTCTGCCAATCCTGAAAATGATCGGCCCACAGGATTGGCATCAGCTTGTTGAGCAGCGGCCCGATCGCCGCCTGCGCCTCTTCGGCGGACGGGAAGCGTGCGAACCGCTCGTCGGAAAAGTGAATCTCGAGCTTGGCATAATATGAATAGCGATCAAGCAAGCTCTGCGTCGCGAGTCGCACTTCACTTCGCGTCGTCACGAATTTGCCGTTCGCCTCGAAGAAAAACAACACCGGGAGGCGCGTCACGCCGCCGCCGATGCCGCGCGCCGGCGCTTCGAAGATCAGCAGCGCGATGGGAATGTCCACCATCGTCCCGTCCGGCCGCTTCACCGGAACGACAATCGTCGAATCGCCCACCAGCGAGAACCCAGCCGCAACCATGCACTCTCGCGGGTTGTGCGGCACCATGTCGGGCTTGCCCGTGTGATAGGTGACGAAAACCTTGGGTGCATAGGTCGTGTCGCTCGGCGACTTCTCGTGGTCGACCAGTGCCCAGTTCAGAATCTCGTTCGTGCCCAGGTTCTCGATCATGTCGTCGTGCAGCTTCTCGGGCTGCTCGCGATGCAATCCGTACTCCGGGCCAAGCTTCGAAGGATCGAGTTGATAGAGCGGCTTGTTGAGCGGTAACGGCAACTTCGCAAAGTACGTGCCGAACGCTGCCGCAACAGACTGCATCGTCGCCGCCGACAGCAGCAAAATGCCGACGGTCATCCAGAATCGCCCGCTGGCTCGAAAGCCGCTGGCGCTCTGCTTGCCGTCGTGCGCGTACTTAATTGTCTCGGCGCTGGTCATGCCCTGCATTCGCCTTTCACCACTATTCGTCTCATCGCGCGCCCGCCTTGGCGGTCGATTCGTCCGAATCGTCGTCGGCTTCCGCCGCGTCTTCGACGACCAGGCGCTCCATGACCCACACCAGGCCCATGAACATGCCCAGCGCGATCGACAGCGTCACCAGGCCCAGCATCCAGTGCGCTGCGCCCTCGGCATAGCGCGGATCCACAAAAATGTGCAGCACGCACGTCACCGTCACGCGGATGAAATTGCTGAACACCGCAATCGGCAAACACGCCAGCAACATGATTACACGCTGCCACGCCGGCCGATCGCTGATAAACGTCACCGCCACGCCCAACGCGCAGAGCGTGATCAGCGCCCGCATCCCGCTGCAAGCGTCGGCCACGCCAATGTTGCCTTGCACACCCTGATAGAAATACGTGATGTTCGAGCCGACACGCTCGATATCCAGCCCCGGCACCATCGACAGGCAACTCGTCGCCACCACCGCCGCCATCCGCCGCAGCGGATCGGTCAACGTGAAATACACGCCCTTCGGCAGCGGCACCGCAAAGAACAGATACAGCCACGGCACGAAGGCGTAGCGCAGCACCGGCAGACCGCACAGGTAGATCACCACGCCCAGCAAACACGTCAGCATCGTCAGCGGCCGCAGATAGCCGATGATCAGCCCCCACAGCGAATACTGGTAAATCAGCAGCGACGCGACCATCAGCACGAGGCCGACCCATGTGTGCGTGATCGGCGACTTCTCGATTTTTTCCCAGCGGCCGAACACCAGATACGCGCTGAAAACCGGAATCAGCCAGCCGTGCGACCAGTCGGACGAGTTCTGCCACTCGTACATCAAATCGCGAATGACATAGAAAAACACCGAACAAAACGCCAGCGCAATCGCCAGCGCCTTGAACTGCGCCAGGCGATCAAACTCGATTCGCCACACTGGCGTACCGGCCGGAATCGTGCTCACAAAAACTCTCCGCCATGCTCGCCCGATGCGGGCGGCGTTAGAACGGCAAACCGCGGCGATTCTGTTGATCGATCGCGAGCGTCTGCGGGTTGATCTTGCCTCCATACGAATCGCGGTCGGCAAAGTTCCGGTCGTAGACGAATCCAAACCCATATGTGAACCGGAACGAGTTGCGGATTACGAATAGAAACGGGGCCACAAAGTGCGTGCCCACGTTCACGATGTCGTCGTCACGCAGCAGAATGTCGTCTTCCATGCCGGCGAAAATCGCATCGAGATTTACCGGAATCGTGAGCTGCTTATCGGTCCCCTTCTCGCGGCGGATGATCTCGACCCGTTGCGGCCAGGCCAGCGGCGTGAAACCGCCCACCGTCGCGACCGCCTGCTTGAGCGTGATTTCCCGCTCGTTGAAGCCGAACACGCCCGGACGCGAAACTTCGCCCATCATGTAGAACACGCCCGTATCGACCGGGATGTTGATCACGTCTTTGTTGCGGATCACGAGATTCGCACGAGGGTCGCCCGACTTCAGCGCGCCGACGTCCACCTCGATCACGCGCTGCGTTTCGGTCGCGTCCGCCTCGGCTTCCCAGTCGAACGGCTTGTCGGTCGCATCCGGCAATCGCGGCGTGACTGTCGGTGACTGCGGCGCGCTAGGCGAATCGCTCGGGCGCACCGGCTCGGCACTTGGGGGCGCGGCCTCTTTCGCCTCGCCCTGCGGATCGAATACGAGCGGTTGAAACTTGCGATCGCCATCGGTTGGAGCCGTGCCGGGCTGCGAGGACGTCGCCGACGGATTCAGCACTTCTTCCAGCTCTTCGCGGCGCGGCGACTCTTGCGATGCAGGGGCCGCTTCGCGATCCTGTGCGCCGCCGCCGGCGAACATCGTGCCCTGAAAATCCGCGTCATCGTCGACCGGAATCACCAGTGGCTCGCGTTCGGTCTGCGGCTGAGCCGGATCGGTCGCCGCCGGCGCTGCCGCAGCGTCACCGCCGGGCCGCGCCTCTTGCCGAATGATGTAAATTTTGCGGATGCCCGCGCCGATGTCGCCCGCCAGACCGATCGCGTCGAGCAATCGCGTGTCCGGGGCCGAAATCGGATAGACGCCGGGGTTGCGAATCGAACCGATCACCGAGAAGGTCTGCTGTCGTCGCGTCGCGATGAACGCCTGGACCACCGGATCGCGCAGGATGCCCGCTTCCTGAATCCGCGAGCGCAATTCCTGCTCCATCTCCGGCTCGCTCATGCCGACGACTTTGACCACGCCAAGCTGCGGCACGCGAACCGCGCCGCTCGGGGCGACTTCGAATTGCGCCTGATATTGCAGTCCCGGCTGGAAGAAGTCCTCGATGCCCACGCCGATCGCGTCGCCCGCAGCGATTCGGTATTCCTCGAAGCGCGGCACGCCGTCCTCTGGCCGCGGCTCGGTCGCATTGGCCAAGCCGAGCGGGCCTTCTCGCGGCGTCAAAACTCGGCGAATCCCGCGTTCGCGATACTCGGCCGGGAACTGCCCGACTTTGGTCGGATCGATGAAGCTATTGGGAGGGAGGGCAGCACAGCCCGCGAGCAGCAGTGCCAAGCTGCCGGCCCAGAGCGTTCCACACGCCGCCATCAGGTCACGTCGCATTGCCATTCGCACGCTCGATTGCTCAGTGGAACGGTCGCCGTGGGCCGGTCGGCGACACTGCCGCGGCCTGCTGCGACGTTCACAAACTACGTTACTTGCTTGACTTCCGCGCCAGACCGTACATCGGAACCGGGTTCGCTTACGCTGTCAAGACGGCGGCGGCGCGCGGAATCTCCGCTCGACCCGACTCCACTTCTACGAACGCGAATCGCTGACGGTTCGCTGACGCAGCGAGCGGCAACGATTCGATGTCGAGTGTTATCGGCATGGCCGAGAGCGGAACTTGCGACCGGCAGAATTTGCCGATCGAGTCGAGGTGTTTCGTAACCGCTCCCGCCGTAGGGTGGGCACCGCCCACCATTCGCGCGCTGTTCGAATGATCGACAGATAGTGGGCGGTGCCCACCCTACGCCCCGCACCCTGAACCCTCCATCACCGCCACCCACACCTCACCCGATAGAACAACCATGCACCCCTCACTCCCAACCCTGCCGCGCACTCTCATCCTCGGCGCCGGCGGGCATGGGCGGGTCGTGCTCGACATTTTGCATCAGGCGCGAACCTGCGAAGTCGTCGGCTTTCTCGACAACAACCGCGACATCCACGGCCGACGCATCGACGGACTGCCCGTGCTCGGCGCGATCGACGACGTCGAAACGATCGCTGCCAAGCATGCGGCGACCCGCGCGATCGTCGCCATCGGCGATAATGGTGTTCGCCGCAATCTCGCCCGCCGGCTCGAATCGATCGGCCTTGAATTGATCTCGGCGATCCACCCGTCGGCCACGATCGCACGAAACGCCTCGATCGGCCGCAACGTCGTTATTGCCGCCGGCGCGGTCGTCTGCGCGAACTGCCAGATCGGCGACAGTGTCATCCTTAACACCGGCTGCATCGTCGACCATCAAACCATGATCGGCGAAGGCACGCACATCTGTCCCGGCGTGCGCATCGCCGGGCGGGTCAAGGTCGAACCCGGCGTCTTCGTCGGCATCGGCGCGACGATCGTCCCATCGGTCACCCTCGGCTGCGAGTCGATCATCGGTGCCGGCACGGTGGTGATCGATGACGTGCCGCCGATGGCCACGATGGTCGGCGTTCCGGCCCGCGCGGTCCGCCTCGCCAGCGCATCGGAAGACGAGGCCGCCATGCTTCTCCCTGCGCAATCGCTTTGAGTTGCACTTCGATGCCCAAACCGCGACCGCGGCGGCAATCTCTTCCAAAAATTGCGTTGTTGATAACCAGGGGCGCCGCGTGAAGCTGCGGTGCGACTGTCGCTCTACCGTTGGGCCGAGTCGCAAACGCCGGAAACTATTGGTGGACATTCGCTTGCGTTTCCGCGACACTCTGGAGTTGCAATGTCAACAGCGGCGGTGCTCTCACGCCACGGTGACCAAACGATGCTCGAACGTACGCCCGGCCTCTACGTCGATCCTGAGATCACGAGTGGGCGAAGCGTATCGCTCATCGGATTCTCCCGCGGTCTGCGGCACCTGGTCGAGCTTTGTGATCGCGTAGCGGCGACCCGGGCCACGGTGCTCATCACCGGCGAGACCGGCGTCGGCAAGGAACTTGTCGCGCGACACATCCACAAACACAGCCCGCGGCGCGACAAGCCGATGCACGTTTTTCATTGCTCCGGCGTGCCCGAAACGCTGCTCGAAAGCGAAATCTTCGGCCACGAGCGCGGCGCGTTCACCGGTGCGATTCAATCGCGCAGCGGCGTTTTCGAACGCGCGAACGGCAGCACGCTGCTCATCGACGAGGTCGGCGACGTGCCGCTGTCGGCGCAGACGAAACTGCTGCGCGTATTGCAAGAGCGACGCTTTTCACGTTTGGGCGGTGCGGCGGAGCTCGAATCCGACGTGCGGATCATCGCCACGACGCATCACGATTTGCGTGTGCAGGTGCAGAAGGGACAGTTCCGCGAAGACTTGTTTTATCGTCTGAACGTGTTCCCGATCCATGTGCCGTCGCTGCGCGAGCGGCGCGAGGACATCGCGCCGCTGGCGACACATCTGCTGGGCACCATCGCGCGGCGCGAGCGATGCCGGCAGACGGGCATCAGCGATTTGGCGATGGCCGCGATCATCAGCTACCACTGGCCGGGCAATTCGCGACAACTGCAATCGATCATCGAGCGTGGCTTGTTACTGTCGTCCGGCGACATGATCGATCTGATTCACCTGCCGCCGGAGGTCACGCGCGGCTTTGTGCCGCCGCAGGATGGTGAGACGGCGTCGTCGCTCAGTTATGCGCAGCGGCTGCTGGTTGCGCGGGCGCTGCACGAGACGCATTGGAATTATTCGAAGGCGGCGTCGCGGATCGGTGTGTCGTCGCATGTGTTGCGACAGCTTGTCGCGACACTGCAAATCCGCCGGGATTCGGACGCGTAAGGATCAAGGATCGAGTTCGCGGAGGTCGTAGTCCGGATCGTTCTGGTCGTTGTACCAGGCGAGCGACGCCGACTTCCAGCCTTGGCCGTAATTCCCGCGGCGCGTGTCGGCCACCATGTTGGCCGCGTGACCGTCAAGAAACAAGAACGAGTATTTGTTGAGCCGTTTGTGCCAGGGCACGCGCGCGATGCGGTTGAGCTGGGCCGAGTCGAACGGGTCTTCGACGAGCATCAGGAATCGGCTCGCGGCTCGCTGCCGCTGCGCGTTCAGGAATCGATTCGCGCGACCGAGGTAGTTTCGTCGGTCGTTTGCAGGCGGGCTCGGCGGTGAGTAGGCGGGGAACGGCGCGCCCAGGCCGCCGTCGCGTGCGGCCCACATCCAGACCCAGTGATAGTTGATGTCATAGCTGCTGCCGTTCATATCGAAGATCGAACGATACGCGGCGTTTTCCTGCACGGTTTCGGTGGCGAAGAACCCGCCAGTATCGGATGGACATTGATAGATCGTGAACTCTTTGCGGCGCTCGTCAAATTGCGGCGTCGCGGCGTCCTCGGGGCGTTCGAGTGTGCCGTGCAATTCTTGCACGTTGAAGAAATAGCGATTGAACGGTCGCTCGCGAAACGTGGTGCGCAGGCGATTGCGATCGAACGTAAAAGAGATCTGATCGCCCTCGCTCGGGCGACCGGGGTGCCCGCCGTAATAGAAAGCCGAGAGCACGAATCCGCCGGGATTGCCGAAGGGATTCTCAGGCCAGTTTCGTTTCTCGAACGGAAATTGCTCGCGGTATTCGCTGGCGTACATGCTCATCGCGTTGCCCATCGACTTGAGATTGGCGATGCACTTGGTGATCCGCGCCTGCTCGCGGGCCGCGCCGAGCGACGGCAGCAGCACCGAAATCAGCAGCGCGATGATCGCGACGACCACGAGCAATTCGATCAGCGTGAAGCCGCGTTTCGACATGCCACATTTCACGGTCAGCCCCCAATTGGATGCGTGCGTCACGGCGTAGTGGCCGTCACGATCGCTTTCATTTTGCCGCACGCGGCGCAGGCGAAGTACGTCGCCCGCGATTCGACGGTCCGCTCGAATTCGCGGGCCTTGGTGCGGCGGTCGATCTCGCCGCGAGTCGTCGGCGTGTCCTTGCCGCACTCGCTGCAGCGCAGCGTGAGCGGCTCGGAATCGTCGGTCGTCGGTCGCTCGGATGAGCCGGCGGTCAGATAGATTACTGCCGCCGCGAGGAGCAGTGTCGCCGCGATCGAGGCGATCACCACGTCGCGCGTGACGGCATTGGCTTTGCGGAACAACTTGAGTCAACCTCGTTTGTGCTGCGGCCGAGCGGAGACGCGACTGTTTCGAATCGAATCCGGACGTGAAACCGTCGTCCACTGTACGAATTGGCGGGGCAAAGTGCAATGATGATGGTTGGGGGCGGAGGGCGCGGGGCGCGAGGGTGCCCGGGGGGCCGAGCGGCTTGCGATTGGTGACGACCCGCAAAATCATCGAGAAATTGACCAAGGTGTTCACGCGCCCCCCTCTCGTTGACCACCTTGGTTATCAGACGATTTTTCCACGTCGAGGGCTTCTGGAGGAAGGGACCAAACCCACGGCTGCTCGTTTGAGGGCTTAGCAGCACGTACTCCGATCAGCAATTTTGCGCGCCGGACGGTGCTTGGACTGAAGCCGGCGGCGCGGGCCTCGCGGTGGAGGTCGCGGGAGGGGCGGGGTCCGTTGGCGAGTTCGGTGCGGAGCCAGTGGATGGCGTCGATGATCGGTTGGCGTGATTCGGCGAGTTCATCGTAGACGGGGGCCGACGGGCGGGCGGGGAGCCAATCGATGGCGGGTCCGGGGTTGATGCGGAAGGCGAGGGGAGGCGGGAGCGGGGCGAGGGTGTTTTTGACGCAGGTGAGGATGCGGACGGTTGGGTCGATGGGGTCGGCGGAAAGCGAGAGAACGCAGCGGGCGGCGGCGATGAAGGGCATGGCGACGCGGGCGCGGAGGACGCGCTCTTGCCCGGCTTTTTTGCAGAGGTGGGCGAGGGCGAGGATGGCGACGTTGTGCTTGGCGGCGAGGCGGGCGAGGCGGGCGGCGACGGCGGGCAGGGAGCGACGGGTGGGCGTATCGACGGGGTCGAAGTCGTGATCGTGGACGAGGAGCGAGGTGAGCGTGTCGAGGATGACGAGGCGGGGGCGGAGGGCGGTGTAGATCGCCTGTTCGAGGGCTTCGAGGCAGGCGGTGAGCGAGAATGAACGCACGTCGTCGAAGTTGTAGATGGGGTAGACGCCGTCGATGACGTGGGTGTAGGAGAGTTGGGCGTCGAGGGCGATGAGTCGGGGGTAGACGGTGTCGGTGGGTGATTCCTCGGCGGTGATGTAGGTGGCGGTGCCGAGGTGCGGCTGAATTTCATGGTTGCCGCACGCCAGGCGCACCATCGGCATGGTAGCGTCGGGCCAGTCGCGACCTTTGCTGATGGTGGCGGCGAGGTAGGTGGCGAAGATGGACTTGCCGACGCCGGGATGGCCGACGAGGAGCGAGAGTTTGCCGACGGGTAGTCGTGCGGGCCAGAGCCAGTCGACGGGTACGGGCGGGTGGGTGGTGTGGGCGACGAAGCGTGGTTGTAGTGCGCTTTTCATGTTAGAAGCGTAGAGTTGGATGCGGGGCTTGCGGGCATGGGACGGCGCGAAGGTGAAGACGTTCGCGGATTTGAGCGGAATTGGGAAGCCACAGAGGGCACGGAGGACACTGAGGAATTGGGATGGGACGGCGGGAGCACCCGCTGATAGCGGGTGCTACAAGGGCGGGTGCTACACGGGGCAAACGCATTCTGTATTTCAGGTCAGGTCAAAGATGTCGCGCTGGGGGACCGATTTCCGGTCGGTCTTTTTTGGCTCGAAACTGAATTGAAGAAAGACAGGTCGGAGACCGGTCCCCCAGCGCAAGCTGCCTGAAATCCCAGAATGCGTTTGCACTGGGGTGCTACACGGGAGCGGTTGGGGGTGGTTGGGCTTCGAAGCCAGCGCTGGGCGTTACAATCGGGTGGATATGAGCGATTCCACCTCGCAGCATTTGCGTTCGACTGTTGCCGCGGTCATTCACACGTCGCCGAAATTTCGGGTTGAACATTGCACGATGACGCTGCCCGACGGCGGCGTGCATGAGTATGACCAGATCGCGCACGCGGGGGCGGCGGTTTTGTTGCCCGTGCTGGATGACGGGCGCGTGGTGCTGATTCACAACTATCGATACACGGTCGGGCGCGAATTGCTCGAATTGCCGGCGGGCACGCTTGATGCGGATGAGTCGCCGGAGGTTTGTGCGGCGCGCGAGCTGACTGAGGAGACGGGCTATCGGGCGGCGGCGCTGCGGCATTTGGTGTCGTTTTATGCGACGCCTGGGTTTTGCACAGAGCGGATGCATGTGTATGTGGCGACGGGATTGACGGCGGGCGAGGCGCGGCGGGAGAAGGGCGAGTTGATTCGGCTTGCGCCGCAGTCGCTGGACGATGCGCTATCATTCATTCGTGATGGCGTGATCGTCGACGCGAAGACGATGGTGGCGATACTGTATTACGCGCGGTTCGGCGTGACCGGCGCGGGAGAGGCGTCGCCGCAGGGTGGGTCGCGATGAATTGGCTCGACAGCACATTTCGAGTTGGCCGGATCGGCGGGATCAACCTGCACATCCACATGTTGTTCTTGTTTTGGATTGGCTATCAGTTCTTGACGGCTGGCGACGTTGCCGGAACCGCAGCGTTCATGACTGTGTTATTCACGATTGTGATTCTGCATGAGCTGGGGCATTGCTATGGGGCGCGGGCGGTGGGCGGCGATGCACGCGATATCTTGATTTGGCCGCTGGGCGGAATCGCATTCGCAGGCGCGCCGATGCGAGCTTGGGAACAGTTTGTGACCGTCGCGGCTGGGCCGGCGGTGAATGTGGCCATTTGCATTGTCACGGGCCTGATCCTGGTCAGCGGCGGCGGAGAAGTCAGCATTTCGCCGTTCGGCGGGGCGCTTCGGGCGGCGGATGCCGGGGTGGTTCAAATCTGGGCGCAACGTTTCTACAACGTGAGCCTGGCGCTATTCTATTTCAACATGTTGCCGATTTTCCCGATGGATGGCGGTCAGCTCTTGCGAACGGCGCTGTGGCCGTTCATCGGGTTGCGTTCTTCGACCATGATTTGCGGGCAGCTTGGGGTCGTCGGGGCGATTCTGCTGGCGGTATGGGGCTTTCAGGGCGGGAACATCATCATGGTGATGATCGCCCTGTTCGGCGGGATGGAAGCGTTCAAGCACTACATGCTGGCCAAGCAAGGATATCTCGTCGATGAGAGCTTCGGTACGCCGGGCGGCGTGGGGCGGGTGCAGAATCGGCGGAGTTTGTGGTCGCGCTGGTTTGGGCGACGCGAGGGCGGCGTCGAGCGAGCGGCGGAGCACAATCCGAACCCCGGCGGGTGGGAGCGGAAGCAGACCGAGTTGGAACGGCTGGATCGCGATGTGGATCGCATCCTGCAGAAGGTGCATGAGCACGGGACTGACGCGCTGAGCTATTCTGAGCGCACGACGCTGGAGCGGGCATCGAAGCTGCGCAAGGAGCGGGACGTGCATGGCGGGCGGGTGTGAGTGAAAAGGGCAGAGTGCAAAGTGCAAAGTTCGAAGTGCCGGCGATTCCGTACATTCGGCGGCAGCACATTTATTCAGTGCCGACTGCGGTAAGTCGCGATCCGCCGCGGCAGGCCGACATTTCAAACGCGCGACGGGCAGGTCCAAAAAATAGACGCCCCGGCATTGCCGAGGCGTCAAACCGGAGGTATTACTTCCGGCGCTGTTGACTGTCTCTACTTAGTATACGACACGAACGAGTGAATGCAAGGCGCGATCATGCAAAAACTCCGCGTGAGCGTGTACGTCGATGGGTTCAATCTCTACTTTGGGATGCGGGAAGCTCGTTGGAAAGAGTGCTACTGGCTCGACCTCGTCGAGTTCGGAGCAGCGCTGTTGCGACCGAATCAGTCGCTGGTGTCCGTGAAGTATTTCACATCACGCATTTCCGGGCCGAGTGATAAGCAGCAGCGGCAGAGCCTGTATTTGCAGGCGCTCGCAACCCGAGGCGGGGTCGGCATCTACTACGGACAATATCGCAGCAACAAGCAGGTGTGCCGCACTTGCGGTGCCGTGGCGATCGTCCCGACAGAAAAGATGACCGACGTGAACATCGCCGTGGAGATGTTGCTCGACGCAACAAAAGACGTGTACGACCTCGCTATTCTTGTTTCGGGCGACAGCGACCTCACGGCACCGATCCGGGCCGTTCGGGATAATTTTCCTGAAAAGCAGGTCGTCGTCGCCTTTCCACCGAATCGCAGCTCGCACAGTCTTCGAGCCGTCGCTTCGGCGTGTGTCGTCATCGGCAAGTCGAAATTGCGGGGGTCGCAATTGCCGGATCAGATCAGCACCGCAAGCGGCTTTGTGATTACGAAACCCAGCGAGTGGCGATGAAGGAACGCTTCAGGGCATGCGAGTCATCGCTAGCGGATCGCTCGCACTACGAGTATCATATCGGCATGAATTTCGAATCGGGCGGCCAGCGATCACGGCCACGGATTGGCCGCGTTGCGGGCGGTCGCAAACACATGCTGGCGTAGGCACTTACCTCTGCGAAACGCGGCTTTTGAACGCGGCGATTGAAGGCGGCACATGAAGACTGTCATTCCGCGTCAGGTCTTGCAGGATGCACTTTCGGCGATCGCGTCGCTCACCAGCGGGCGTACCACCAAGCCGGTGCTTGCGGGTGTGCGGCTGAGCGCGATGGGCACGGCGGTCGAACTCTGCGGCACCGACGGTGAAGCGGCGCTCAAGATCACCATCCCGGCCCTTAGCACGCCCAAGCCGGGCGAGTGCGTGCTGCCGAATGATCGGCTGCTGAGCATCATTCGCGAATTGCCCGACGTCGAAGTCACGCTCGATTCGGACGATCGCAAATGCGCTATTCGCGGCGAGGGCAGCGCGTTTCATCTCTACACGATGAGCGTCGCCGACTTTCCGCCGATGCCGTCGTTCGATGGCGACCCTGATATGACGGTCGACGGGGCCGAGTTGCGGCGGATGATCGGGCTGACGATTTACGCGGCGGCGAAAGAGACGAGCCGCTACGCCATCAACGGCATTTTGTGGGAAAAGACGGGCAAGCGGCTGTTTCTGGTGGCGACCGACGGGCGTCGGCTGTCGCGGGCGGGCGGGCCGGTGCGAGAGAGCAAGAGCGGCGATTTTCAGGCGATTTTGCCGGCCAAGGCGATGTCGGTGTTCGAGCGCGTGTTCACGCCCAAGGGCGAGGACTGGGCCGTGCAGGTCAAGGTTATGCCCAATCAGGTCTTCCTGCGCAGCGGCGACGCGATGCTCTCGACCGTGCTGGTCGAGGGGCATTTTCCGAAATATCAGGATGTGATTCCCAAGGGGCAGGACAAGCGTGCCCGGCTGAATCGCGACGAGTTTTTGAGCGCGGTGCGGCGGGCGGCGCTGCTGACGACCGAAGAGTCGCGGGCGGTGAAGCTGGCGTTTGATCGCAAGACGCTGGTGATCAGCTCGCAAGCGCCGGAGCAGGGCGACGCGCGGGTCGAGATTCCGATCAGCCTTGATGGCGAGCCGGTGGAGATCGGATTCAACCCAGCGTTTCTGAGCGATGCGCTGCGGGCGGTGCCGTATGAATCGATCTTTATCGACTTGCAGGACGGGTTCAAGCCGGGGGTTTTGTGCGGCGAGGATAAGAACGACTTTTTGTACGTGGTGATGCCGGTGTCGCTGTCGGCGTAAGTGGAGCGCCGCGGCCCTCCGCGGTTTCTTCTTGCTTCCCCGCAGACGCAGACGCCGACGCGAACGGTCGTGGGCTTGGTGCCCGGCGCGGTGTCGATGACCGACCGAATGGTGGGCGGTGCCCACCCTACGGCCTATTCGCCACGCATGCCGACGCGAACGGTCGTGGGCATGGTGCCCGGCGCGTGGGGTGGGCATTGCCCACCATGTCACGCGGTGTCGATGGCCGACCGAATGGTGGGCGGTGTCCACCCTACGGCTGAGTACAGCCAGAGCATGCAACACGAAGGAAGCAGCCGAGGGCGGCTGCTCCACAAAGGGAATCGCCGATGGACGAACGCGTGTATCGGCGGGTTTTGGCGAATGGCGGATGGCGGGCGAATCGGCTGCTGGCCGATTGCGGCGTGAATGGAATTTTGCGCGAGGCGGCGCGGGGCTTGCGACAGCGCGAACGCACCGAGCAGGCGATCGAGATCGCCGCCCCGGCCGAGTTGCGAAATCTGTCGCGGGTCGAATCGGTCGTCGATGGCGTGGTGACGCTGGTGGCGGTCGATAGCGTCGCCCAGCAAAAGTTGCTCCGCCGGGCGGATGCGATGCTGAGCGCCTTGCAACGAACGGTATCTGGTTTGCGAAAGTTGGTCGTCCTACCGCCGAGCCGCGGGAGCGAGTTGAGCGATAACGAATGAGCGATGAAGTGCTTCGCACAAGCGGCGCAGACTACGACGAGTCGAGTGTACAAGTGCTGGAAGGCGTGGAGCACATCCGCGCCCGGCCGGGCATGTACATCGGCGATACCAACACCTACGGCCTGCATCACCTGCTGTACGAGGTGCTCGACAACTCGATCGACGAGGCGATGGCCGGCCACTGCAAGAGCATCACCGTCACGCTGCGCGGCGACGGCAGCGTCTCGGTCGAGGATGACGGGCGCGGCATTCCGGTCGGCTTCAAAGCCGAGTTCGGCATGTCGGCCCTCGAAGTCATCATGACCAAGACCGGCTCGGGTGCGAAATTTGACCGCGACAGCTACAAGGTTTCGGCCGGTCTGCACGGCATCGGCGTGACGGCGGTGAACGCGCTGTCCGAATGGCTCGAAGCGCAGAGCCTTCGCGAAGGAAAAGTCTGGTGCGCGAAATTCGCCCGCGGCAAGATCACGCAGAAGTTGCAAGGCGGCGAAGCGACTGATCGCACCGGCACGATCGTCACGTTTAAGCCCGACTCGACGGTCTTCAGCATTGTCGATTTCAGCCACGACACGATCACCCGTCGCGTGCGCGAAGTCGCGTATCTGAACAGCGGCATTCGCATCATTCTGGTCGATGAGCGCGAGGGCAAGCGTGACGAATTTTTCTTCGAGCAGGGCATCAAGCAATATGTCGAGCACATGAACGAGGGCAAAGAGCCCATTCATGACACGATCTATTTCAAACGTGACGACGCCGAGGTGCGCATGGTGTGCGAAATCGCCATGCAGTACACCGACGGCTACGTCGAAAACACGCTCAGCTTCGCGAACAACATCAACACCAAAGAGGGCGGTACGCACCTGTCGGGCTTCAAGGCGGCCCTGACGCGCGTGATCAACAACTACGCCAAAAAGGCCAATCTCTACAAGGCCAACGACCCGGTGCCGACCGGCGAGGATATTCGCGAAGGACTGACGGCGGTCGTTTCGGTCAAGGTGCCCGAGCCGCAGTTTGAAAGCCAGACCAAGATCAAGCTCAACAACAGCGAAGCCGGCACGTTTGTCGAAACCACGGTCGGCGAGATTCTGAACAATTATCTCGAAGAGAATCCGGCCGAGGCCAAGCGCATTGTCGGCAAGGCGATTCAGGCGTCGCTGGCGCGTGAGGCGGCCCGCAAGGCGCGCGAGACGGCGCGAAAGTCGGCGCTCAGCGGCGCGGGCATGTCGCGCAAGCTGGTCGATTGCTCGGACCGCGACCCGGATCACACCGAGATTTTCATCGTCGAGGGTGACTCGGCGGCGGGCAGCGCCAAGGGCTATCGCGATGCCAAGACGCAGGCGATTTTGCCGATTCGCGGCAAGATCCTGAACGTCGAAAAAGCGCGGCTGCACAAGATTCTGAGCCACGAAGAGATTCTCGAAATCGTCAAGAGCCTCGGCACGGGCATCGGCAGCGAAGACTTTGACCTGAGCAAGTTGCGCTACGGCAAGATCATCCTGATGACCGACGCCGACGTTGACGGTTCGCACATTCGCACGCTGCTGCTTACGTTTTTCTTCCGGCACTTGCGGGCGCTGATCGACGGCGGGCGGGTTTACATCGCGCAGCCGCCGCTCTATCAGCTCGCCAAGGGTAAGAAGGCCGAATATGTGATCGATGATGCGACGCTGAATCGCCGCATGACGCAGATCGGCCTGGACGGCACGACGCTGGAGATTCGCCGGGCGGACGAAGAGCCGCGAACGGTCGAGACGGCGACGCTGAGCGAGCTACTCAAGCTGATCGAGGAGATCGAGCAGCATGCGCGCGTGCTGGCTCGTCGCGGCATTTCGCTGCGTCCGTTCGTCGAGCGGTATTACAACAACACGCGGCTGCCGTTGATTCGGGCGGCGCTGGCCGGCGTCGATGAATTCTTCTACAACGAGGAAGAGTTCGAGAACTGGCGAAAGGCCCGGCCGACTGAGAAGTTTACGCGCACCGATCTGACCGAAACCCGCGCGCTGCTGCGCTGCTTCACCGAATTGGCCGATTTCGGCTGCGATGTGGACGATTTGTTCAGCGTGCGCGAGGAGCAGATCACGGGTGACCTCGCGGCGGCGGTATTCGTGCTGCGGCATGGCGACGACGCGCCGATGCCGCTCGCAAACTTGGACGAATTGCCCGA
>JBJXFK010000027.1:0-7054 GCA_046155505.1 Phycisphaerae bacterium
CCGCGCTGTGTTGTGAATCCGCGGAAGCGCGGATTCTCGGCGGCGCAAGGTCGAAGAGTCGCAAGACAATTCGACCTCCGCGCCGGCGGGTTCGATTCCCGCCACCTCCATCGCCCCACTGCGCGCCGACAGATTCGCAACGCAAGCGCCCCCGCGCCCCCGCGCCCCGCTACCCTCACGGACACTCCGTCCCAAAATTCGAGAGCAGCCCCGCCAAATCATTCAAATCCACCCCGCCATCCCGATTCAAATCCCCGAGGCACGGCGTCGCTATCCCACATCCCGTATCCCCAAAATCCGCCAACAGCCGTGTGAGGTCAGTGAGCGTCACCGCGTTGTCGAGATCAACATCGCCGGGGCAGTTGGTCTCGAACGCTCCCACATCCAGCCCGCCCACTGCGACGCGCGTCGCCGGCATACGGTCCGACCGAAACACGCCGCTGACCGCGTGCGCCGGCAGCACCGCCGGATGCACCGCGGCCGAAGCGTTCACACACGCCGACGCGGGGATCAGTCGATACTCGCCCGCCGCCAGATTCGCGAACGGCGCCGTCGCCGCGATGATCGACGTACCGTCATCGTTGACACTGCCCGCCAGCCCGCTCGATGCCGTGATCCAGCCCGGCTTATGCCAGTTGTGCGACAGGTCGATCACGCCGGTCGAGTCGAGAATCGACAACCCGCCGCCCGCATGCGAGCAATAGAAGATGTTATTGCGCGCGTCGCAGCGCTCGTCGTTGCTCGACAGCCGAAAGAGCGTCGTGCTGCTCGCCCGTCGCGACTCGATCGTGTTGTTATAGAAATGCAGCGTGCCCTTGCGATAGATCGCCTCGTTGCCGCTGTCGCCGCCATAGTGCGTGATCTGCTTGTTGCCCGCGCCGTCGTACTCGATCAGCAGATTGCCGTAGACATGCGTCTCGCGATAGCTCGGGTGATTGAGAATGACGCTGCTATCCTCCGCGTCAGTCAGGTCGAGCTGGCGATTGCCCGACTCGATGCGGTTGTATCGCACGACCAGCCCGGCCGAACGATCCTTCAAATTGTTACCCAGCGCCCCGGCGGCCAGCGGCCCGAAATGATTGAACTGATAGACAATGCCCAGCGCCGCGGTATACGCGTTGTGCTCGAAAATGCGGCCCACGTTCCCGTTCGAGTGGATGTAGCAACCCTCGATCAGGATATCGCGGCTCACCTGCGAATCGCTCGACGCGATGAACAAGCCATTGCCGCTGTCGCGAATGATGCAGTTGCGAATCGTGATGTTCTCGCCTTTCTCGATGAATATGGCGGCGGCGTTGAGCGCATAAGTCGCGATGCTGCCGCCGTCATCGGTGAACTGTGCCGGTTGTCGAGCGCCGCGGACGTCGAGGTTCGCAATCTCGATGTGTCGCGGCATTACGTCGGCGGGAATGCTCGACCCGCCGACCTTGATCACCGCGCGGGCTTCGTTCCAGTATTCGAGTTGCAGCCGCGTGGTCGCGTTCTCGCCGTCGAGGATGGGCAGCGCGCCGCCGGGGCCGGGGATGCCGACGATGCGAATTGGCAACGCGGCGGTGCCTTGACGTGAAACGACAAATTTTTCGCGGTAGGGCGTCGCCCGCCAATGTATGCGCACTTCATCGCCGGGCGCGAGCGATTCCCACGGAACGCTGCCAACGGTGCCGTAGGGCTGCCCGTCGCCGACTTCAAAGATCGCGGCAGGCAACAGCGTCGAAGAGAGAAGACCGACGACAGTAATAAATGTGGTGAAGCGAGCGATGAGCCGTGAGGACATGGACGGTTTCCCCCCGAAGTGTGGCCCAGCGGCGATCACTATCCGCGAATTGCGTGGAGAAGTCCATCCGTCCCATCAACGCGTGGCACCCGCCGAATTTGGCGGGTGCCGAAGTTGCAGTCACCGGATTTCGCGCGCGGGCGTCTCTCGTTGTCGTGGGCATGACCCAAGTTCACGCCGACATTAGTCGCGATCGCGGCTCAGGCGAACGACTTTGCCGCCCGCAGTGCGGACGAGGGTCGGGCGTTCAACGCCGTGGCCACCCTTGAAGCTCTCCGACCGGCTCTCGGCTTCGACGCGGCCAAAGCGGTCGGTCTTGCCGCCCGCGATCGAGGTCGCGCTGCCGTTGCGGCCGCTCTTGGTTGCGCCGCCGGCATGGGCTTCGCGTTGGATCGGGCCGCGGGCGACGCTCATGCTGCGGCTAGTTTCAACGTCGCCGTCGCGATCGACGCTGATGTTGAAGTTGGTCGCGACTGCCGGACCGTTCTTCGGAGCGACCGCGCCGCTGACCGAGATCGCCACGCCGTTTTCATCGACGCCGACCGCGACGCCGCGCGAACGGTTGATCGGTCCACTCTGGGTCGAGGTGCTGGCAAAGCCGAATTCGCCTTCATAGCGGGCGGTCGCGCCGGCGGTGCCGTTGTTGCGACCGTTTTGACTGCCGGCACGGGCCGAAGTCTCGGCGTCGGCGGCGAATGCGGTGGAAGTCCAGGCGGCGACCAGAACCAGCGAAGTGGCGAACATGCGTTTCATTGTTATCTCCTCAGTCGAGCGTCCGTTTCGGTTCATTTCGTCCAACGAACCTCCTGACGGGCGAGGGGCGGCGGCTATTCAGGTGGCGATGGTCAATTTTCGCGATTTCGTGCGGCACGCCCGATTCGTGGCATGTCGCGAGCGATGACTTGCTCGCAAAGTCATTAGCGGACCGTCTGTGACCATACACACAGTCGCCGCCGAGGTTTCGGCGGCCCAAGGACGGCGGTCGTCGACTTGCATGCAAAATTTTGCTTCAACGCCGCTCGCCTCTCGGCTACCATTTCCGCTTCGGGCAGTCTCGTGCATCGAGGTCGGCGTAGAGGGCGTCGGCTTCGGATCGTACTCAACTCCGCGATTGCCTGGTCGTTTGCGTCTGTTGGGAGCATTTTCCGACAACAGGGTCCACGTCGTACCGACCGCATTCATCGTGCGGGCCTGGTGAAGCCGCATGGATGTGCGCGAAGATGCGCACACCCACGGGGCGGGAAACCGTCAGACGTGATGATCCGCACACGCCTTGGGGGGTTCACGATGACACGTTCGCTTCGTTCGTGGCTGGGCCACACTCTGACAGGGTCGGCGCTGCTCGCCGGCGCGGCGGCGCTCGCGATTGCACAAGACGGCGACACGCTGCATGAGCACGTTCATGAGGCGCCGCTGCCGATCATCGAAGTGACGCCGAGCGGAACGCTGCCGGACACGGGCGAAGAGAATTACGCGAGTCGGGTCATTGCCTGCTTTGATCAGGGCACGCCCGCAGCCGTAGTGCAGGAAGTGCAGGGTCGCGTTGACGCGCTGAACCGTGACCTGATCGGCGATCGCTACGACCTGGGGTCACGCTGGAGCGGTACGCAAGGCACACCGATTACGCTGACCTGGAGCTTTGCTCCGGACGGGCTCAGCATTCCGAACGGCATCGGCGAGGGAGCTGGAAACAACTCACTGTTCGCGACGATGGACAGTGCATTCGGCGGCAATCGTGCGTTGTGGATCAGCCGATTTGAGGATGTGTTCAACCGTTGGTCGCAGATCACGGGCATCAACTACCAGCGCATCACGGTCGGCGGGAACGACTGGGACGACGGCGCGTCGTGGGGTTCGAGCGGCGCGGCGGGGCTGCGCGGCGACATTCGCATCTGTGCGAAGTTCATCGACGGCGGCAGCAACGTGTTGGCGTACAACTATTTCCCCGCCACCGGCACTGGCGGCAACATGCAACTCGATGAGGATGAGAATTGGGGCAGCAGCACCAATTTTCACCGGTTTTTGCGAAACACGATTTCGCACGAACACGGGCACGGGATTGGGCTGCGGCACGTTTGTCCGGTGCAGCAGACAAAGTTGATGGAGCCGTTTCTTACCACGAGCTTTGACGGGCCGCGGCACGACGACTTCCGCGCCGGGCAGCGGCACTACGGCGACCCGTATGAGCCGGATAACACAAGTGCGACGGCGGTATCGCTGGGGACGTTGACGTTTGGCACAGCCGTTACGCCGTGCGCGATTCCCGCGCCGATTTCGGGTACGAGTCCGGCAAGCAGTTCGATTTGCAGCATCGACGCGAACGGGGAAGCCGACTTCTTCAGCTTCGCCGTGACCGGGTCGGCGACGTGCAATGTCACGCTTACGCCGGTTGGATTGTCGTATGAGGATTGTCCGCAGGATCCGAATTGCACGACGGCTTCGTGCGCGTCGACGACGAACAGCGCGACGCAGGCAAACGTCGCGGTGCAACTCATCAGCACCGATGGCACGACTGTCATCGTCGATGCCTCGGCGGCCGCGGCCGGCAGTGCGGAGACGATCAGCGGTGCGTCGCTTCCGTCGGCGGGGACGTACTTCGTGCGAGTGTATGAGACCGACGCTCCGACGCAATCGCAGCTCTACACGTTGTCGATCACAGCGACGAGCGCCGGATGTACCGCGCCGGCGATCACCGGGCAGCCAAGCAATCAGACGGTTTGCTCGGGCGTTTCGACGTCGCTGACTGCGACGGCCAGCGGAACGTCGCCGACATTTCAGTGGCGGCGCGGCACGACGAATATCGTGAACGGCGGGGCGATCAGCGGCGCGACCAGTGCGACGCTGACCATCAACCCGGTCGCCGTGAGCGACGCAGGCACGAACTACAACTGCGTGGTGACGAACGCGTGCGGCAACGCCACAACGAATAACGCGACGATCACGGTCAACTCGGCACCGACGATTTCGGCACAGCCGCCGCTTCGCACGGTTTGCGCGGGTAGCTCCACGACATTTACCGTGACGGCGACGGGTACGCCCGCACCGACGTTCCAATGGCGGCGGGGCACGACGAATCTGGTGAACGGCGGCAGCATCAGCGGCGCGACCACCGCGACGCTGACCATCAATCCGGTCGCCACGGGCGATGCGGGCACCAACTACAACTGCGTCGTGACGAATACGTGCGGCACTGTGACCAGCAACAACGGAACGCTGACGGTGAATACCGCGCCGGCGATTACCGCGCAGCCGCCGAATAGGACGGTTTGCTCGGGCACCTCGACGACGTTTACGGTCACGGCGACCGGTACGCCGACGCCGACGTTCCAGTGGCGGCGCGGCACGACGAATCTCGTGAACGGTGGAAACATCAGTGGGGCGACGACGGCGACGTTGACGATCAACCCGGTCGGCGCAGGCGACGCGGCGACCAACTACAACTGCGTCGTGACCAATGCGTGCAGCAGCGCGACGAGCAACAACGGGTCGCTGACGGTCAACACGGCGGCGGCGGTGACGGGGCAGCCGGCGAATACGGCGGCGTGCGTCGGCGCGTCGGCGGCGTTCACGGTGACGGCGAGCGGATCGCCGGCTCCGACGTTCCAATGGCGACGCGGGACGACCAACCTGGTCAACGGCGGCAATATCGCCGGCGCGACGAGCGCGACGTTGACGATCAACCCTGTCGGAGCGGGTGATGCGGCGACGAATTACAACTGTGTGGTTACGAATACCTGCGGCAGTGGGACCAGCAACAACGCGACGTTGACGGTCAACACCGCCGCGAGTGTGAGCGGGCAGCCGGCGAATACGGCGGCGTGCATCGGTGCGTCGGCGGCGTTCACGGTGGCTGCGGGCGGATCGCCGGCCCCGACGTTCCAGTGGCGGCGCGGAGCGACCAACCTCGTGAACGGCGGGAATATCAGCGGCGCGACCAGCGCGACGCTGACCATCAACCCGGTCGGCGCGGGCGATGCGGCGAGCAACTACAACTGCGTCGTGACAAATGCGTGCGGCAATGCAACCAGCAACAACGCGACGCTGACCGTCAACACGACCGCGAGCGTGAGCGGGCAGCCGAGCAGCGCAAGCGCGTGCTCGGGCGGGTCGGCGGCGTTTACGGTGACGGCGAGCGGCTCTCCCGCACCGACGTTCCAGTGGCGGCGCGGCACGACGAATCTTGTGAATGCCGGGAACATCAGCGGCGCGACGACCGCGACGCTGACGATCAACCCGGTCGGCTCCGGCGATGCAGCGAGCAACTACAACTGCGTCGTGACGAATGCGTGCGGTGCCGCGACCAGCAACAACGCGACGTTGACGGTCAACACCGGGCCGGCCATCACCGGCAACCCGGCGAATGCGGCGGCGTGCATCGGCGCGTCGGCTGCGTTCACGGTTTCGGCAACGGGTTCGCCCGCGCCGACCTTCCAGTGGCGACGCGGCACGACCAACCTCGCGAACGGCGGGAACATCAGCGGCGCGACCAGCGCGACGCTGACCATCAACCCCGTCGGCGCGGGCGACACGGCGAGCGACTACAACTGCGTGGTGACCAACGCGTGCGGTGCCGCAACCAGCAACAATGCGCTGCTGACAGTCAACACCGAGCCGGCAATCACGGGCAACCCGGCAAATGCGGCGACGTGCATCGGCGCGTCGGCTGCGTTTACGGTTTCGGCGACGGGTTCGCCAGCGCCGACCTTCCAGTGGCGACGCGGCACGACCAACCTCGTGAACGGTGGGAATATCAGCGGCGCGACATCGGCGACGCTGACGATCAACCCGGTTGGCGCGGGCGACGCGGCGAGCGACTACAACTGTGTGGTTACCAACGCCTGCGGCAGCGCGACGTCGAACAACGCGTCGCTCATGGCGAATGCCGGACCATCGATCAGCGGCCAGCCCGCGAACCAGTCGATTTGCGACAGCGGTTCGGCGGCATTCAGCGTGACCGCGAGCGGTGCGACCGCGTTCCAATGGCGGCGCGGCGCGACCAACCTCGTCGACGGCGGCAGCACTAGCGGTGCGACCACCGCGACGCTAACCATCAACCCGGCGGGCGCAGGCGATGCGGCGACGGATTACAACTGCGTCGTCTCGAACGCGTGCGGCAATAGCACGAGTGACAATGCAAGCCTGACCGTCGGCAGCGGCCCGTCGATCAGTGGGCAGCCGAGCAATCAATCGCTTTGCGGCGGCGGCTCGGCGTCGTTCTCGATCACCGCGAGCGGCGCGACGACGTTCCAGTGGCGACGCGGCACGACCAACCTCGTCGAT
>JBJXFK010000051.1:0-2916 GCA_046155505.1 Phycisphaerae bacterium
CTTTTTGCCGTTAAACCGAGCGCACCACTCACGGCGACGATAAAGCACGCGGTCCACACAACGGCTGCAATGCCAGCAATGACGCGCCGATGATTGCGCAGCAACGTTGCGATGAATACCGGGCCCAGCGCTTTCCAACCATCTGCGCCGACAGCGAGTGCCGCGAACACGTAGGCCTCTTCTTGGGAACGGCCGAGTTCGTGGCCGGCGAGGAAATTTATCGAGCCTGACGCCGCAATGGTCACGAGCCAGATCAACCACCCGATGAACAGCCACACGCGCCACACGTTTTACAACTCCGGTGCGGCCCCATGTTTTTCTTCGTAGAGCGCGATCGCGCGCACCACGACATCGGAGAGACTGATGTTGTCGCGAGCGGCAAGCACACGCACTCGCTGCTTCAGCGCAGGGGGGACACGCAAGTTCAATTGTACGGTCGGATCGCCGCGCGGCCGACCAACCGGCCGCACCTCTTCGTGCTTCAAGTTGCCGACCACCTCGTTCGGAGACGGCGCCTTGCCGAATCCAGCAAACATGTTTTTGACCTTGCTCACGGCGTCTTTGGAACTCACGCTGCGCCCTCCTTGTCGTTGGTTCCTTGCGACTCCGACAATGTAGCAACTTCGCTGGCGACCTTATCGAGCAGAGCCTGCATCAGAGCATCGACGCGATCGTTGAGCGACTGCTCGTCGGTTTCGTTGAGCGCCTGTCCGACATTCTGCGCGTGCCGAAATGCCGCTCGTTCCGGAATCGAGCCAGGCAACACCGCGTATGAGGCATCGGCGATGTATGTTCTCGCCGCATCCTCTTCCCTCTTCGTCATCGTACGCATCAACGCCACGACCAAGCGGCTTTTTGGAATACCGGCTGCAATCAGTTCGTGAAAAAGCAACACCGCTGGATGCAAATCATCGATGCTCGCGCCCGATGGCTGCACGACCAAGTGTGCATATCGCGCGATTTCCAACGTTCCGCGATGGACGCCTGCGGGTGTGTCAATGATCAAGAGATCCAATTCGGGCTTCCATGCCAACGCATCCTCGAGCGTCGCAAAGCTGCGCACGGCTACGGTCGGCGTGTGTCCACTTTCGGTGCGGGTACGCTGCCAGTGCATCACCGTGTTCTGACGCGGATCGAGATCGGCGATGCCAACGGCAACGCCTGCATGGGCCGCGACAGCGGCCAGCGCACGCGCCAGCGTGCTCTTGCCGACGCCGCCCTTCTGACTGATGAACGCGACCACGATCGTCATGGCTCATCTTTCATTGCAGGAAATTATCGAGACCCCGGTTCGGAGCTCGCTGTGATGCGGCTCTCGAGCCACGCCTCGATATCGGAGAGGAGCCAGCCAACGCGTCGCTCGCCAATGCGGATGCGACGCGGAAATCGGTGCTGCTTCTCCAAACGCAGAATGTGCTGCGGCGTGTAGGGCACGATCAGCCGAAGCTCTTTTTTCGTGATGATACGCGGGAGCTGGGTCATGAATGCGAAGATAGTGATCTAGTAAAAATATTCAAGTTAAATAATTATTGCTATCAAGACGTCGATAATTGTGGCGCAGATGTTCGGCCGCGGCCAGCCGCGACAGGCCCCGTCGAGGCGCGACAGGCCGCGACATCAGGTGCTGGCTTGGCGAAATTCGCTGGCAAGCTTGCCGATCTGCTCGGCCCATAGTTCGAGAGCTCTGCGCATCTCGGGCTGATACTGAAATCGGTTATAGATGCCGGCGACACCGCCGAGTGTGCCGGTCGTATGATTCAGGATTCGTTCGATGACGTGGGGCGCGACGCCTGACCCGGCCAAGTGCGTCGCAGTCGTGCGACGTAGATCATGCAGCGTCCAGTCGGTGACGCCCGCGTAGGCATCGAGCCGTCGTTTAGTTTTTGAGAAGCCCGAAGGCGTTGCCTCGTCGTTGCCGCGCGCCGGAAAAACGAATTCGTCGTGGATCTTCGGTGCACTCTTCAAGATTTCGAGTGCCAATTGTGAAAGCGGCA
The DNA here is from genome assembly GCA_046155505.1 of Phycisphaerae bacterium. Classification (GTDB taxonomy): domain Bacteria; phylum Planctomycetota; class Phycisphaerae; order UBA1845; family Fen-1342; genus JBJXFK01. The sequence continues at coordinate 1,995 of JBJXFK010000051.1, forward strand.
CCGCGTGTGCGCGTCGACTCTTCGTACGCCCCGCGGGGATTTTCCAGATTGCGTTGTTCCAGTCGATTTCGCTCCAGCACATGCCTGCAACCTCGCCGCGACGTTGTGCCGTGAGAACAAGGAGCTGCACAATCTGAGAGAACGGTGCCGACAGTGATTGGGTGCCGTGCCACACAGCGCCGAGTTCCGTGCTGCTCAGGACCCGCTCGCGGGAATTCACGGGTGCCGGTCGTGAGACGCATGTACAGGGGTTTGCGTCGACGAGCCCCCGCTCGAGCGCCCAGTTGAAAAATTTTCGGATCGCTACAAGTGCATGGTTGGCCGCGCTTGGATATCCGGATGCGACGATGGCATCGAGTACCTGGAGTACATCACCACGTCCGATCGAACGCACATCGCGTTCACCCCATGCCGTAGCAAATCGGACACGCAACAGGCGTTCTGTCTCGCGTGCATGACTTGGCCGATTGTGGCGTGCGCAGTGGTTGGCCACGAACTCATCAATCACTGTTTTCAAGTTTGCGGTCCGCGTCGCCACCTTGTCTGGTAGCTCGGGTGCGCTGCCTTCAGCGATGGTTGAAAGCGCCAAGTATGCCTCCTTCCGCGCTGAGGCCAACGACATGGTCGGAAAGCGGCCGAGCGTCAGGCGTCGCTTTCGGCCGGCCGCGTAGTACATGAGTACAAACGATTTGGTGCCGCGCGGCGAGACGCGCACGCCGAACCCGGACACCTTGTCATCCCATAGTTCGATGCGGGCATTGCCCTTCGGCGCGAGTCTACGGATCGCCAACTCGGTCAGCATGACGGTCGCTCTGTCATTTTAACTGGAGGTCGTTCTGGGTACTATTTGGGTACCAAAATGCCGTGATCAAGGACGTTGCGTCATGTTCTCAAATCCGTCTACAACAATCTGATTGTGCTA
>JBJXFK010000048.1:0-20518 GCA_046155505.1 Phycisphaerae bacterium
AAAGGAAACGCGCCCGGAGGGACTTGAACCCCCAACCTTCAGGTTCGAAGCCTGCCACTCTATCCAATTGAGCTACGGGCGCTTCGAGTGAGTGGGATTATCACTGCGCGGGTCGCTTCGCACAAGCGCGTTGCGTCGCACCTATGCGTGTCGCCGGCGAATCAACGCCGTGCCGATGAGCGAGAACCCGAGCAGCGACTCGATGCCGAATGCGCCGCAGAGGCCGCCAAGAGCCGCGAGGCCGTCGTCGAAAGCGAGGTCGCCGCTGGGCGATTCGCGTTCGGTCTGGATCGTATCGACCACGTCGGCGGCGACGGTCTGGCCGCGCGTGGCGGCGAAGACTTCGCTGAGCGTGCCGATGGGCGTGCCGATGACGGCCGCGACGCCGACGTTGTCGGGCACGTTTTGTGCGTCGACCTTCACCGTGGCGACGAGTTCGAATTCTTCGCCGATGACGACGTTGTAGGCATAGTCGATGGCGATGTTGGGCAGGATCAGCACCTGGAACACTTCGAAGTTGGGTTGAAAGATGGACAGATCGGTGAGGATCAAGCGGCGCGTGGGGAAGGCGCCCTCGACCGAGAGGCCGGTTGTGTTGTTCGCTGCGCCGGTCATGGTGATCGCGCCGTCGAAGACGACTTGGTCGGCAGCGCCGTCGGCGCGCTTGACGATCGACGCCTTGAGTGTGACGTTCGCACCAGTGAGATCGCGGCCCTCGATGACCGAGATGATTGCCAGTGCGCCGTCAAGGTAGAGCCGTCCGGAAACGCGGCGCTGCTCGCCGGTGCGGGAGAACAAGCCGAGATCGCCGGGGTTGAAGACGACGCGGCGCGTCTCGCTCGTCTCGGCGGTGGCCTGATAGCGGATCGAGGGCGTGACGCTGTTGAGCGTGAGATTGATCGCGAATTCTTCGGGGTTGAGCGAGCTGAGCGCTGTCGGGTCGGCGAACTGGGCTGCGACGGCGCCGGCGGACGGGTTGAGCAAGTCGTCGCTGGTAACGCGCGAGACGACTTGGATTGGCAGCGCACTCGCGGGATGCGAGCCGGAGTCGGAATCAGATTTGCCGGCTGCGCCGTTGACGATTTCGTTGATGGTCGTCGTTGCAAAGCCGGTGAAGGAGAGTACCTCGGCCGGCGCGAGCGGTGCGGCGACGAGGCAGGCGGACACGCATAACCACTTGTTGGTAAAGGACATCTCGCGAGCCTCCGATCGGGCGCATGGCGAATCAGGTTGCCTGCCCAGCGAACCCTGTAAAGCATAGCGCGTCCTGGGCGGCGACTCAACTGTGTCGGGCTGACGCGAGAGTGGCCACGGAGGTTGGTGCAGGGCGTGATCGTCGCCGCACACCGCAGCCAACGCGTAAGCTCGAATGCCGCGTGATCGGAGGCGAAGACCTCGCTTGCGCGACGGGCTCGGATTGGGACGCGGCGGCACGAAGAATCCATAGTTGGTGTTACTGCGCGACATTTTGTTGACTACCTTCGGTGGACTGCTTGGAATCGGGCAAATTATTGGACGAGAGCCAAATCGGACGTGAGTGTTGGGAAGTAGCTGCGTCGAGCACGGCAGTTGATGGTCGAGATGGGCCGGGAGGGCGCTCATGCGAATATCGTACGCACGGCGAAAGGCGGTCAGCCACAGAGGTCACCGAGGGCACAGAGAGAGGAAGAGAAATTGCTGTGGATTTCACGGATTTGCAATGGAGATTGTGAGGGCGGACGGTGGCGCGTGGCGGGGTCGTGCAGAGGGGAGTTCAACAGGTTGTGCAGGATGCAGGGTGCAGGGTCATAAGTTGTCGCTCGCTCGCCTGCTTCCGGTCGGAAAACCCGCAAGTTCCCGTCCTTTAGTCTCACCGTCTTTCTTCGCCTGGTGAGTTTGCGCACGCCGATCGATTACACTCACCTCTCTTCAAAACGCACTCATGCGTTTCCGCCTGTGATCGGCATGTCCCTGCGATCAAAATGCGGTTCGAGTTGTCGCTTCGTCCATTCAGAAAAAGGAAAGAGGTTCACGATGTCACTTCGAGATGGCTACCGCGCAATCGCTCTGATCATGTTCGTCCTCGGCGTCGCGCCGGCGATCGGACAAACCCCGCTGGGGACGGCGTTCACCTATCAGGGGAGTGTGCGCCTCGCGGGTGAGCCGCTGAATGCGTCGGCTGATTTTCAGTTCACACTCTGGGACGCCGCGACGCTCGGTAACCAGATCGGCGCGATGGCGACGGCCGACGGCGTGGCAGTCGCGGATGGGCTGTTCACCGCTTCGATTGACTTCGGTGCGGCAGCGTTCAACGGTGAAGCCCGCTGGGTCGAGATCGCGGTCCGCAGTCCGGCCGGCAGCGGACCATTCACGACGCTCAGCCCGCGGCAGGCACTGACGGCGACGCCGTACGCGCGCTTCTCCAGCGCGCCCTGGGCGACGAATGGGAATAATATCTTCAACGTGAATAGCCGCAACGTCGGCATTGGGACGACTAGCCCGGAGCGCCGATTGCACGTCGACTTCGCGGGAGAGGCTGACGCGGCTGACGGAGTGCTCGTTCGAAACAACCTGGCGGACGACGTGTTTGGGCCCGCTGAAATGGTCTTCGAACGTCTCGCGATCAACCCAACGCAGCGGGCCGCGATCGGCATGGACTACACGGCGCGCGACTTTTTCATCTGGGTCAACGGGGCCGACCGGCTAAACATCAACGAACTCGGCAACGTCGGCATCGGAACCGACAACCCGACCCAAACGCTCAGTGTCAATGGCAGCGCGGGCAAGCCGGGCGGCGGTTCGTGGGCGACATTCTCCGACCGGCGGCTCAAGAAGAACATTCAGCCGCTCAGCCGAACGCTCGACAAGGTGCTGCAACTGCATGGCGTTTCGTTCGAGTACAACGATCCGGCCGCGATCAACGAGCTGCCCGGCGAGCGGATCGGCATGGTGGCGCAGCAGGTCGAGCAGGTATTCCCGGATTGGGTGGAGATGACCACGGCCGGCTACAAGTCGGTGACGTTCCGCGGTTTCGAAGCGCTGACGGTGGAGGCGCTGCGCGATCTGCGGGCCGAAAAGGACGCGGAGATTGCGGCGCTGCGGGCGGAGAACGCGGAGCTGAAGTCCCGGCTCGACGCGATCGAGGCCGCGCTGTTGCGGATCAATTCGAGCGGCAAGTAGTCGCGAAACCTGCACTGCGAGAGGCGGTCGTGGCGCGATTCATGTGAGACCCGCGGCGCGCTTTAGCGCGTCGCGGATGTCGGCGGGCAGTTTCTTGCTTGCTTCGGTGAGCACCGATCGCGGCATTCGCTTCGCGTGGCGGCGAAGAAACGCGATCGCGAGTTTTTCGTCGCTGCCGCAGGCCTCGCGAATGGCCCAGCCGACGGCGCTGCGCACGCTGGTATGTCGGTGACTGTGATAGCGATAGTGATAGTGATAGTGAAGCGGATCAAGAGGATATGAAACACAGAGGCGCCGAGGGCACAGAGAAGAGAATGCGAGAGGGCGGTGATTGTTGCGGTTGATGACGAATCGCTGCGGATTCGCGGATCGCGAACTTCGCAATGCGCGATTACGCAATCAGGCGCAGCAGCGGCATGCCGATCAGCGGGACGGTGAACGCATAGATCAGCACGAATCCGAGAACGAAGCAGCGGCGTTTCACGTATTCGTGGGTGGTTGGCCACCAAGGCGAAATCTCGCCGAAATTCACCGTTCGCACGCAGAGCATCATGCCAAGCACCGTCAGCAGATTGGTGAGGCCGAACAGGGAGAGGCGATGCCAGCGGCCGAAGAACAGCAGGCCGGTGACGCCGCCGGCGACGTATGACGCGAGTGCGACTACGAGCAAGATGTAGAGCGACGTTCGCCGGCCGGGCAGGTGTGCAAGAGTCCAAAGCGCGGCGCGCAGCTCGCTTGCCGTTGCAGGCTCAAGCTGCAAGTCGCGCGTGTATTCGCGTGCGGGAACGTCGGTGCGAATGACGGTGTATTCGAGCGGGTCGCTTGGGCCGATTCCGAAGAAGTCGCGCGTCTCGGGAGCGTCGACGCGCGAGGTTCGACACCAGCGGACCGTGTGCGACGACCAACCGATGTCGGCCGGTGGTTGATGAAACCCGCCGACGATCAGGCGAAGCGGTACAGGCAGATCGCCATAGAAGCTGGTTGGGATGAGCGGGAAGAACGGCACATCGGTGGAAAACTCAACGGAAATAGCGGGGCGAAATTCGGGTACGTGCGAACCGTGCGCGAGTAGCGGATATTCGCGAAGCAACTCGGCGCGCGACGCGATCCAGCCGACGATGAGCGTGTGTCGCTCGTTCAGGTAGGAAGTCAGGCTCTGCAGCATGGCCGGCTCGACGGCGACTTTGTGCTCGCCGAAGTACGCGACCAGTTCGTCGATCGACTTTGGCGTGACCGTGGCAACGCGGAGGCCGTGCTTCGTTACCTCGCCGTGTTCGATCGACAGGCCGGCGGGGGCGCTGAGCGACGGCATCCGCAGGCAGATGGGTAGGATGGCGAATAGCGAGGCGAGCGTGAGCACCTTGTCGCGTTCGGCGTTGGCCAAGCTGAGTACGTCTCGTCCGAAAAATTGCGGAACGTGATCGGCAATGTCGATCTTCACCGTCTCGGGCGTTCCCGGTATCGGCACGATCCAGACCGCTTGATCGTCGGAATTCAGATCAAACGAAACCGCGAGCAGCATTCGTTGCCGACCGTCACGGTGGGCGATGATCGCCATCTGCTCGTTTTCGGCGAGCGGTTGCGCGGTGCTCAGGTCGGGGCGATACTTGAAAGCCATGCCGTCGGCGATAGCAGCATTCGTGATGACGCACGCGGCGAACCAAAGTTGAAAACATCGGTTGATCATTCGAGAAAAGGTATCGCACACAGCACGCACTTCTCAAGCAAAATGCACCCGCGGCGCGCGATCTGTGTTTCGAGTCAGGCGATGCTGTCCCCCGCGTCGCTACGAATCTGTCGCCAGCGATCATTGACGCCGAGTCGCTGGGCCCATTCGTCGAGATAGGCGAAATCGAGCGCGTCACCTTGAATGGCGAGGATGCCGCGGATGTCGGATTCCTGGCGTTCGCTCGGCGCACCGTGCATCCATTCGAGCTTGGCGAGGATCGTGTCTTCGGGAGCGAGCATCCAGCAGTCCACCTCGAACAGCCGCGCCGGGCGGCGGCGCTGGAAGCGGACGCGATCGGCGTCGCGCTTGCCGAGCACCCAGAGGTCGATTTTTGTGCCGGTGTTTCCATGCAGAATGTTGAACTCGCCGACCGTCTCAATCGCGTTTCGGACCGATTCGAGGTCGCAATACCAATCCGGACCGGGAAATTCGGCGACGATTCGCGTCGCGTCCGCGGCGCGCAGCGACACAACGATGTCGGCGTCGAGCGTTGCCCTGGGGCGTCCCCAGGCTGAGCTCGACAGGCTGCCGGAGATGGCGTAGGCGAGCTTCAGTCGATTTAGGGAATTCAGGCAATGTTGCATGTGCGGGGTCGAAAGCACGTCGAGTTCCTCGGAATCGGCAGAGGGCATGTGAGCAAATCGAGAACCGTGAAGGCGAGCGAGCGCCGAAATCGGCGCGCGGGCGGTCGCTGCGGAGGCTGCGGCCCCGATGCGGGCGAGCTGCCCGACGAGTGAGGACCACGCGATTGCACTATCAACGCGCTGTTGCGTCGACATTCGCCGGAAGATCGCGTCTTGCAGCTCGTCGCCGGTCGGTCGGGCGGTTTTGGACGCGTGCGTCGGCATGCGCTGATTGTAACTGCACGCGCGTGGCACAAGGACTATGAATTACTTCCGAAGTTGTGGCGCTTTTTCGCATCCTTGCACCCGCCGCGCACCTATTGGCCCGTTGCGGGTGTTGCCCTAGTATCTCCGGCTTGGCGCGGCGGCGGGGAACACACCTCGCCCCAGCGAATTTTCTGTGACACCGGGGCGCGGCGCGCCCCTGACTGAGGCAAAAACACGCGATGAAAACCAAGTACGTGTACTTGTGGGGCAATGGCAAGGCGGAAGGTAAGGGTTGGCAGAAGGAGCTGCTCGGCGGCAAAGGCGCGGGCCTGGCCGAGATGACCGAGATCGGCCTGCCGGTGCCGGCCGGGTTTACGATCACGATTGAGGCGTGCGCGCACTTTCATGCTCACGGGCAGACGTGGCCGGCGGGCATGGAGAAGCAGGTTCGCGAGCAACTCGCGAACCTAGAGAGAATCTGCAAGAAGAAACTCGGCGATCCGAAGGATCCGCTGCTGGTCTCGGTGCGTTCGGGTGCGGCGCGCTCGATGCCGGGCATGATGGAGACGATTCTTAATCTCGGGCTCAATGACGTTTCGGTCGAAGGGCTGGCCGCCGCGACCGGCAACCCGCGCTTCGCGTGGGACGCGTATCGCCGATTCCTCCAAATGTATTCGACGGTCGTGGTGGGTCTGAGCAAGGACAAGCTGGAAGGCAAGCTGCACGACCTCAAGCATCGCCTGGGCGTCGAGAATGACACCGACATTCCCGCCGAGTCGCTCAAGCAGCTCTGTCAGGATTTCAAGGCGTTCTTCCACGAGCAGACCACGCGCGAGTTTCCGCAGAATCCGTGGGATCAGCTTTGCGGTGCGGTCAACGCGGTGTTTCATTCGTGGAACGCCGAGAAGGCGGTGACTTATCGCCGCGTGGAGAAGATCGCCAACCTGACCGGCACCGGCGTGAACGTCGTGCAAATGGTCTATGGCAACATGGGCGACGATAGCGGCACGGGCGTGTGCTTCACGCGCGAGCCGAGCACGGGCGAGAACACGTTCTTCGGCGATCTGCTGTTCAACGCACAGGGCGAAGACGTGGTCGCCGGCATTCGCACGCCGCTGCCGCTTATCGAGTTGCAGAACAAGATGCCGGAGGTGTACGAGCAACTCGAAGCCGTCCGCGCGATGCTCGAAATTCACTATGGCGACATGCAGGATCTCGAGTTCACTGTCGAACGCGACAAGCTGTACATGCTTCAGTGTCGCAGCGGGAAGCGCACGCCGGCGGCGGCGTTTCGCATTGCAGTTGAGCAGGCAACGAAGCCGCTGATGACCGCGGGCGAGGCGAAAAAGCTGGCCAAGAAGGGGTATTTGCCCGCGAAGTATGTATCGCTCGCGACGAAGCCGGTGATCAGCAAGGACACGGCGATCAATCGCATCAAGGCCGAGGATATCGAGCGGCTGTTCTATCCGGTGATCAGCAGTGCGGTGCCGAAGTCGAAGCTCAATGAGCTGCGCATCGCGACCGGCATCAATGCCGTTCCGGGAGCGGCGTCGGGGCAGATTGCGTTCACGGCGCGCGATGCCGAGGCGATGGCCGCCGAGGGCAAGGCGGTCATTCTCGTTCGCAAAGAGACGAGTCCGGAAGACGTCGGCGGCATGCAGGCGGCAAAGGGCATCTTGACGCAGACGGGCGGCAAGACCTCGCACGCGGCGGTCGTGGCCCGCGGCTGGGGCAAGTGTTGTATCGTTGGCTGCGGCGCGCTGCAGATCAATTATGACGACAAGACGTTGAAGATCAGCGGCCGCACGTTCGCCGAGGGCGATTTCCTGACGCTCGATGGTTCGACCGGCGAGGTGTACACCGGTCCGCTTGAGCTTGTGAAGCCGCAGCCGCCGAGCGAGTATCACACGATCATGAAGTGGGCCGACGAGCGTCGCCGCATGCGGGTGCGCACGAACGCCGACACGCCGGACGACGCGCGCAAGGCGATCGAGATGGGTGCCGAGGGCATCGGCCTTTGCCGCACCGAGCACATGTTCTTCAACACGCGTGTGCGGCAGCTCGCGATTCAGGAAATGATCGTGGCCGACACGCGCGAGCAGCGCGTCGCGGCGCTCGACAAGTTGTTGCCGTTTCAGCGCGAGGACTTTGTCGGCATTTTCGAGGCGATGGCAGGCAGACCGGTGACGATCCGTCTGATCGATCCGCCGTTGCATGAATTTGTGCCGAAGACGGAGCGCGAGGCCGAAGAGTTGTCGCGCGTGAGCGGCGTGCCGACCGATGTGATCATGCGTCGGGCCGATCAGTTGCATGAGTCGAACCCGATGCTGGGGCATCGGGGATGTCGGTTATGCATCACGTATCCCGAGATTCTCGAGATGCAGGTGCGGGCGATCATCGAGGCCGCGATCAACGTGGCCAAGCGCAAGATCAAGGTCATTCCCGAGATCATGATCCCGCTGACGATCGATAAGAAGGAATTGCAGATCCTCACGGATCACACGCGAAAGGTTGCCGATGCGCTGATCGCCGCGTCGGGTGTGAAGTTGACGTACCTCGTGGGCACGATGATCGAGACGCCGCGCGCGGCATTGACGGCTGACGAAGTCGCGGCGGTGGCCGATTTCTTCAGCTTTGGCACGAATGATCTGACGCAGATGACGATGGGGCTGAGCCGCGATGATGCGGGGCGGTTCTTGCCGGAGTATTGCGATCAGGACAAGTCGGCGATTTTCGCGTCCGATCCGTTCCAGTCGCTCGATCAGGCGGGCGTGGGCATGCTCGTTGAAATCGCGACGACCAAGGGTCGCGCGGCTCGACCGGGATTGAAAGTCGGCATCTGCGGCGAGCATGGCGGCGAAGCGGAGAGTGTGAAGTTCTGCGATCGCGTCGGCATGGACTATGTGAGCTGCTCGCCGTACCGCGTGCCGATCGCTCGGCTGGCCGCGGCGCAGGCGACGATCGAGGCGGAAGCGAAGAAGGGGGCGGCAAAGGTCGGTAAGTCGAAGGCGAGTGCGCCAAAGGCGAACGCGCCAAAGTCGAGCGCGTCGAAATCCGCGAAGTCGGCGGCCAAGAAGGCCGGCTCAAAGAAGCCGGTGGCCAAGAAGGCGGGCAAGGGCGGCAAGAAGCGCTAGTTTGGCGGTTCGTCAGTAACGTCTGAGAGCACCGATCAGCGTGCCATGCCGACGGCTTTTACGTCGGCATGTTTTTTGTATGGGCATGTGGTTAATTTGCGATACGTTCGACGAATGAGCATGCTCACCTTTGGGGCGGCATGACACGCGGCGACGGCACAGATCTGCGGGGGCCCGCGGTGCTCCATGTCACGGGTTGAAGACATGCCGATGGCGGAGTACCGCTCGTCGGCATGGCACCCGCCACCGAACGCCGCGCGGCACCCCGCGCCGCGCCCGATGCTTGGGTCGCCTTCGCGTTTTGGGTGCAATGCCCGCAATTCCGGCTATGCTTTTCACGTCGCGAGAAAAATTCGGAGAGTTTGTTTGAATAGTCCCGACCCCGCGTCCGTCGAACAGTTGGAGCTGCGCATCGTCGCGGCCGCCGCGAAGGGCGACCGGGGGGCGCAGCGTGAGCTGTTCGAACGCTATCGTGAGGCGGCATATGTAGTTGCGTTTCGGATTACCGGACGGCAGGAGGACGCACTCGACGTCGTGCAGGACGCTTTTATCAAAGCGTTTGAGCGACTGGCGGAGTTTGCGGGCGACGCGAGTTTCAAGACGTGGCTGCTGCGGATTGCGTCGAATCGGTCGCTCGATTTGCTGCGGGCACGCAAGGTGCGGCTGGCGGCGTCGCTCGATCAGGGTGACGAGGACGGCGGCGGGCCGGAGCCGATGGCGGATGACGAGCCGGAACTGACGCCGGGGGCGGAATTGGAGCAGCGCGAGCTGGCGGCGCGGGTACAGGCTGCGGTGGATCGGCTGCCGGCGGACCAGCGGTCGGTGTTTGCGATGTACGCGGCGGGGGAGATGACTTATGGCGATATTGCGACGGCGCTGGGCGTGCCGATCGGGACGGTGATGAGCCGGCTGTTTCATGCGCGGAAGAAGCTGGCGGAGATGTTGGGGGATCTGGCGCCGCGGGGGAGTGGGTAGTGCCTAGTGGCTAGTGCCTAGAGAAGAGGGTTCAGGGTTCAGGGTTTGGGAAAGACGGCCAAGCGAATGAATGGTGGGGCTTGAACGTCTGAGAGATAGTACGAGAGGGTGGTAGGGACGCGCGATGATGCATGGGCGGGATAGCGAGATGCAGGGACTGCTCGATACGGCGATCGCCGGGCGGATGGATGAGCTGTCGCCTGAGCAGATCGAGCGGCTCGCTGCGCATCTGGACGAATCGCTTGAGGCGGCGGCGCTGCTTGCGGATGCGACGCCGCCGATGATGGTTGGGTCGGCGAACGCTGTTGCGCTGCCGACAGAGCGTGAGTGGTCGCGGGTGTGGTCGGGTGTCGAGAGCGCGGGCGCGGCGCGGGTCGAGCGCGTGCGGCGCGGGCGGGTCATTCGATTTACGCAGAGCTTCGCGGCGCTGGCGGCGTGCGTTGGGATTGTGTTCATGATGCAGCGTGCGGGAATCGTGCAGCGGGCTGATGTGACGCAACTGGCGAGCGGCGTCGAGATTCGCGAATTGGACGTGGCGGCGGGGTACACGGCGAAGATCGATCTCGACGAGGACGGCGGAAGCGCGGTGATTTGGATTTACGAGGACGCAAGCGACGAAGGAGTGTGATCATGCGACTCATCGTGAACGAACGCAGAGCGACGATGCCGCGATTTTGGATTTTGTCCCGGCACGCCGGGATTGGATTTTGGATTGGACGGTCGCGGGCGCTCGCAACGGCGGTGCTCGCGGCGATTGCGCTGGCGGCGTTTCCTGTTGCACCGGCGCAGGCGCAAGACGGCAAGTTTGATGTGAAGGTGATGTCGATCCGGGCGACGAAGGCGAACACGGACATCGACGCGTCGCTCAAGGATTTGGCCGAGCAACTGAAGAAAGAGACCAAGCTGACCGGCTTCAAGTTGGAAAAATCGGGCGGCGGATCGACTGAGAAGGGCAAGGACGCGATCGACAATCTCGGCAACGGCTATCGCACGAAGGTGACGCCGATCGAGAAAAAGGACGGTCGCGTGACGATGCAGGTCGAGATTTTTCGACGCGGCGGCAAGGGCAAGGATAAGGACAAGGGCGAGGCGAAAGAGCGCTCGGTGATCAATACCAAGGTGACGCTCGATGCAGGCAAATATCAGCTTTGGGCGCTCGACCATCCCGAGGGCGGCGAGGATAAGTTGATTATCGCGGTGAGTGCGAAGTAGCGTTCGGGTGCTGGTGTCGGACACCTGCTCGCGCACGCAGTCGTAGCGAATTGGCGACCACGCTGAAACTGCTGAGCATCATCGCGGCGGCGGCGAGCGAGGGTGAGAGCGTCGTCAGCGCGGCGATCGGGATCAACACGACGTTGTAGCCGAATGCCCACACGAGATTCTGACACATCACGCGCGCTGCGCGGCGCGAGAGTGAGATCGCTTCGGCGACGAGCAGCGGGTCGTGGCCGACGAGGCAGATGCCGGCCGATTCGCGGGCGAGATCGCTGCCCGTGCCGATGGCGATGCCAACCGTCGCGGCGGCGAGGGCCGGGCCGTCGTTGATGCCGTCGCCGACCATCGCGACACGTTTTCCGGATTCGACGAGCGTGCGGATGCGATCGAGTTTCTGCTCGGGCCGCAATTCGGATTCCACTTCTTGAATGCCCAGTTTGCGCGCGACGCTCGTTGCGACTGCGCTGCGGTCGCCGCTGAGCAGCAGCGTGTGCAATCCCAATGCGTGAATTGCGGCGACCGCGCGCAGCGCTGATGGATGAACTTCGTCGGCGAGTTCGAAGCGCGCGATGAGCCGCGAATCGACGGCGAGGTAGACGAGTGTGGCGCTGGGCGATGCCTCGGTGTCGTTCGCGGGTAATGCGATTCCGCTTTCGCGCATCCACGCGACGGCACCGACGAGCACTCGCGCTCCGTTAAGTGTGGCGGCGATGCCGGAGCCGGGCGTGATTTTCGTATCGGTCGGTTGCGATAGCGCAAGGCCGCGCGTGCGTGCGGCGGCGACGATGGCCTGCGCGAGCGGGTGCTGGGCGACTTGCTCAACCGATGCGGCGATCTGCAATGCGTCGGTCTCGCTGCCGCAGAGCGCCGTGACTCGCGCGAGCGTGGGACGCCCGAGCGTGAGCGTGCCGGTTTTGTCGAACGCAATCGTGTCGAGTCGAGCGGCGGCTTCCAGCGTTTCGCCGTCGCGGACGAGGACGCCGCGCGCCGCGGCGGCCGAGCTGGCGACGACGACCGCGGTGGGAATGGCAAGTCCCATTGCACATGGGCAGGCGATGACGAGCACGGCGACAGCGCGGGTCAGCGCGTCGGCGGGCGCGGCGCCGGCGAGCAGCCATCCGCCGAACGTGAGCAGCGCGAGGGCGAGCACGATCGGCACGAAAATGCCCGCGACCTGATCGGCCAGGCGTTGCCACGGCGTCTTGCGGGCTTGTGCGGCTTCCACCATCGCCGCGATTTTGGAGGCCGTCGATTCGCCGCCGGTGCTAAGCGCGCGGGCGGTGGCCGAGCCTTCGACGGCGACGCTGCCGCCGATGAGTCTGTCGGCGACGTCGCGCGGCTGGGGGAGCGACTCGCCGGTGAGGAGCGATTCATCGACGGCGATTCGGCCGGTGACGATTTCGCTATCTACCGGCACGGCGGCGGGTGCGGCGATGAGCAGCAGATCGCCGGGCAGGATCGATGCGGCGTCAACTTCTTCGGCTTTGCCGTCGCGCAGCCTAAGTGCGCGACGCGGCAGGCGATCGGCGAGGGCTTCGAAGGCGCTGGTCGCGTGACGCCTCGCGCGGGCTTCGAGCAGCTTGCCGAGCGAGACGAACAGAATGATGAGCGCGGCGGCGTCGAACATCGCGAGCTCGTGGCGATGCCACAGAATGCCCGCGACGCCGGCGATGAACGAGATGCCGGCGGCGAGCGTGACGAGCACGTCCATGTTGCCGCTGAGGCGCATTGCGGCACGAACGCCGCTGAGCAGCATGTCGCGTCCCGCGATGAGCATGACGGCGGCGGCGATCGCGGCTTGCAGCCAGAGGCCGGCGGTCGAGTGCCAGCCGAGCGCGGAAAGCTGCGCGTGAGGGAGAAAATGCGCAGCGAGAATCGGCACGGCGAGGGCGGTGGCGACAACAAGTTGCGTGGTTTTTGCTCGCAACTCGGCGATGCTGCGGGTGCGAGCGTCGCTGCGATCGCGGTCGCGATTTTCGATCCGGATGGCTTCGTAGCCGGCGTCGCGGATGGCGGCGACGAGAGCCGGTGTAATCGTTTGCGTCGATGCGTTTTTCGCGAATTCGACCGTGGCGATTTCGGTCGTGAGATTGACGGTTGCGGCGGCCACGCCTTCGCAGCGACGCAGCGCTGCCTCGGCATTGGCGACGCAGCCGCTGCAATGCATGCCGCGGATGCGAAAATTCAGGGAGTCGCCAGCAGTACTCACGGTGCGGAGTTTAGCAGGTATGTCGTTCGCGACTCGGGTTCGGCTCGCTGCGCTCGCGATCACTCGCTGGCGCGTCGCGTTCGGAGTCGCTGGCGCTCGGCGTATCATGGAGAGCTGCCGCCCTCGGCTGCTTTTTTCGCTCGTGTCTTGTTCGAGATCGCTGTGCTCGCGGTCACGCGCTGGCGCTTCGCGTTCGGGATCGCTGCTCGATCCGGCGTCGGGTTCGGAGGCCCGAGCGCTACGCGCGGGCGAGGACGCCCGCGGTACAGCAGAACGGGCTGGATGCCCATAGCACCCGATCGCTCCGCGATCCGGCGAGTGCTCACAGCAGCAGCCGCACGCCCGTCAGAATCAGCACGCCGTCGAAGATGAGTCGGAGCGTGTTGACTGGCAGGATGTGCGTCAGTCGCCCGCCGAGCGAGCCGCCGAGGATGGCTCCCGGCGAGAGAAACAGGGCCAGCAACCAGCCGTCGGTCCAGTTGAGGTCGCTCATGCGGGCGACGGCGATGCTCTGAAAAATCGCGGCGGAGATGGCGACGCCGACGATCATGCAGGTCGAGTTGGCGATCGCGCTTTGCAGGCGAATGCCGAGCCACAGGTTTTGCGCGGGCACGGCCCAGACGCCGCCGCCAATGCCGAGCAGGCCGGAGATGACGCCGCTGGGCAGGCCGACGCGCGTCCCGATGAGCATCCAGCGCGACGGCAAGGGTGAGACGCGGCGATCGATGCCGCCAGCGCCGCTGCTGCCGACATTCATCGCGCGGCGCAGCACGCGCTGTGCGACGACGAACGCGATCATGCAGCCGCCGAAGATGCGTTGCAGCCAGAGCGTCAGGTCGCCCGCGAGAAGGCTGGCGAGCGCAACGCCGAGAATCACGCCGAGCACGCCGAAGAGTTCGATGGAGGGCAACATGCGTTTGACGACCGCGCCGCTGCGCAGGTGCTGCCGCGCGGCGGGGATCGAGAGCACAATCGCGGTGGCCAGCGCGGCGATTTTGTAGACATGCAGCGAGCCGACGCCGTACGCGTTGCCGAGCGTGATGATGAGCATCGGGATGATGATCAGCCCGCCGCCGATGCCGAGCAGACCGCCGAGAACGCCGGCGAGCAGGCCGATGACGGGCAGGATGAGCATGTGTTGCACGTCGGGCATTGCGTCTCCAGCAGGATACAATAGCGACGATTGTCGGCCGCGCGGCGCGCGCTGTCGGGGCGGGCAAACTCGCGCTGGGTTACCGGTCTCCCACCGGTCTTTCTTGCTTCGCGGACTGAATGGAAGAAAGACCGGTCGGAGACCGGTCCCCCAGCGCAGGGTTGCTGAAGACTAGTGACGGCGGTTGCTTGAGTGGAGCCATAAATCATATGAGCGTTGTTCGCCGGAGCCGGACGCGGGTCATGCTCGCCGCGCTGCTCGTGCTCGCCATCGGCGGCGTCGGTGGGGCGTGGGTGTGGCATGAGTATGTTTCGTTTCCGAAACGCTTTGGCGTGGTGCATGAGGGGCGGCTGTATCGCAGCGGCGAAGTCACGCCGGGGCAACTCGAACGCGTCGCGCAGCAGAGGGGCGTGAAGACGGTATTGTCTTTGCTCGATCCCGCCGCGCCGGAGAGCATTGCCGAGCGAGCGGCGGCCGAGCGGCTGGGCATTCGTTGGCTGAATGTGCCGCTGACCGGCGACGGGGCGAGCAAGCCCGAGGATCGCGAGAAGATGCGGACGATATTGCTAGATGAAGCCAATGCGCCGCTACTCGTGCATTGTGCGGCGGGGGCGAATCGCACCGGGCTGGCGTGCGGCATGGTTCGCTTACATCGCGACGGTTGGACGATTGAGCAGGTGCTGGACGAGATGCGGCGATACAGTTTTGACGATTTGCCGAAGCACGAGAATTTGCGGGCGGCGCTGCGCGAGGAAGCGGAATTGGCGGAGCAGCGGCGGCGCTGACGCTTCTTCTTTGGGTCGCATCAGAGTGGGCAATGACGGTAGACGTGGTCCGATCGCCTCTCTTGGCCGCTGGGCTGACGATTGAGCTCGCCGCGTCGGCCCTCCGGGCCGGAAGTGGTTCTCGGGGCCGCGGCCCAGGCGTTGAAACGCCTGGCAACGAACGAACGCGCGCCCTACCGGGCGAAGAGAACCGGCACGCGTGATTTGCCTGCTTCGCCTGCACCGCCAAGCACTTCATCTCCGCGCGTCAATCACACCCTTGACGCCGATCGGCTTGCGACATCGCGCGATTTTGGTGATCTCCGAACGCGTGCGGCGTGCTACAATCGGGGCCTCATCGGAGATCATCAAATGAAGCGTCACGCCGGTTTGCTGGTTCTTGTTGTTTGTGCCTTCACGTCGCACGCGCTACTCGCTCAGGAATCGTCCCTATCGCCGCTTTCGACGCAGGACGTCCGCGCGCGGATCGACGCCGTCGATGCCAAGAACTACGACGCCGACGTGGTGGTCGTGCTCGAACGCACGGCGGTCAACGTGCGGCCCAGCGGCATCGGCGAGAACACGACGCAGCGCGTGGTGAAAATCCTGCGTGACGGCGGCATTCGTTCGCAGAGTGTGCAGCGGTTCGGCTATGACCCGACGACCAATCGATTCGCCGTGAAGGCGCTGCGCGTCTATCGCGCCGGCGGCGATGTGCAGGAGATCGTGGCCGACAATCTCGCCGACCACCCTGATCCGCAAGGCAGCATTTACTGGGGCAGCCGACAGACGCTCGTGAGCATTCCGCGGCTGGAGATCGGCGACGCGGTCGAGACGATCGTCGAGAAGGTCGGCTTCAACGTCGCCTATCTCGGTCAGCAGGCCCAGGGCGGTAGCGCCGGCGGAGCGACCGCGGCGGGCGGCGATCCGGCGGCGTGCGAACTGGTGCCACCGATGGTGGGGCACTGGTACGACTCGGTCGAGTTCTGGAGCGGGGTGCCGGTCATCGAAAAGCGCTACAGCGTGCGCACGCCGCGCGACATGCGGCTGCAATTTGCGGTGTACAACGGCGAGTTGCGCAGTGCGACCACCTTCGACGGCGACGCGGTAGTTTACAGCTTCGAGAAGCGCGAAATCCCCGTGTTTCAGGGCGAGCCGAACATGGTCTCGGCCGAGGATGTGGCGTGCAAGCTGGTGCTGGCGACGCTCGATACATGGGAGGCCAAGTCGCGCTGGTTCCACGCGGCGAATGAGGCGGCATTCAAAGTCGATGATGCGATCAAGGCCAAGACGCAGGAGATCATCGCCGGATTGAAAACCGACGAGGAGAGGATCACGGCCCTCAATCACTGGGTGGCCGAAAACATTCGCTATGTCGGTACGTCGCGCGGGCCGTGCGAGGGGTATACGACGCACGCGGCGATCGAGACGTTTCACGATCGCGGCGGCGTGTGCAAGGACAAGGCGGGGTTGCTGGTCGCGATGCTGCGGCTTGCCGGTTTTGAGTCGTACATTGTGATGACGATGGCGGGGGCCGAGGTCTGGCCGGTGCCCGCGGATCAGTTCAATCACGCGGTGACGTGCATTCGCGAGAAGGACGGCGCGTTTCGGCTGCTCGATCCGACGTGGATGCCGCGCAGCCGCGATAATTGGAGCACGTTCGCGTCGCTGCAACATGTTGTGTACGGCACGCCCGAGGGGCAGCCGTTGATGCGTTCGCCGGCTTGCCCGCCGGAGACGAATCGCGTGGCGTGGAAGGTGGAATCGGAGATCAGCACGACGGGTGATTTGACGTCCGCGTTGAATCTTGTGATCAGCGGCGGGCCGGAAACGAATCTGCGCAAGGCCCTGTGGGCGCGGCACCCGGCGGAACGCGATCGCTTTTTCGAAGAGTCGGCGAAACGCATGTCGCCGGTGGCGCGGGTGGTGTCGGCGACAGCCGGAAGCCCGATCGACTTCGGCGGCCCGTTGCAGTCTGCAATCAAGGTCGAGGCGGATGACTATGTGCTCGGCAACGGGGAGCGACGATTCCTGACGCTGCCGTCGCTGCGTTCGATTTTTCATGACAGCACGATCGGCGATGTGCTCGGTGCGGCGGGGCCGGAGTCGCGCAAGCACAAAATGAAGATTCGCACGACGCGGAGTGTGCGATTTGAAGAGACGCTGCGCCTGCCGAAGGCCTGGAGCGTCGTGCGGTTGCCCGAAGCGATTAAGCTCGACGGGCCGGCGGCGGGGCTGGTCTTTGAAGCGACGCACAGCGAGGGCGTGATTACGATCGCGTGCGAGTTGACGATCAAGAAGCACAAGATCGAGCCGGCGGAGTATGCGAATTTCAAGCAGGTGGTCGAGGCGTTCAACAAGCTGTGCGGCGAATTCGTCGAGTGTCGGGCGGAACCGGTGACGGCGCACGGCGGCTAACGCGATTGCCGGCGAAGGCGCTCGGTTCTCGCTCGCTGCGCGAGCGGCACTCGCTTGCGCGTCGCGTTCTGGCTCGCTGCGCGAGCCACCGTCGGCCACCGAGGGCCGATCGCTACACCGTCGGCAAGCCGCTCGCGATCACGCTCTCAATCGCCTCGGCGAATTGATCCACTTCGCCGATTGTCGTGTACACGTTGGGCGAGATGCGCAGGCTCAGCACTTTCGCATGCTCGACGCAGACGGTGAACATCTTGTGCTGCGCCCAGAGGTGCTCATGCAGCTTGCGCATGTCCACGCCGTCGATGCTGAACGTGACGAATCCGCCGGCGCTGGCTGGGTCGAGCTTCGTGTAGAAATGCACGCGTTTGTCGCTCGCGATTCGCTCCGACCAGCGCCGCCGCAGGTGGCAGAGCCGCGCGTATTTACGCTGCGCGCCGATCGTTTCGAACAGCGTGATCGCCTCGGCGATGGCGAGTCGAGTGGCCGCCGGATGCGTGCCGATCTCCTCGAATTTGCGAATGTTGTCGCTTTGCGGCTTCTCCGCGGCCATGAGCGGCCACAGTCCCGCGATGCGCTCCTTTCGAACATATAAAAAGCCGGTGCCGTGCGGTGCGGTGAGCCACTTGTGCAGGCTCACGCCGTAGTAATCGCAGTCGATGTCGTCGCGCTTGAACGGCACATGCGCGAAGGCGTGCGCACCATCGACGATCACCGGAATGCCGCGCTCGCGACCAAGCTTCACGATGTCGGCGATCGGCTGAATCTGGCCGGTGATGAAGACCACATGGCTGGCGAGGATGAGTTTCGTCCGCGGTGTGATCGCGGCGGCATAGGCGGCGACGATCTCTTGAACGTCGTTCACCGGCGGCTCGATCTTGATTTGAACCAGTTTGATGCCCTCGCGCAACTCGCGCTGGCGGATCGTGCTGATCATGCGCGGATAATCGAGATCGGTGGTGAGCACCTCGTCGCCGGCCTTCAGATCGAACCCAAGCAGACACGTTTCGAGCGATTCGCTGGCGTTGCGGGTGATTGCCATCTCATCAACGGCGCAGCCGAACAGCCGCGCAAGACCGGTGCGCACGTGCTCGACCTGCGGATCCTGCACGTGCCAGAGATTTCGCGCGGGCAATTGGTTGGCGAATTCGAGGTGGCGGCGAAATGCGTCCTGCACGACGCGCGGCGACGGCGAAATGCCGCCGTTATTGAGATTGATGACGCTGCGATCGATGGCGAAGGCCTGTTGAATCTGGAACCAGAAGTCTTCGTCGCCGGCGAGTTGTTCGGGCGGCGTGGCGGCGTGTTTTTGGCCGGCGGCGGCGACGCGCTGAATCGCATCCTCGCGCAGCGCGATCAGCCCGAATGCGCCGGCAGCCGCAAACGCCGTCGCCCGCTGCACAAAATCCCGCCGCGATGTCCGCATCAGCTCGTCTCCGATTCGAAATGAGTCAGCAGTCGCGGGGAAGCATAGCGGCTTGCGAGCAGGCGTGCCGAACGGGCAGTGCCTAGTGCTTAGTGTCTAGTGCCTGGTGAGTCGTCGTCGCCAGCCGGCGCGTCGACCGACACCTTCTCGCGAGGCGAACTGGCCGTGTATCGGGTGGGCAAAGTGTGTCGCGAAATCTTGACGTGTCGAGCAGCCACG
This sequence comes from Phycisphaerae bacterium, assembly GCA_046155505.1. Taxonomy (GTDB): domain Bacteria; phylum Planctomycetota; class Phycisphaerae; order UBA1845; family Fen-1342; genus JBJXFK01. Next base: position 19,229 of record JBJXFK010000048.1, read on the forward strand.
CCGAAAGCGGCTCTGCCGCGCCGACCGCACTAGGCACTAGGCACCAGGCATTAGACACTAATCACTAACAAAACAGCGGCCCGTTCGTGGCGATGGCAGAGAAGGAGGAGTGCCATGCCCCCGAGACGGGCCGCCGAGATAGACGCGGCCGAGCCTTTGGAGGGTCCAAATGCGTTGCGATCGAATGCCCACGAAATCGCGCGGCCTGCTGGGCGACAAGACCTGCGAATATCCGATGGCTTCCAAATCGCACGCCGACTCGACCGCGTAGCGAGAGGCGTCTGACGTGTGGCGTAAGCCGCGCACCATCCGACGCCGAGACCCGATGCGAAACTGATTGCGAGTGAAGTGGCCCCCCACTTCGAACGCGGTTGATTATAGCCGCTCACCAAATGCGAGCGAGCGATTTCTGCGAATTCGCGCCCACGAGTTTCCCGCCGTGACCGCTCTCGGCTCCGTTTCGAAATTCGATTCCGCCCGCTGTCGCCCGATTGTGTGAGAAGTACCTAGCTCGGCCCCGCCGGCCGACGGCGAACTGCGTGGGTGGGGCGGTCATTCTGCACGCCCGAAGTCGTGGCGAACGGCGCTCGGAGGGGCCGACCGCTACATCGAGCGAAGTCTCACCCGTCAAGCTCGGCGAGCAGGCGCTTCGGCGCTTGCAAACGATAGGCTTCTACGAACAGCGTGTTCACCAGTTCCCACGCAACGTCCTTTAGATCGATGCGAGCGGCAACCCAGCCCTGTTTGCCGACGTATTTGGGTACGTACACCACTTCGGGATGCCGCCGCACGAGTTCACTTTGCTTGGCCAGCGTTGATTTGCAACAGATGGAATAAATGCCGTCGCCATGGTGGTTGTTGAGGAACCACGCGAACACCTTTTTGGCGACGCGGAAGCGGATGTGGCCGAGGCCGGCGGGTTCGTGTGCCGCGCCGGGCAGACTCTCGCACAAGTCGGTCATTCGGGCGAGGCGGGCGGTGCGCTGTTTCTCGGAAGGAGCCGTCTGCTTGGCCATTTGGACAGTTTCGCCCGCGGCCGGCCGGGCGGCAACGAAAAATTCTGATCACCGGTGAGAAATGACGGGCGTCGGCGGCAATACCTAGCAGAGCGGATTCGATCTCGCGGCGGAAGACGAAAGAGACCTCCGTCGACTGACCCTCGCAGCGTCGCGAGGTCGATCCCGCCTTATGCAACGGAGAACTTGCGGTGAAGACGATCAGCATTTTCGATTCGTTCGCGAACCGGCTCAAGGGAGCGCTCAAGAAGGCCCGTTCGGCGGTCGCCGCCCG
>JBJXFK010000052.1:0-4647 GCA_046155505.1 Phycisphaerae bacterium
CGTTTCCCCCCGACGCCCGCCGACGCACCGCCCGGTTGTTTTTTCTCAGAGGCTGATTTCGCTCCGCTACGAAGTGATTTCGCGCGATGCAGTAACGGGGAGCCTCGGCCTCCGGCCGGTGCGCGCAAAATTTGCACCGGCGAAGACGCCGATGCTCCCGCATGCTCCGCGGTTGCTGTCGCGCAATCGTGAATAGTCGTTTAGATATTGAAATTCAGTGCCGCCGAGTAGTACACCCGACCGTTGCGTTCCACCGCCCAGTACCAAGTCTGATCCAGTGTCGACTTGACCCGTGCGGTCACCGCGCCGCTATCCGGACCGATCACAAGGTAGCGTTTCAAATTCGTCACCGTTTGCAGCACGACCCCGCCGACAAAGCTCACTTCGTCGGGCAACACGCTCGTTTCGCCGCCGCCCGGCGCGTCGGCCAGCCAGCAGTGCAGCAGCGAGCGCTCGCTCGAATCCTCGCGAATAGTAGTGTAAATCTCATTGGCGGCCTCGATTCCGACGGTCAGGTAAATCGCCTGCGCCGCGTCCGGCATCAGCCGATCCGCCAGGCCGCGAATGAAGTCGGCATGCGCCTGAATCTCGGTGTCACTTCGCAGCAGCGGCACGCGCAGTTGCGCGAGCAGCGATGCGATCTGCACCGCCGCCACGGTCGGACTGTTCGAAGTGAACGGCCCACGTGACAGGTCCGGGCCGAAGTGTTCCATGTGTCGTCGTTGTTCCGCCATGTGTTGCTCCCCTTTTTCCCCATTGCGGCGACGTGCCGCGTCAGGCAAGCGTAGGGCGCAACGAACGTCAGCGGGGCGGTTCGCAGCACGATGGCGGCGCGAATCACACGTTTTCGCGGCGAATTCACGGGGGTGAGCGGGTTCTCTCGCGACAGTTTGGCGTCGCTCGGTCGCGGCGGCGTACGAAAATGGAGCGCAACGACCCACCGCTGCGCTCTTCTCGCCATGCGCTCAGCCACGCCATCCGAAGCGTCAGCGGTGGGCATCCGAATCGCAGCCGCGGGCGAATGCTCTACACCGCGGCAGTGCCGATCCCATCTGTACCGGCTGCGATTTCGGTTATTATCCGCGTAGAGCAGCGACCGTCGCGTTCACCGCGACGAGCCGTTCCCGGCGCTCGCAATGTACCGAGTGAGTTGTTGCCAGTCATTGATTTGCCACCGTAGCTCAATTGGCAGAGCAGCGGTTTTGTAATTAAATCCATATCCCACAAGGCTTTACGAAAATGCGGTTTTCTGAAAAATAATGCCGCTCGAAGGCGCAGGAGACCGCACAAAAATGCCCTTCCGGTTGTCGCGACAACCGCGGACTCTATGAGTCTACCGGGCGATTGCGCCGCTCAGCACTCAATGCGGCAGGCAAGAATCCGTCGGAGTCGCGTGTCGAACCCGTAGCCGTCCGCAACGCGCGTACAGGGGTCAGAGGTTCGAGTCGTACCCCGCTATCCGGAATCGGCCCTGGCGATAGGGCCGTTTTCATCGGCGAAGCCCGATACGAATCTCCGACGGCGATGAATGGCGAGGAATCGAAGGACCGGCTCGGCCCGTGTCGCCCAGCAATCGCAGAGCGTTAAACACGACCACGAGCGACATGCCCGTGTCGGCCGCGATCGCCGCCCACAAGCTGGCGTGTCCGGCTAGCGTCAGCAGAATGAATACTGCCTTAACCGCGAGCGCGGCGATTATGTTCTGACGAATGATGGCCAGCGTCCGGCGGGAATGGCGGATCAGCCAGGGGAGACGAGAGAGGTCGTCGCTCATCAGCGCGACATCCGCTGTCTCCAGGGCCGCATCGGTGCCGACTGCGCCCATTGCGATGCCGAGACTGGAACGGGCCAGGGCCGGGGCGTCGTTCACACCATCGCCGACCATCGCAACCGCGTGGTAACGCGCCACCAGTTCCTCGATGGCCGCGACCTTCTGCTCGGGCAGCAACTCGGCCCGCACCTCGTCAACGCCTGTCGCCGCCGCGACGGCCCGCGCTGTTCCTTGGTTGTCGCCGGTGAGCATGATGACGTGCTCAATGCCCGCCGCGTGCAAATCCGCAACGGTTTGGCGCGCCGCGCCGCGCACACGGTCGCCGACTGCGATGAAACCGCATACGTGTTCGTCATTCCCCACAACGACGATGCTCGCGCCAGCGGTAGAAAGCGCCTCCAACCGCGCGTGCATTTCGGGCGTCTCCTGCGCGCGTTCTTCGAGCAGGCGGTGCGAGCCAATCCAAACCGATTGGCCTCGGAGCCGTGCCGTCGCACCCTTGCCTTTCAATGTCTGGTAGTCGTCCACCGGAGCGGGACGCACGTCGCGCGCCTCGGCATAGCGGACGATCGCCCGGGCCAGCGGATGCTCGGAGCGCTGTTCGATGGCGGACGCGATGTCGAGCAGCTCGCGCTCGTCATGGCCGGCGAGGGGAATGACCTGCTGGACCTGGGGCTGTCCCTCCGTCAGCGTTCCGGTTTTGTCGAGCGCGATGGCCTTGAGCCGAGCCGGCGTCTCCACGTGCAACCCGCCCTTGATCAGAACGCCGTGCCGCGCTGCACTGGCCAGCGCCGCTACGATGCTGACCGGTGTCGAAATCACGAGCGCGCATGGGCAGGCGATTACAAGCAGAACGAGTGCCTGGTAGAACCAGTAACCGAAGGCACCGCCCAAGAACAGTGTCGGAATGGCGACCACGAGGATCGCCAGCAGCATTACGCTGGGGGTGTAGTAGCGCGCAAACGTCTCGACCCATTGCTCGCTGGGGGCGCGGCGGGCCTGCGCGTCGCCGACCATTCGGGTAATGCGCGCCAGTGTGGAGTCGGCGGCGAGCTTGGTCGAAATGAACTCCACCGCGCCGTCTTCGTTGATCGTGCCGGCGTAAACCTCGCTGCCGACGCTCTTTTCAACCGGAGCCGACTCCCCGGTGATCGGCGCCTGGTTGACCGTGGTGACGCCCTTGGTGATCCGGCCGTCCAGGGCGAATTTCTCTCCCGGTCGAACAACAATTGTCGTTCCTACGGGCACGTCTACGATATCGCGCTCCTCCTCGCGCCCGTCCGCAAGCACAACCCGCGCCTGCGGCGGCGTCAGCGCCATGAGCGCTGCAACGGCCCGGCGGGCGCGCCCGACACTCCAGGCTTCGAGCGCCAGCGACAGCGCGAACAGGAACGCGACGGTAGCAGCTTCGAAGTATTCGCCAATGCCGATTGCACCGCCCACGGCGACCGTCATGAGCAAGTTCATGTCGGGCCTGGCGCGTCGCGTGGCGTACCAGGCCTTTGGCAGGATGAACCATGCCCCGCAGACGGCGGCAGCCAGATAGAAAACGCGAACGAGAGTTGGGATTAGAGGATCGCCCGCGCCGATGGCCGCGGGCCAGCCCGCGATCAGTCCGTGAACGATGAAACCCAAAGATAGGAAGAGTCCGCTGAGGGCCGTCGAAATCGACGGGCCCCACCGCGACCAAATGCCAGTCTCTGCAGCCTGCGGTTCCCCTTCGACAATCGGACTCGCACGCATCCCCGTGCCCGCGACAGCCGCCTCCAAGTCGGCGGACTTGAGACGATCGGCATCGTAGTCAACGGTCATGCGCGCATTCAGGATGTCGAAACGAAGCTCCTCCACACCCGGTAGCGGGGTTAGTGCGGCGCGGAGCGTCGTGACTTCGTCGGCGCAATGGAGACCAGTAACCCGGTAGGCGACTTTCGCCATCGCTGCGGCTCCTTGTTGCCGCTTATGGCTTCAGAGCCAACGAGCCCACCTTTTTCTCGCCGCCGGTGAGTTCCAGCTCGATGCACAGCTTTGCGCCCGCTGGGAGCGGACTGGGAACCTCGACGTGGTTGTGCGCCTCATCCTTGTTGATCGTGGCCTTCATCTTCATGGCGTCCTTGCCGTCCTCCGTGCCGATCCACAGCCGGACCGCGTTGACCTTGCCTTCGCTACCGGTCACGTGAACGTCCACATCCACTTCCTTACCGGCCACGACCTCGCCGCCTAGGACGGCGCGAACCGCGAAGCCGGCGATCGTCACCGATCCCAACTCCTGCTCCTTGTGATCACCGTGGGCTTCCTTATCGTGGTCGTGTCCGTCGTCGTCTGAGTGCGCTTCCTTAGTCGCGGCCGATCCACCGCCCTTCGGCGCTGCGGGCGTGCTTGAGTCCGGTTTCCGCTCGCAGCCGAACAGCCCGATGAGAACGCAGAGAGTGGAAGTCAAGATGATCGAACGCATGTTCAAGCTCCCTTCGAGTGAGTTGTCGCGCGACGCCGCCGCAGTCCGGCCACAAGCCGGCTAAACAGGCTGCTCGTCGCCGCACTGCCTTCTTTGACCTTCAAACCGAATACGAGTGAGTAACCGGCTGGAACGACCAGCAGGTTGAGAAACGTGGATGTGATCAAACCGCCCAAAACCACGATCGCCAACGGGGCGAGCAGCTCGTTGCCCGGTTCACCCTTCGCCATCGCGAGCGGCACGAGCCCCAGCGCTGCGCATAACGCCGTCATCAGAATGGGAACGAGCCGCTCCATCGAACCTACGACGATTGCCTCGCCCAGCGGCTTGCCTTCGACCTGCATGACGTGCTGGTAGTGGTTCACGAGCAGCAGGCCGTTGCGTACCGCGATGCCGAAGAGCGTGATGAAACCGACCAGACTGG
>JBJXFK010000057.1:0-10150 GCA_046155505.1 Phycisphaerae bacterium
CGCAAATCGGCCGCCTTCTCGTAGTCCTCGGCGTCGAGCGCGCGTTCCAGATCAAGCTGCAGCTTGGGCAGCGAGTGCTCGGGCAACGTCTGCATCACTTCATCGCGCAGCGTCGCCAGCACCTGCAACTCGGGTGCTTCGTTGTCGGCATAGATCGCCGAGTTTGCGTTCGCGACCGCTGATACCTCGTCGATGCCGTCGTCCACCAGTTTCAGGGCGGTCTCATACTGTGCGTCGCGCAGCGCCTCATACACCCGCGCACGCGTGCGCATCATCATGATGTACGCGCGCTGCGGCTCGAGCGCGTCGCGGTCGCTTTCGTTCTCGGCATAGTCGTGGCAGAAGTCGAGCAGGCGCAAATTCCGCGTCGTGTCGCGCTGCACCGACTGGTATTCTTCGAGCACAAAGAACGACAGGTATCGCTGATAGTACAGGTGCGCTTCGTGGCGCAGCTCGCGGCAATCGTCCGGCGTCAGGCAGAAACCGCCGTCGTTGCCCGTGCGGCGTTCGCGCTCGCGCAGCCGCGACTCGAGGCAATCGAGCAGCGAGTCGTAGCCGTGCGGCCGCATGCCGTCGGGGCGACCGCCGGTCTCGAACTGTAAGAGTCCGAGGTCGACGCGCGTTTGTATCTTTTCGCGCCCGTCGCGGCCAATGATTTTGCGAACCGAGATCTTGCCCGGCTCATATTCCCAACCGTCGAGGATCGTGCGGAGGTCGTGTATCATGGCACGGGCTACATCGGCCAGCGGCGCAGGCCTGTTCAGTCCGCGAAACCCTGCAAACGCAAAATTTCGCTCACGCGGTGACGCGGCCCGTGACCCAGGCTACGCGGGCGACCGCGATAGAGGATCTGTCGATTTATGCGCGTGATTGCCGGCCGGTTTCGAGGCATTCCGCTGATCGCGCCCGAAGGCGAGCGCACCCGCCCGATCACTGATCGCGTGAAAGAGTCGCTGTTCAATATCCTCGGCAGCCGCTTCGGCACGCTGGCGGAATTACCGGACTTCGACGTGCTGGATCTGTTCGCGGGCACGGGGTCATTGGGGATCGAGGCCTTGTCGCGCGGCTGTCGCTCGTGCATGTTTGTCGAGCGGGACCGCAAGGCGATTACGGCCCTGCGCACCAACGTCGGCAAACTAAAAATGGGCGATCTGGCCCGCGTCGCCGTGGACAATGTGTGGAGCATGCGCCTGCCGGATGTGCGCTATGGGCTGATGTTCCTCGACCCGCCATATGTGGATGCGACGGATGAGCTGAAGGTGATCGACCTGCTCGCGCGGCTCGCGCCGAACCTCGCGGACGATGGGCTGATCGTGTTTCGCTACGGCGGCTACGCGAGCGGGCAGGCGCGGATTCCCGAGACGCTGACAATCGCCGATGAGCGACAGTTTGGGACGATGCATATTTGCTTGCTGGCGAGAAAAATTAGCGAATAGCGAGACGGCAATGCCGAAGGTCGAAGGTCGAGAGCCGAATGTCGAAAGCCGTAGCGATCGCACCTCCGTGCCCGACGGCGGCTCGCGCAAGCGATCCGAACGCGACGCGCAAGCGAGTGAACGCGAGCGAAGCGAGCCGAGTCCGAACCCCGAGCGCGAGCGTGTGGGGTATGCCGCGGCGGTGTGAAAAGTAGCGAGTATCGAGTGTCGAGTTGGAGAGTGGCGGTCTGCGTCTCAACTCGCTACTCGCTATTCGGTACTCGCTACTCTCCGAACGTTACCCCGCTCGCTCGCGCTCGGGGTTCGGATGCGAAGATCAACCACTTCCTCACGGTCGGGGCTCGGTTGCTAATCCTCGATCACCGCCGCCACCAGCTTCTGATGCACACCCTCCATCGCCGGTGTCAAACTGACGCATAGCAGGAGCCCGTCCGAGCGCTGCGGTTGCAACACCGCCGCCGGCTCGCCCAGCTTTGGAAACGTGTGCTGATAGCGATGCAGAAACGCCGGATCGGTGACGGCGAACGTGTATTCGCGATCGCGATAGCTGAATCGCGCCAGGCGTTGTCGTCGGGGGCGATCGGAACCCGCCACCGCGATGGTACTCAATTCATACGCAAAACCCTCAGGACGAATCAGGTACAGCGTCTGGTGCCCACCGCCGCCGATGAGCGCTTCACTGCTCACCATGTCGTCCGGCTGTGACGCATCGAGCCACAAATTCGCCGGTTCCTCAACGAATCGTTCGAGTTCGTACGGATGAAGTCGGCGTTCGAGTCGCCACGGCTCGCCCGCCGCGATGAGCCAATCTTCGGGATGGGTACGAGACGCGATATGCCGATCGAGCGGAACTCGGACCACATGTAGCAGATCAAACGCCGCGCCGCCCGGCGTCAAGACATGCTCGCTGAGCACTTCGCCGCCGGGGCGGTTGCTGACCGGCCGAATCCACGCGCCGGGGCGATCGTTATCTTCGAGCAGCCGACCGGCGAGGCACCGGCCGGGGATGTTCTTGTGCGAGTTGGCGAGTACCACAAATCGGCGACGGATCGGCATTCTCTCTCCGCGAACGCTGCGTGACCGCAAATTCGCGGAGAATCTTACTCGCCGGCGTGCTATTCGTACGTTTCCTCGTCGTCGTCGCCGAACAGAAATTCGAGCCCGACCAGGTAGCCGGGGTGGGCGCGGGTGCAGTGCCGCACGAGGGCCTCGCCATAGACGCTCAACTCGGGCTGATGCAGGGCGATCGAGAGTTTCGTGTCGGTGGGGATTGGCCGGCGCGTGCGCATCGCCAATCCGTTCACGCTCAGGTTGTGCAGCGTGGCCAGCACATGCCGCTCGCCATAGCTGCCCTCGGGCAGCCAGACCTCGACGGTTCCGGGAAACGGCCATCGTTCTTCGACGCGCATGCCGGCCCGGCCCGCGCGGGTCGAGCCCGGATGACGACACTCGAGCATCTCACGCAGCGAATCCTGCGTCATTTTTACGATCTTTTCGGCGTCCATTCTCGGACCCCCCGGTACGGCGACGACTGGCGTCGGCGGCATGCCGACATGACTTCGCAATGGAATCGGCAGATGTGGTGGGTGAGGTGAATTGTGTGAAGACGCTGCCGCAGATCGCCCGGTTGTTTTTGATCCGACGAATGGAGTTCCGCGCGAAAGCAACGGGTTTTTTCGTGCGGCGATAGAAAACCCCTTCCTTTCGGTCGGGGCTCGGTTTCGGCCAGCGGCGCGAGCGGTCGTCGGGCACGGAGGCCCGATCGCTACCAGCGTTATCGCCGTTATGGGTGCCGCTCACCGCGCACGAGCTGCGCCCAGCAGGGCGGCACCGATCTCGCGGAAGAGCGAGCCGCGTTGCTCGAGGTTGAGCAGCGACAGTTCGTGACCCAGATTCGCCGCCGTGCCCAGGCCGATGAACGCCCACGCCGTGGCGCTATCCGCTTGCGATGCTCGCCCGCCGCGATGGGCGGCGATTTGCTGCGAGAGGAATTCGACGAAGCGACCATACGTGTGCCGCAACGCCTCGGCGATCGCCGGATCGTCGGTTTCGCCCAGCGCACTGAAGAGCAGGCGATAGAGGCCTAGCTCGCCGTGATGCTCGGCCTCGTAGGCGAGCACACGCTCGGCGGCGGTGCCACGGCCCGGTTCGGCGAGCAACCGCTTCCACGTTTCGACCGAATTGTCGTACACGTGTTCGATCGCGGCGGCGAACATGGCCTGCTTGTCGGGCCACAGGCGATAGAGGGCCGGCTCCTGCACTTTGCAACGGCGGGCCAGCTCGGCGGTCGTCGCGCCGCGATAGCCGAGCTGGGCAAAGGCGAGCGCGAGCTTGGGCGTCAGCTCGCGGCGGCGTTCGACGGCTCTGGAAGGTCGCGGCATATGTCCCTCGAATCTAAACCGAGTACCAAACGTAAGGGAGGGGTTGCCGCTCGGCAAATTTGCGAAGCCAGGGGCTGGCGCGCTCGTACCCACAATCCGAACCCGGGGCCCGGCGCGGTCGCACTGGCAATCCGAACCCGGAGCGCGAGCGACGGGGTGACGTGCTCTGAGTAGCGAGTAGCGAAGAGCGAGTAGCGAGTTGGAATGCGGACGACCGGTCTCCAATTCGATACTCGCTATTCGATCCTCGAAACTCTGCACTCCACCGCGGCTTACCCCGCTCGCTCGCGCTCGGGGTTCGGATGGAGACTCGCTGCGCTCGGGGCACTCGCGTGCGCGTCGCGTTCGGTCGGGCGCTCGCTACCTTGCGACCGTATCGAACTCCGCCGCTGGTTTGCTTTCCCCGGCGCGAACGCGAATGAGCTGGTGCTTGGCTCCGCAAAGTGCGCGCGGCACGTACCACGCTGTCATGTCCGGGCGACGGCGTGACAGATCGACGATCGCGGGTTCGTCCATCACCATCAACGCCGTCGAAATCGCGTCCGACTCGGCGGCACTTGCGGCGAGCACCCACGCGGCGAGCGGGCCCGTCGCCGATCGGCCACTGCGCGGATCGATGATGTGCTCGCCATGCAGCAGCGTGCCCGATCCGGAGAGTGCCGCGTCGCGGATCGCTTCGGTGCACAGAATCCGGTCGTGCCGCAGCGGGTTCCGAATGTCGAGCGGCCATGCGTCGGTCGCGGGCGGCGCACCCAGCGCGTACGCCGTGCTGCCGCCGGAATGCACGAGGGCCGCTTCGATTCGCCATTCGCGGAGCATCGTGACGGCCTGATCGACGGCGTACCCCTTGCCGATCGCGCCGAGATCGACGCGGATGCGCTCGTCGAGCCGTGCGACGCTGCGCGAAGCGCGGTCGATGGGCAGGAGCCGCATGTCGATCGGTGCGTCACTATCCGAGATGATCGCGTGTCCGTCGCCGCTGCGTTCGTCGTCGCGCGAGCGTGTATTCACGCGCGAGCCAATGGTAAGGTCGAACGCACCGCCGGTGAGCACGGCGATTTCATGGGCCATTTCGATGCATGCGAACGCGTCGGGACCGATGCGGAGTGGCACGCTGGCGGGTTGCAGATTGATGCGGCTGATGTCGCTTTCGCGCACAAATCGGCTGAGCTCACGTTCGAGGCGGTCGACCTCATCCCACGCTGCCCGCGCGGCCTGTGCGGCGTAGCGAGCGTCGTCACAGTAGAGTGTGATGCCCCAGTCGCACGCCATCGCGCGATGCGAGAATGTGTGCCGATCGCTCATGGCTGCGCCTCGGCGTGCGGCTGGGGGTCGTGCGATTGCGAGCGGTCGAACCGCTGCTTTGCATCGCGCCGCACATAGACAATCACGCGCGTGTCGGGGCGAATGCCGTAGCGGTAGGCGGCGTATTGTTCACCGAGTTGCGAGTCGAGCCGCGGCGCGAGCGATTCGTCGGCGATGACGATCGGTGCGTCGATGTTCGTTTGCGGCTGCTCCCAATAGCCGACGCGTTCGAGCCGCCGCAGGTACCACGGCAGCGGCCAGGCGTCGTGCATATAGACGTGGACGAGCGTGCGTCGTCCATCAGCTTGCGCCGCCGCGACGCGCTCGACGAATGTGCCAAGCTCGACCACGCTTCGAATCGGATGGGCATAGACATACGGGTTGCGGTTGTCCGATGCGAATCGCGTGCTACCGGTCGCCGCTTGCGACGCCAGTTGCCCGATCGCGAGCGCGAAGCACGCGGCGACGGCGATGAAGCGCACGCTCGCGACCTGCGACCCGGCCAGCCAGGCGATGCCGACACCGCCGAGCAGTGTCATGCCATGCAAAAACCCGAGCGCGCACCAGGGCGTTTTGTAGGGGATCAGGCAGTATGCCAGCGTGAGCAACAGCGTGTAGGCGGCGACAAATTGCACGAAACGCGGATCGCCATCGTTGCGCTGCGGCGATGTGCGGGGCGTGGCGGCGACGACAAAGCCGAGCAGAGCAGCGACGAGAATCACCGCCTCGCTCCACACCGGCCCGGCGGCGAAGTGCGTGTACGCGATGCGTTGCAGATAGAACCACCACGGGTGGTTGTGAATTCCGTCCCCGTCGGCTCGGCCGAGGTAAGTGGCGTATGTGAGGACAGAGTCGAGCACGCCGCGCCAGTGGGTGAAAAATGCGGAAAACATGCAGATCGAAACAACTCCGGCTGCTTGAAACACAACGCCGGCACCGATTCGGATTGCAGCGTGCCGTCGCATCCCCAGCAGCGTAGACAGGATTTCGTCGCTCTCGGTGCTCAAGGTGTCGGCGTTAGGCGCTCCGGCGGGAATCGGCACCTCGCGCTGCCATCCCCGTAGGACTTGGGAGTTCAGTACGCAAGCAGCCACAGCGCATCCTGCGGCAATGATGATCGTCTCTTTCGTTGCGTGCGCAAGTCCGACCGATGCGCCCGCCGCGATCGCCCAACCCAACCGCTCGCTCCGCAAAAACCGCCACCAGCACGCGATCGCTGCGAAGGTGAAGAAGACGAGCAGCGTCTCTTGGATGTAATAGCGGCCATAGAACACAAACGCGTGCGACGTCGCGATGAGCGCTGCCGCCCACATCGTCGCGCCTCGCCCCAGCCCGTCGGCGACGAGCGGCAACAGCAAAATCAGCCCAACGCCGAAGATTGCGGGAACGATGCGGAGGGTGCGTTCGTCGATATCGGCGATCGATCGCACGCCGGTCGCCCAGCAGATCGGCAGCGTGAAATAGTAAAGCGTAGGGCCGTGATACTCGTGCGGGTCGTAGACATAGCGCCCCGTTCGCAGCAGTTCGTCGAGCTTGATCGCGTGAACCGCTTCGTCGCCTTGCATCGGGCGCACGTCGAGCGCGGGGAAACGCAGCCACGCGGCGAAGGCGGTGATCATCAGCAGCGCGAGAAGCCACCTCCGCGAGGGGCCATCGCGCGGCGAGTCGCCGATTGCGCGGTGCGGGGCGTTCATGTGCTTAGCCGGGCGAGCAAGTCATAGTCTGAAGCGCCGCTGCACGTCACCGTCACGAATTCGCCGGGCTGCGCGTCGGTCGGGCGGACGATCGTGGTTGCGTCCACCTCCGGTGCCTGCCCGCTATGTCGCGCGATCGCCGTGCGACCGTCGGCATGCGAGTCGATGAGCACCTCGAAAGTCTTGCCCTTCCAGGCGCGGGCGCGTTTGAACGCGATCTCCTGCTGTGCGAGCATGAAACGCTCGTGCCGTTCCTGCTTCCACTCGGGCGAGAGTTGTTCCTTCATCCGCCCCGACGGCGTCTCGGCCTCTAGCGAATACTTGAACGCCCCGGCGGCATCGAAGCCCTGATCGCCGATGAACGACAGCAACTCGCTGAAGTCCTGCTCGGTCTCGCCGGGAAAGCCGACGATAAACGTCGTGCGAATCGCGACGCCGGGGATGCGCGTGCGGAGCTTGTCGAGCAGCGATTCGGTCTGCGCACGCGTGACGCGGCGGTGCATGGCCCGCAACATGCGATCGGTCGCGTGTTGCAGCGGAATGTCGATGTACTTGACCACGCGCGACGATTCGGCGATCGCGTCAATCATCGCATCGGTCATGATCGACGGATAGACGTACATCAATCGAATCCAGCGCGCGGCGGAATCGACCTCGACATCAAGCGTGCGCAGCAGCGCCGAAAGATCGCTGCCGTCGCCGAGGTCCGCGCCGTAGCTGGTCGTGTCCTGTCCGATGAGGATCAGCTCTTTCGCGCCGTCGGCGACCAACTCGTTACATTCGCGAACCAGCTCGGCGCGCGTTTTGCTGTGCATCGGCCCGCGGATCGACGGGATGGTGCAAAACGTACACTTCTGGTTGCAGCCCTCGCTCACACGCACATACGCGTAATGCTGCGGCGTCAGTCGCAAACGCCCCTGATCGTTCCAGCGGTTCGGCGCATCAAGCGTGACGGCGTGGTATTCGCCCAAGTGCATCGACACGCCGGCGTCGCGCTGATTTCGCCAGACGGCGGTTACGACATCGTCGCGATTGTTGACGCCGACGAGGGCGTCGATTTCGGGTACCCAGTCGGTCAGTTTCGAGCCGTCGCGCTGCACGAGGCAGCCGGCGACGACGATGCGCTTGAGCTTGCCGGCTCGCTTGCGCTCGGCGAGTTCGCGCAGGATTTCGAGCGCCTCGGTGCGGGACGATTCGAGAAAGCCGCAGGTGTTGACGACGATCGTGTCGGCGACGGACTCATCGCCGCTGATGACGGCCCCACTTTGGGCCAGTTGGCCGAGCATTTTCTCGGAGTCGACCAGATTTTTCGCACAGCCGAGCGAGACGAAGGAAACGATGGGCGCGCTACCGCCCGTGGCCACGGATTTGGGCGCGGCGGACAGTTGACCCGAAATTGGCAGTGATAGCCCGGCCATGCAACACGATCTCTTTCGCTGGAATAGCCCAAGCGTCTGCGAAACCGAGGGGGAGCATCGGCCTCCGGCCGATGCGAATTTGATTGCGCACCGGCCGGAGGCCGATGCTCCCCGAACGGCAATAACACCGCTCGAAACTTGATTCTCTCAATTTCGACAGCACCACATTGTAGGTCGGCGACGGGCCGCTGCGTAGGCGGCTTTGGTCGTTCTCGCGAGTTTTGCCCGCTGCATTTAGACTCTCCCGCCTATGAGCGACCAAATACAAGACCGACAGATCAAGTTGGAAAAGGTGCGAGCCCTGGGCGTCGATGGCTACGGCTCGCGCTTTACAAATATCACCAAGAACGCGGAGATTCGGGCCAAAGCTGAGGCGATGAACCTGGCTTCGGGCACGACGAGCGATCAGCCGGAGGGGCGATTTCGCGCGGCGGGGCGTGTGCATCTGTTCCGCGACACGGGCAAGCTGATCTTCATGACGGTCCGCGATTGGACCGGCGATTTGCAGTGGGCGGTGTCGAAGAAGGCGATCGAGGAAGGCACGGAGGCACGGAGGCACGTAGGCACGAAGGGGGAAGATGCGTTTCCCGGCGGGGACGTTGCGTGGCAACTGGCCAAGATGCTTGACCTCGGCGATATCGTTGGAGCTGAGGGGCAGATTGGGCGGACCAAGACCGGCGAGCTGACGCTGTGGGTTTCGCACTTTCGGCTACTGAGCAAGGCGCTGCGCCCGCCGCCGGAGAAGTGGCACGGGCTGACCGATGTTGAGGCGCGGTATCGGTCGCGCTACGTCGATTTGTTCGCCAACCCGGAGTCGCAGCGGAATTTCATCTTGCGGGCGCGGATTATCGATTACATCCGCGGCGTGCTGCGCGAGCGCAGTTTCATCGAGGTCGAGACGCCGGTGCTCCAGCCGATCTATGGCGGGGCGGCGGCGCGGCCATTCAATACGCACCACAACACGCTGGATATGAATCTGTTCCTGCGGATTTCGCCCGAGTTGTATCTGAAGCGCTGCCTGGTCGGCGGACTGGAGCGCGTGTACGAGTTCTCGCGCTGCTTCCGCAACGAAGGCATCAGTCCGCGGCACAATCCTGAATTCACGATGCTCGAGCTGTATCAGGCGTACGGCGACTATCACGACATGATGGACATTAGTGAGGCGATTATTGCGGGTGCGGCGCGGGATGTGATTGGGTCGTATCAGATAGGTACGAAGGCACGGAGGCACGAAGGCACGAAGGAAATGCCGATCGCCGACGCCCCTGCGGACGCCGCTGGCGTCGCCGCCGACTCCGTGCCTACGTGCCTTCGTGCCTCCGTGCCTGAACTCATCGACTTCACCCCGCCCTGGCCGCGGCGGCGGTATGCCGATTTGTTCAATGAACACGTCGGCATCGCGATCGACGACAGTGCGGCGTGTCGCGAGCGGGCGGGCGAGCTATTTCGTAAGAAGCAGATCACGCTCGACCCGGCCAAGGCGGATGACGCGGTGGTGGTGAGTGCGTTGTTCGAGCACTACGTCGAGGACAAGCTCATCAACCCGACGTTCGTGATCGACTATCCCGCGCCGCTCTGTCCGCTCACCAAGCGCAGCCCGAGCGACCCCAATTTTGCGCTGCGCTTCGAGATTTTCGTCAACGGGATGGAGATGGGCAACGCGTACAGCGAGCTAAATGACCCAAAGGTCCAGCACGACACATTCAGCGCCCAACTTCGCGGCGAAGGCGATGAGACGATGGCGGTGATGGACGAGGACTATGTCCAGGCGCTCGAATACGCGATGCCGCCGGCGGGGGGGCTGGGTATCGGGATTGATCGGTTGTGCATGTTGCTCATGGGGTGTGAGAGCATTCGCGAGGTGCTGCTGTTTCCGCTTCAACGCCCGGAGCGATAACTGCGCGGACGAGCCGCGA
>JBJXFK010000058.1:0-3234 GCA_046155505.1 Phycisphaerae bacterium
GCTCGAGCAACGGGAAATCGACCACCCACAGGAAATTCCACATGCCCGCGGGAATCAGATTCCGCCGCTTGGCGACTTCCTCGCGCAAGCGCGCCAGGAATTTGCAAACGTTGTCGACCGTGTCGGCGGCGAAGAAAATCGCGTCGCCCGCCTGCGCACCGGTCGCCGCCAGCAATTCGCCCGCTGCGGCTTCGTTGAAAAATTTCGCCACGCCGGTCTTCAGCGTCGGCTTGCCGTCGACGGCTTCAATTTTCACGTAAGGCAAGCCGCCCGCACCGATGCCCTTCAAGATGTTTTGCAGGCTGGTTTCGCTCTTCTCGATCTCGCTCTGTGACATATCCGCGCCGCCCGGCACGCGAATACAGCGCACCGCGCCGCCCTTCTCGATCGGAACGGTGAAGACCTTGAAGTCGGTTTTCTTGCAGACCTCGGTCACGTCCTTGATACGCAGGTCGTAGCGCGTGTCGGGCCGGTCGATGCCGAATTCCGCGAGCGCCTGGGCATAGCTCATGCGCGGCAGCGGGTTTGGGATATCGACATTGAGCATCGCCTTCCACACCTTCCGCAGATAGCCCTCGGCGACGGCGAGCACGTCATCCATCTGCACATAGCTCATCTCAACGTCGAGCTGCGTGAATTCGGGTTGGCGATCTTTGCGGCTGTCCTCGTCGCGGAAGCAGCGCACGATCTGCATGTACTTGTCGAAGCCGCTCATCATGAGAAGCTGTTTGAATAGCTGCGGCGATTGCGGCAATGCGTAGAAACTACCCGGCGTCTTGCGCGACGGCACGAGAAAATCGCGTGCCCCCTCGGGCGTGCTCTTGGTCAAAAACGGCGTCTCGATCTCGATGAAACCCGCATCGCTGAAATAGTCGCGGATCAGCTTCACGGCTTTGTGCCGCGTGATCAGGGCGTTCTGCATCTTCGGCCGGCGCAAGTCGAGAAAGCGGTATTCGAGCCGCAGGTCATCCTTGACGTTAATTTCGTCCTCGACCGGGAATCGCGGCGTTTCGGACGCGCTCAGAATATCGATCTCATGCACGTTGATCTCGACCGCGCCGGTGGCGAGATTCGCATTTTGCAAACCCGCCGGTCGCTCCGCCACTTCGCCGCGGATGCAGACGCAGAACTCGCTGCGCAGCTTGCCGGCGACCTCGTGGGCTTTGGGGTCGCTCTCGGGGTTGAACTTGAGTTGCACGAGGCCTTCGCGATCGCGCAGGTCGATGAAAACCATGCCGCCATGATCGCGACGCGTCGCGACCCAGCCGCACAGCAAGATCGTCTGACGAATATGAGCCGGTCGAACCTCGCCGCAATAGCAGGTTCGCTGGTTGTAAGGCAATGCCACAAGACGTCTCCGGATACGCACGCAGACCGGCCACCGCCGGGCGGTCGGTCAAGTCCCGTATGCTATCGACGAAATGCAGGAGGCGTCAAAACGTCGGGGGATACGGCGACGGCGATGCCGCGTGGCGAGTAACGAGTAATGAGTAGCGAGTGGCGAGTGGCGAATTGAGATCCGACCGCCGATTGCATCGCGCCAGCGATCCGAACGCGACGCGCCAGCGAGTGAACGCGAGCGAAGCGAGTATCGCTGGATTATCGGTGCTTGCGACGCACACGGGCGAACGCTACCGTTCGCACTCCGTTTCAGGCAGAGCATTTCACGCACCAGATTGGGACGAGGGACTTTCCGATGAATCAAGCTTCACGATGTCCAGCCACGCGCGGCCACGCAATTTGTTCGAGCAGAGTCTTGGCATGCTCGGCGTTCTTAATGATGTTCCTGGGCGGCTGTCCGCAGACGCCGAGCGCAAACGATGACAAGCCGAGTGTGAGCGGCGCGCTCATTGTCCAAGGCGTCGTGTCTGCCGAGCCGGCGGACGAGGCGAAACTCGACGAAACCGCGGCGCAGTTCATCAAGGCTGAGGAGCTGTTCACCGGCAAGTCGCGCGGCGTCGAGCAGGAAAACATTCGCGTCGGCGAGGGTCTGATCAGCCTGCATCACGAGTACATGTGGGTTGGCCGCGAAACCCTGCTGACCATCATGGATCGTCACCCGGATTTGGCCCTTTCGGCGATCAAAGAGATCACGCCCGAAGGCCCGTTCCTCGTATCGATCGGGTCTGCCGATTCAGCCGATACCACGCGTGACGCGCTCGCCGTGCTGCACAGCGACCCCGCGATCCGCGCCGCCGAGCCGAATCGCATCTATCGCGCGAAGCAAGCCGTGCAGACGATCACGCCCAATGACCCGAGCTACAGCGACCAGCGCTGGCAATATGAGATGATCGGCCTGCCGCGCGCATGGGCGATCACCACCGGCTCGCCGAACATCCGCGTCGGCGTGCTCGATGACGGGATCGACCTGACGCATCCGGACATGGTGGCCAATCTGCTGCCGGGCTACGATTTTGTCGACAACAAGCCGGACCCCACGGCACCGCCGACGCCCGCCAGTAACGAGGCCAACACGCACGGCACGCACGTTGCCGGCACCGTTTCGGCGGTTGGCAACAACCAGATCGGCGTCACCGGCGTCACCTGGGGCTGCAAGATCGTTCCCGTTCGCGCCATTCCCGCCTCGAACGACGCGCTGATCAGTGCCGTCCGCTGGACCGCGGGCCTGGAAGTGACCGGCGTGCCGAACAATCCCAATCCATGCCGCGTGATCAACATGAGCCTCGGCGGGCTCAACGGCCCGGCCTGCACGCCCGACCCGGCCAGCACCGCGATGGATGACGCCATCGCCGCGGTCGAGGCTAGGGGGACAGTCGTTGTCGCGGCTTCCGGCAACGAGGCGAAGCAATGCCCCGCGCCGCAAAGCTCCAGCCCGGCCAACCAGAGAAACGCCATCGCGGTCGCCGCGCTCAGCCCCGATCGCACGCGCGCGGATTACTCGAATGAGGCGCCGACGAACTTCATCTCCGCTCCGGGCGGCAGCGGAAAAGCCACCGCCGAAGACGTGTTGAGCACGTACTTTGAAGAACCTTTTCAGGGCACGCGCAGCTCGAACTTCAAGACCAGCCAAGGCACATCGATGGCCACGCCGCACGTGTCGGGCGTCGTCGCACTGATGCTCTCGGCCAATCCGAATCTGACGCCCGCGCAGGTCCGCGAAATTATTCAGAACACCGCCGAAGACCTCGGCGAGCCGGGCCGCGACAATATCTTCGGCTTTGGCCTGATTCGTGCCGACCGCGCCGTCGAAGCCGCCGCCAATCAGGCTGCGCC
>JBJXFK010000065.1:0-3481 GCA_046155505.1 Phycisphaerae bacterium
GGTCGAGAGTGATCTCGACCGCGCGCTCCGAATAGTTGGCGCTTCCTAGCGCTCAGCAGCGCCGTTGCGATCGCCGGCTTAGCAGGCCTAGCACGTCGTGCCGAAGTGGGCGAGCAATAACGCGAGATCGCTCAGATCGACGAGCCCGTCGCCGTTGATGTCGCCGTCTTGACCGGTCCCGCCGAGGCCAAAGTGCGCCAGCAGGGTTGCCAGGTCGTTCAGGTTGACCTGTGTATCACCATTCAGGTCGCCTGGACACGCGTCGCAGGTTCGCACAACGAGCTTCATGTAATCGACCGTGGTATCGTTCTCGACCCATACGTCAAGATACCCGTCGGCGAGCTTGCCCAGCACATTTGTGACGCCGTTGATGTCTGCCGGCAGGTTGCACAGATCCAACACGAAGGTCTGCGCTGGATCGCCAACGGCCCAGTTGCCTGCGCCGGGCAACGCTGCGATCGTCTCACTCCACGACGCCTGGCCCGGGGGCCAGCCGGGAACCAGCCCGATGCTCAGCGTGTCATTGGCCGGGATGTAGTTGTTCGGGCGCATTCGCGTTTCAAGCAGCGCGCCAACTACGCCGCTCGGAATTCCCGTGAAGCGAACGCCCAGGCGATCTCCCGGCGTTGCGTTATCGAAGGGCTTCCATGTCGAACTGGGAAAGGCCGCCAGCAAGGCCGAGGATGGCGGGGCCGGCTCGCTTCCAGCCGGAGAGAAATTGTCCTGAATGCCGAGAGTCCACGAGAAGAACGGACCGCTGTCATCGCATACGCACGCAGTCACGGTGAGCTTCGCGTAGTCGAAGGCGGTGTCGTCCTGGGCGTATAGGTCTAGGCGCCGGGTGCTGTTGATCGTGGGGAGGATGTCGGTACACGTGCCGTCGGCATTGGGCAGCGCGGCCAGATTGAGCAGGATCGTCGCATCCGAACCGTTCGACCAGGCTGACGGGAGCATGCCGGAAGACTGACCTGAGGAAGTGCCGATGTGCCGGCCCCATGCAAACGTGCTCCCCAGATACCCCAAGTCCATCGTGTCGTTCGTGCTGAGGCTGTGGGTCGAGCGCATATGCAGTTCGAGCGTCGCGGAGGTGATGTTTGGCATCAATCCGCTGAAGGTGTGTGCAAAACAATGGTCGGTGGTCAGATCGTCGAAGTCGCGTCCGGAGGAGCAGAAGACTGCCAGGCCTGGACGCGGCGCCGAGGGCTCAACCGGCGGCGCGAAGCCGTCGTCGTTACCACCCCAGTACGTCGTGCTGACGACATTCGTCGGGCATACGGGCGGCGCCGCCGGCGCGCAACTGTTGCAGAAAGCGATTCCGGACAGGTCTGGGGTGATGCTGTGCGCTCCGACAAGCGTCATGACTCCGCTAATGGGGTTCAATGCGTAAAGTTTGTACGTGCCCGCCACGTTGCTATCAGCCACATAGAGGATTCCGGAAAGTGGGTCGTCGTCCATGCCGCCCACGCTCCCAAGGTTGGGCCAGATTCTACGAGAACTCAGTACCGCGCCGGTGGTTGGATCGATCGCGAGCAACGTCGTGGTCGTGCCCGGCGCAATCGTTGTGTCGATGCCGTACAGCGTCCCACCGGAGAACGCCAGGAACGAGATGTTGCGGTCGATGCCCGGAAGCGCGACAATGTCATATGCAACGCCCGTATTTAGATTGATCCTGAAGAGTTCGTTTTGCTGGCTCGAATTGCGATTGCCGATGCCATAAAGCACTCCGGCGGCATCGAAAGCGATGTCGCCTTCGAAGACACTATTGAGGCCCAACCCTGCACCGACCATTTGCGTCAATCCCGTGTAAGGGTTGATGCGGTACAGCGCGTTGGGTGTGGGCAAGCCGCCCAAGGTGGTCACCGTGTATAGAAAGCCGTCGGGTCCCAGCTCCAAGCCAATCGTGTGGCCAATTCCCGGTGCGAGCAGGCCCGGGCTTACACTGCTGGTCGCGGCCGTGTAGGCGTTGATTTGCGACACCACCGACGATTGGAATAGGTAGTGTAAATTGAAATTAATCGCATAGAGCATCGGACAGGCCAGCGGCGGTGGCTGTACGCCCACGCTGACGAACTGCGCCCCTGGCAACTCGTGCAGGTCCAGTGCGCGTGGCTCGCCTGGGTTGCCTGTGCCGTTCATGCCGGGAAGCGACTGGTTCGACACATAGTCGTGCTGCTCACCATTGATGAACGCGCAGATATGTACATAGTCCGGCGCGCCAACCAGCGCCAGCGGAATCGCCAGCTCGATCCCGCTGTTCACCTCCGACGGCGCATTCACCTCGGTCGCGCTCACGCCGCCGGTGTTCGAGTTGTTGATGGCGATGCGGATGCCGTTCGCGGCGATCAGCGCGTTGGCGCCGGCCCCGCCGGAGCCGATGTAAGCGCCCCCTCCGCCGCCGTCGGTCAGCAACTCAGCGAAACTCGCGAACGTCGCGAAGCTGCCGGGCCCCGCCGGCTCGCCACATGCGAACGTGAGGTAGTAGTCGGGCTCCAAGCCCGCGTCGAACTTCAGGCCGTTGCCGCTGCCATCATTGCCCATGCGGTTAAGTCCATTGAAATCGACGTCGGGATTGTCTCCCCGGAGCTGGTTCTGTCCGCCTGGACGCGAATCGATGAACAGCTCGAGTTTGTTAAAGTTTGACTCAAGATTGCCTGCGAAGAAAAGATAAAGGACTCCGTCCTGGACGAAATCATAGGCCGCGTCGAGTTCCGAACCATTGGCGAGGTCAATCTGGCCCAGTGTCGCATTGCCGAATCCGGTAGGCGTATCCTGCAAGGCGCGCGGCGAGCTATAGGCGGCGTCGCGCGATCCATCGATCGTCGGCGGATCGGCCCAACACGTCGCCGGCGCCGTCAAGGCTGCCGCGGTGGCTACTGCGACGATGCACGCAGAGATTCCATTTCGGTGCGTGGCGGTCGTCCTTGCCCTTAGATTGTCCTGACGTAGGCCCCCGTGGTCGCGTGGTTCGGTTTCTCGGCGACGACTCCGACATCGGAACATCGCGGTCGCATTCTGGGGGTGTTTTACTCTTCGACAATGGAGAATCGGATTCGCCGAGTGCCCGGTGTTCATCGCACCTCTCCTTGCTGCCGCGTTCGATCATGCGGCTCGCGCGGTCTGACCTATTTCAGACCGGCGTTCTCAATACGTCCGCCGCACGCCCAATCTCGCACTTCGAAAGAAAGAAAATGCAAAACGGCCGGCGGATTTGGGCGGCCCCCCAGGGCAAACGCATTCTAACTTTGCGTTCCTTGGCAACCCGCGTTCTGAGATCGCGGCGCGGGATTAACGCCGAGCCGGGCAATCGAAAGATAAGGACTTGCGCTAGAATGCGTTTGCCCTGCGGCGGCCCCCGCCCGCCGTGCGACCGAATTTGTCCCTTTGCGAGACGCAGATTAGGATTCCGTTTCCGCCATTTTGGATTTCGCAGGAAGCGCTGGATGGAGTCGGAAGCGCTGTGCGCGAGGGCGTTCGCGGGGCA
>JBJXFK010000074.1:0-11885 GCA_046155505.1 Phycisphaerae bacterium
TCAAGGAAGGCGAGATCGCGACGCTCGCGGCGTTGGAGTTTTGCACTGCGATCGCGGCGTGCGACGCGACCAGGGCCGGCGAGCTGCTCGACGCGACCGGATTTCAGCCGCTGCCGATGCAGGGACCGCTGCCCTATCCACCGACGCGGCCGATGCTGGCGGTCGATCTGGCGGCGAGCTTCAAGGCGCGGACGGCGGCGTTGATCGATGAGATGCTGCTCGAGAAAGTGCAGCTTGTGAAGCGGGCGGGCGTCGAGCATGACTTTCTGGCGGTGGCCGAGTGGATGCTGCCGAGCGATCATGCAGCGCTGCTGGAGCCGGACGCGCAAACGCCGGGCTGGGTCACGCGGCGATGCGTGGTAGTGATTCGCGTGCGCGGGCGGCGGCCCTGGGTGATGGGTGGGAACATTCTGGCGGCGCTGGGGGTGGGGTAGCGCGGAAGCGGGCACGGCGAATTGGTATACTCTTGAAGTGGGTCGCGCTCGGAGTGTGAAGCGATGGACGAGATACGCGGAACTTATCAAGATGGCGTGATTCGCCTTGAATCGCCGGTCTCCTGGCCGGACGGACAGCCAGTCGTAATCTCGCGCTGCGAACGAAACAGGCCGCTCGACGAGTCGACTTGGCCGACGACGCCGGAAGGACAAGCGGCGCTGGCACGGGCCTGGGACGAGGACTTCGAGCCGCTGGAGTTCACCAAAGATGAGCTAGCGGATTGGGAGTCCTACCGTCAGCGGATGAAGCAGTTCAATGTTGAGGCCATGCGAAAGAAAATGGGGTTGTAAGCGTGTCGCGTTACATGCTCGACTCCAACATCGCCGGTGAATTCTTGCCAAAGCGCAGCGCGCTTCGCGATCGCGCGAAGAAGCTGATCAAGTCCGGGCATCGTGTCGGGATCGCCGCGCCGGTGGTCGGCGAGTTGTATGGGGGCGCTCAGTACAGTTCGACGAGGGAACGAAACCTCAACGCGCTCGACCGAGAGCTGGAACGCTGGCTGGTCTGGCCGTTCGACCTGAATGCGGCGTATGAGTATGGCCGGCTCTACGCCATGCTCCGCCGCGCGGGTCGTCCCATTCAGCACATCGACACACAGATTGCCGCCATCGCACTTTCGATTGGCGATTCGATCGGCGTCACGCGCGACAGTGATTTCACCGCGATTCCCGAACTCCGTTGCGAGGCTTGGTAGATGACCCGATCCGACGGGCGAACGCCCGATCAACTTCGTGCCGTGCAGATTACGCGCGGCTTCACCTCGGCAGCCGCCGGCTCGGTCGTCATTCGCACCGGCGACACGATGGTGCTCTGCACCGCGTCGATCGAGGACGACGTGCCCGCATGGCGCGCGGCGAGCGGGCTGGGATGGGTGACCGCCGAGTACGACATGCTGCCGGGTTCCACGCAAGGCCGTCGCGAGCGAAAACGCGCGGACGGTCGTACGCAGGAAATTCAGCGGCTGATTGGCCGATCGCTGCGAACGTGCGTTGATATGGCCAAGCTCGGCCCGCGAACGATCTATCTCGATTGCGATGTGCTGCAAGCTGACGGCGGGACGCGGACCGCGTCGGTTACGGGCGCGTATGTCGCGCTGTGCGACGCTGTGATGGTCGGCGTGGCGCGCGGGTTGTGGTCGCTTGACGCGCTCACGGGGGCGGTTGCCGCGGTCAGCGTGGGCATCGTCGGCGGGGCGGCGCTGCTCGATCTTAACTATGTGGAAGACTCGAAAGCCGATGTCGATTGCAATTTGATCATGAACCGCCGCGACGAGTGGATCGAGGTGCAGGCGACCGCCGAGCGGGCGACGTACACCGATGCGCAGCTCGTGGCGATGCTGGCGCTGGGCAAGCGCGGCATCGAGACCTTGTTCGAATGTCAGAGGACGGCTCTCGAAGCGACCGTTTCGGGCGCATAATACGTGGCATGACGAATTCACCCGTTTCCATCGCGCGGCTGCTGGCGGCGACGCTGCTCGCGGTCGCACTCGTCGGCTGCAATCAGAGCGGCGGTCTGAGCGCTGATGCGGCCAGCGCCGATGAAGACCTACACGCCATCCGCTGCATCAGCGTGCGCGGCGACACGCGGTTTCAACGCTCGAAGGAATTTGCTGAGTCGCTCAAGAAGGTGAGCGGGGTACGCACTGATGCCGTGCAGGTCTACGACGTGGACGGCATCAGCGCCGTGTACTACGGGCGGTACGTGCGAGCCTACGATGAGAAAACTGGAGCCGAGTCGTATCGGCCCGATCCGCTGCGCGATCTTGAAATGGTGCGGAGTCTCTCGCTGACCATCGAGGGCCGTGCTGTGTGGCCGTTTGTGCATGCGACGATGGCAGCCCTGCCGACGCAGGCGGGGCGGCTGGCCAAGTGGGATTTGACCAACAACCCCGGTCACTACTCGCTGCAAATCGCGGTCTTCTATAACACCCCCGACATGCGCAGCCGCAAACAGGCGGCGGAGGAATACTGCAAGATCTTGCGCGACCAGGGTGACGAGGCGTGGTATCACCACGGCGACACGAATAGTTGCGTGTTCATCGGCTCGTTTCCGAAAGAAGCGATCCAGGCGTCGCGGCGAGAAAATCAGTACAGTGGTTCGGTGGAGTTCATCGAGCGGATCGTTGATCCGAAGTTGATTGAGACGCAAAAAAAATTCCCGCACAACACGCACAACGGTGCGACGTTTTTCGAGGTGTCGGTCGATCCCAAGACGCGTCAGAAAAAGCGTGAGCCGCACACGAGTTTCGCGGTGCAGGTGCCGAAGCGGCAGGGCGTCGTGCAGCCGTAGCGAGTGGGCCGCCGAGGCCGACGCGATTTCGCGTAGCGATCGGGCCTCCGTGCCCGACGGCGAGCGTCAGCGATCCGAACGCGAAGCGCAAGCGAGTGACGCTCGCGCAACGAGCGCCGCAACCGAGCCCCGACCGTGAGGGAGGGGTTGTGTCGGGGCGCGAGTTGAACCCCTTGCTTACGCGCGGGGCTCGGTTGCGTCTCGCTGCGCGAGCCGCCGTCGGACACGGAGGCCCGATCGCTGCACCGTCGCGCAGAGCGACGTGAGCGCTACGGGTCGGCCTTCGGCCCAAGCGCGCGTGTGTCCCCGGTGCGGCGCGTGATGCCGATCTGGTCGAGATGCTCTGCCAGCGGCACAACATACTTTCGGGTCGAGTTAAGCAGCGTGCGGATGTCCGCAACCGTGATCGGGCCGCGCGAGCGGATCGCCTGGGCCACCATCGTTCGCATCGCCGCGTGATGGTCGGTGTGCAGCCACAGCCCGTCGGCGATTTTCATCAGGCGGCCGCGCACCGTCGCCAGGTCCACCAGTTCACGCACGCGTTTCGCGTGCTTGCCGGCGGCCTGCGGCAGGCTCTCCAATTCCGGCGGCTGAAACGCGGCGGCCAAGAACTGCTGTTCGATGTCGGCGAGCAGCCGCTGATCGTCGGACGAGAGCGCCGCCGCGTGGCCCTTCGGCAGGACGAACCCGCCGCTGTCGACGAAATGCCCGCGCGCGATCAGCCACTCGGCCAGATTTGCCCGCCATCGCACCGGGCAGGCGCGTGGCATCCAGCCCGGCCACTCGCCACGCGGCAACCCCGCGGCGCGCGGGTTCGCCGCGAGGTGCGCGGTCAATTTCTTGGCCAGTCGCTCGCGCGCGTCACGCATCACATCGGCGTGAAAGACCATCGACGCCTCGCGATCGCTGAGCGTCACAATGCGCCCCTCCACGCCGAGCTGGCGCACGATGGGCGCGATCGCCGCCGCATCCGCGATGCCAGCGTTCGTCGCGAGGTGCGCGTTTCCCGGCGTGTTCCAGCCGAACGAGCGGATCGCCGCCTCTGTTCGCTGTCTTGGATCGGTCGCGGTAAGCGCGTCGAGCAGCGCGACATCCGGCGGTCTCGCTGCCGTCCATGTCGCCGCCGCGGGACGCAGCACGACGCCGCCGCCCAGCGTGCGGCTCCCCGAGTCGTCGCGCAGAATGAAGCGCTGCCCCCAACTCGCGGCGATCGGTTCATACGTGCGAATCTGCGCGATCACGCCACGCACAGTTGCGTCGGCCGGCTCGTCAAGCAGGCGGCACGTCGCCGCCACCTCGCTTGTCGCGATGTGTAGCCGCACGCGCAAGTCGCGGCGGCGCAGCTTGCCGGGCATGCGCAGCGACGCGAGGCGCACGTCCATTCTCGTCGTGTCGAACAAATACCCCGGCGTCGCCAGCTCATGCCCGCGCCGCACCTCGTCGCGCGAGACGCCGGCCAGATTGCACGCCAGCCGCATACGTCCGTCGGCCTCGCCGCGCTGCGCGCTGTGCGATTGCAAATCGCGCACGCGGATCTTGAGCGCGCCCGGGAACAGTTCAAGTTCATCATCCGTGCGCACCGCACCGTGCGCGACCGAGCCGGTGACGACCGTGCCACGACCCGGCACGGTGAACGCACGGTCGATCGGCAGGCGAAACCAACTGTACGACGACTTCGTCGCCGCTCGCTCGCGGGCCAGTTTCGCCAGGACGGCTTTCAATTGGTCCAGGCCGCTGCCGCTGACCGCCGACGTGTGAACGATCGCGCACGGCTGGATATGAAGCCCGGCGAGCAATCCGGCGGCCTCGTCCGCCACCGCTTCGGCCCAGTCCGCATCAACGAGGTCGCATTTCGTCAGCACGAGTACGCATGCCTCGATGCCCAGCAGGCTAAGCAACTCGGCGTGCTCGCGCGTCTGCGGCATGATCGAATCATCCGCCGCGACGACCATCAGCGCGACATCGATGCCCGTGGCGCCGGCGACCATGTTTCGCACGAATCGCTCATGCCCCGGCACGTCGACGAAAAACACGTCGCAGTCGTCGATCGTCGCGTGCGCGAAACCGAGGTCAATCGTCATGCCGCGGGCCTGCTCTTCGGGCAGGCGATCGGGGTTGGTGCCGGTGAGCGACCAGACGAGTCGGCTTTTGCCGTGGTCGATGTGCCCGGCGGTGCCGACGACGAGTTGTGCGTGCTGCGGCATGGCGGCGGATGGTACGCCGGTCGCTCGCGCGAAAACAGAACCCCGCCGCACGAGCCCAGAGTCGCGCGGCGGGGGTTCGGACGAAGTGGAACGGAATTAGCCGCCGAAGCAAACGTCACCGGCGTGGTACCACTGTACCGGGCTGCCGTTCGCGTAGACGTTTCCCTGCTCATCGAAGTTCAGCACGATGAAAATCTGCTGCCCCGTCAGGTGCGCGGCTGACGTCGGCTCCACGAGGCTGATTCGAAACGCGATCGCCAGATCGCCGGTCTGCACGTACTGCGTCGTCCAGGCATCGCCGTCGTACACGCCAACGGTCACAAACACGATTCGTTCGCCCGGCGGGCTGACGAAGAACTGCTGAATGTTGGGCGTGCTCGGCGGAGAGACGCCGTCATAGACGGTCTGGATCAGCGTGTAGCTCGCCGACGCGCACAGGTACAGGTAATTTCGAATCGCGCCGCCGTTGCCGTCGCTGGTGTCGAACACCATCAACTTGCCGCCGAGTACATCGTCGAGCCGCAGCCGGCAGTTCAAATCGCCCGCATTGCAAACCGGGCGGAGATTCGGGAACAGCGGCCCGGTCGGCGGCGGCGGCGGCGGAGGAGGTTGTACGACTGGATCGACCGGATTTGGGTCGATCGGTACGATGACCACGTTTGGATTGACCGGCGATCCGGGCTCAATGACCGGCGGTACGGGATCGACGGCAGGTGGCGGTTGAGTCGTTCCGCTCGTCCCGTTCGCAGTTGATCCCGTCGATTGACCGCCGTGGCCCGACGGCCCACTGTTGTTGCCGCTATTGCCGCTTACGCTATTGTTCGTCGTGCTGACGGGGACTTCCGGGTCGTCGTCGGTCGCGTTCGCCAACGTCTGATTGGCGGTGTTGCCGAGGTTCTCGATCGCGGCGGCGATCGCTTCATCGGTCTCCGGAAGACAACCGGTCAACATCAGATTCAGGCAGCCGGAAACCAGAAGGGCGGTGGTGTTCATCATGCGTTTCATGGTTGTCTCCTCGCGTTCGACGTTCGCGGCGGCGGTCGCTCGACCGCGGTGGCCCGAATCGGCTCACGAAAGGGGGATACAACTGCAACGCACCCAACCGGACATAGACGGAAAAAAAATGCCACCGCGGGGTCGACCTCAGGCAAAGTCGCTCGGACGCCGACCGACATCAACGATGCTGCACGCCAACAGCGGTGTCAGCCCCAACCGCTCGCTTTCGCGCATCAACTCGTCGCTCTCGGCCCCCGGATTGACGAAAAACTCGCTCGGTGCCAACCGGGCGATCGCCGGCAGACACTGCACGCCCAAGTCAGGCGGCAGGTAGAGCGACACGCGATCGATCGGTTGTGGCAGGTCATCAACGCTGCGATAGACCGGTAACCCCTCGATCTCGCCGCCGCGCGGATTGACGGGGTAGACCGTCCAGCCCTGCGCCAGATGTGCGCGAACGCTCTTGTTGCCGAACTTGGTCCGATCGCTCGACGCGCCGACGATCGCTACGGTCTGATTTTGCATGGCTGGCTCCCGAAGCATGGCCCCACGACATCCGATAGGAGGATAGGCGAATCCCGCCATTCGATTGGGCCGCGGGTTCGCAGGCACGCGCAGGGGCGAAATGATGGGCGCGGACACGCCGCAGATCAGCGTCGGAACCTGGAAAGAGGGCCTGTACATCAACGTACACGGGCGCGCCACGCAGCGCGTCTGCCCGACGATCGAGCAGGTGATCAACGATTTTTTCAGCGAGAATCGCGAGAAGCCGCGGCTGACGATCGACCTGTTTCAATGTGCGTGGGTGGATAGCACGTTTGCCGGCTGGCTGGCGGGCCTGCAAAAGCGCATGTCGCGGATGAACGGCGCGGAGCTCTACCTGGCCGCGTGCAGCGAACGATGCAGGTCGTCGCTCGAAAAGATGAACCTGGTCAACATGTTCAAGTTCGTGGAAGAGGCGGTGCCCGAAGCGGTGCGGCAGGTGGCGTGCCCGACTACCGATCGCCCGGACAAGGCGACGCTGAAGCTGATGATGGAAGCGCATCGCGAGCTGATGGGCATGAGCGACAGCAATCAACGGATTTTCGGGCCGATTGTTTCGGCGTTGCAAAGGCAGATGGACGGGTAACTCGCGCTTGGGTGCTTTGAAAGAAAACGCCCGAAAATTTTCAAAGCTCGCGGAGCTTTGAAAATTTCTTTCAAAGCCACTTTACGACGCCGCGCCGGTTACCGCGCACATCTCCGTCAATTCTCGCCCGAAAGCACCGCATACAAGTCATCGGGCAACGTCGTCGGCCGCTTCTCCGGCCCGACAAGAACAAGCGTCGATGTCGCCTCGGTCAGCAATTCGCCGTCGCGTCGCAGCTCGTAGCGATGATCGACGCGCACGCGCGTGAGACGATCGGTGAACGTCGTCAACGTGAGCAAGTCGTCATAGCGGGCCGGTGCGCGATAGCGGCACTCCAGCTTGGCCACGACATAGAACAGCCGCCGCTCTTCCATTTCGCGATACGACACGCCGCTGAGCCGCAGCAACTCGGTGCGGCCGATCTCGAAGAACACGAAGTACTGCGCGTGATGCAGAAACCCCATCGCATCCGTCTCGGCGTAGCGAATGCGGATTGGCACATCACACTGACTGACGGCGGGCATGACTAATACTCCAACTCACCGGCCAGGGCGACAAGTACGCAACGAGCAGAATCGGCCAGTTGAGATACTTGCGCGCACGCTCGGAGCGCGCAGCCAGACCGTCGTCCACGGCGTACTCGCCAAGGTGCTTGATGTGCAAATCCGCCTTCAGCGCCGCCATCACGTAGTCACTGACCTGGTGCGGGTGACTGTGCGGCCGCGTTTCGCGCCCACTGGCCGGGTCGGTGAACCGCGCCGAGATGCCGCGCAGCATCATTGCGGGATGCAGAGTCGAGATGATGACGTGCCCGGTCGGGCGAATCACGCGGCGAAATTCGCGAAAAATACTCTCCATGTAGCGAATGTGCTCGAGCACCAGCCCCGATATCACGAGATCGATCGACCTGTCCGCGATCGGCAGTGGCTTGTGCAGGTCATGTTCGAAAAACCGCACACGATCACCGCCCGGCTTCGCCCGCGCGCGTGCCAGCATTCCCGGCGACAAATCGCACGCCGACACGTTCGCGCCCGCGGCCGCGAGCTCGATGCTGTGCCGTCCCGTGCCGCAGCCGGCATCCAGCACGTCTTCGCCGCGCACATCCCCAAGTATCCACGCGAGGTGCTGCCGCTCGACGGCGATCAGCGGATTGTCCTCGTCGTCATAAATCTCGGCCCAGCGGTCGTAGCCGTCGCGCACTGAGACATGTTCGATCGTCGGTGCGTCGCGATGCTCGTTCACGATCGACCTCCCTCGCGCAAGATCGCGATGAGCCGGCGTGACAGCTCGGGTTGAAAATCCAGCGAGCCGTCGCCGAGAATGCCCTCGTCTGCCGCGATTGCTATGTCTGCGTCCGGCGCACCACCGCCGCGAATGACGTACGCTTCGGTTGCTTCGAATCGACGTGCCGCCAATTCCGCGGCCGAGTCATACGCCACGCAATACTTTTGCCCGCTCGTCGTCTCAAATTGCCATGTCACGGTCACGTCGCGCAGGTTCTCGCGTGCCCACGCCGTCCGTTCGCGCACCTCGCGCGACAGTCGCCGCATGAAAATCATCATCGGCTCGGCCGGCAGTCCGTCGTGCAGCGAACCGGCGTCGATCCGTCCTGTGCGAAACATCACATGCCGCCGGATCGCGTTCTCACCCGCCGCGAGCGTGATACCCAGCGGCGTCACACCCTTGCTCGTCTGCCAGCGCACCGGCACGAGCGGCTCGTAACGCCGTGCCAGGTCGGCGATATCGCGAAGCAGCAGCGTCAGGTCGTCGCCGCGCGTCCAATATTGTGCCCACGTCTCGCACGGCAGGCCGACGAGCATGCGTGCCAGATGCGCCGCGAGCCGCGGCGCGAGCGGTCGCCCGAGCGCACCCGCCGCCAGCCACGGGACGTCGCACGCGATCAACTCGCCCTGACCCAGCGCTCGCATCGCGCCGATCACATCATTGCAGCGCGCCTCCCACGGCGTCTGGCTGCTCAGCATGAGCGCGAATCCGGTCTCGTCGGCGTATTTTTTCCACGAGCGCGTGGCACGCAGCACGCGCACCGAATAATGCCCGTCGTCCTCGCACACGCCGTAGGGCAGCACGTCCATCAACGCGAAGCCGCGCGTCGGCACGTCGGCGAACTCGACGCGGGCTGACATGATCTCGTTGCGACTCCGATACGTTTTGATCTCGGTATCGGCCAGCTTGCCGCGTTTCAGCAGCGTCGCCTGCGTCGGCAGGTCCACGATCATCCACGATGCCGGGATGATTCGTTCGAGGTCGGCCATCGACAGTTTCAGGGACTCAATCCACGCCGGATCGACGATGCACGCCGCGCCGATCGCGTATCTCGCCAATTCGCGAAGCGACTTCGGCGGGCGCACGACTTCGACGCGCACGCCGCGCAGCGTGTCGGCGAGTGCCTCCATCGATTTGGGCAACACCACACGCAGAATCGGAAAGGGCGGTTCGTATGTGCTCCACGGCGGCACGTTCGCCGTCGCGTGCGATTTGGGGTCGCGCTCGGCGACGGCGATGAGCGTCGCCTCGCGAACCGTCGCGGCGTGACCATTGCCGACGCGCAGCCGCAGCCAGCGCGAGCCGACCGGCGATTGCACCCAGCCGAGCAGCGGCTCGTCGTGCGCCGCGGGCCGCATGCGTTGCAGCGTGACCTCGCGCGTCGCAGCGACGCGCCGGTCATCGGCGAATTCGACCGTCAGCACCGCGGGCGTCGGGTCGCCATTCGCATCGGCGCGAATGAGATACCACTGTTCGGGCTTGCAGCGCACGAGCTGTGTGACGCGCTCGTCGCGCTGCCAACGCCAGCGACGGCATTGCCGCAATGAGGTTTGGAGACCGCCCAGAATGCCGTCCGATTTCCCGTTTCGCATGCCGCGAAGATTATGGCGGCAACGGCGGAACGCAAGTCGCGCGACATCGAGAGAGAGGCGGTCATCAAATGGGGAGGATCGGCCTCCGGCCCGTGCGAATTGAATGCGCACCGGCTGGAGAGCCGATGCTCCCCGTTGCTTGGCCGCGTCTCACGGTCGCTGTGCGCTGGCGACGATCGGCTCTGGCGCGGCCCCGGCGACAAGCGGCGCGACGACGCGCTGGACGAATCGCGGGCTTTTGCAATCGGTGTGGCCGCCGTCGTGGCCGTGGTCGCGGAACTGTTCGCGCCAGGGCAGGTGCAGCACGCGCGCGTAGTCTGCGCGGGTTACGTCGCTCGCGTTTTCGGGCAATCGAAACCCCGCGACGCCGGCGGCCGTGTCGCCCGCGCGGTCGGAGCAGCCCACCATCGGCACGACCACTTTCAGCAAGCGGTCGCGATCAGAAGTGAGCACATGTACGTTGCCCCTGACCCGAGCGAGTGCGCTCGACAGGTCATAGTCGGCGCTCATGGCCGAACTCATTAGCACGACCGACTCGACGCGGTGCGGCTCGCGCAACTCTTCGAGCGCAAAAACCGTGATCGCCGTGCCCGCCGAACTGGCGATCAGCGCGACGCGACCGCCGGGATGCATGTCGAGCGTCGCACGGATCTCGCCGGCGAGGCGTCGTGCGTGCGCCCGCTTGGAATCACCGCTCATCAACTGGTCGGCGAGCGCTCCGAGGCCCGACTGCCAGCGAAAGGGCCGAAAATCGCCAGCGAAACCGGCGGCTTGCAGGCCGCGGCGAATTTCGGGCGTGGCATCGGTGATCGGTCCGCCGCCGCCCGCACCGTCGATGTAAAAAATCGTCTCGGGCCAGTTCGTGACCGAGAATTTTTCACTTTCGCCGCCGAGCGTGTCCTGGCCGATGCGCGGGATCGAGATGCACCCGCCGCACAGCCCCAGAATCGCCGCTACGCCGCAAACACCCAACCATCCGCCCAATCGCCCAGTCACTGCCCGATCTCCCCATCCACGCGCCGCGCATCGGCGAGCCGCCCCCCGGCCTGCTCGCCCATGTTTCGCGACCGGACTGCGACGCGGAGCAAGTTCCGTGCCAGTCGGTCGGCGACGCCAAAAGCTGTCGCCACGCGCTCGTCCGCGTCGCATTCTTCGCAGGACACGCGTGTCTACATAGGGATATACAAATTCGGCGGCGTTTGGACGTGGGAATTTTTTCGCGGCGCGGATTTCCCAGTGGGGAGTGGTTCTGGGACGGGAAACGGGGAACGGGGAACGGGAAACGGAGGAACGGGAAACGGTCGATCGGAAACGGGCGAACCGCGCGTCCGTTTCCCGTTTCCCGTCAGCCGTTTCCCGTTCACTATTCCACCGCTTTTCCCGCCTTCGTCAGTGGCGTGAACGCCGGGAGCTTGAATTCGACGTTCTCGTCGGGCGCGTCTACTTCGCTGAGGTTCATCACCCCGCGATTGCGGAGCAGCGTAACGACGCCTTGCACGACGTCTTCCGGTGCACTCGCCCCGGACGTAACGCCGACGTTTTTGACGCCTTCGAGCCATTCGAGACGGACCTGATCCGGGCCATCGACCAGATAACTCTGCACGCCGCGAGCCCGCGCGACCTCGGTCAGGCGCTGCGAGTTGGACGAATTCTGGGAACCGACCACGAGCAACAGGTCAAGCCCGGTGGTGATCTGCTTCACCGCGTTTTGGCGATTCTGCGTCGCATAACAAATGTCATCGCTCGGCGGCAGCTCAAGATGCGGGAATCGCTTGAGCAGCGCCTGCACGATTTCATGCGTGTCGTCCTGGCTGAGCGTCGTCTGCGTGAGGATCACGCCTTTCTCGGTCGGGCTGAAATCAAGCGTGTCTGCCTCGGCGACGTTTTGCACCAGCA
>JBJXFK010000088.1:0-6644 GCA_046155505.1 Phycisphaerae bacterium
TGTTGGAAACTGCGATCCGGACCACGGATCGATCCGCCGCATGCTCGTCAACCACTTCGAAGTCGAGGTGGACCGGGTGATGTTTCCGGCCGAAGCGCTCCGCGAAATGGGGCAACAGACGTACGCCTTGTGCTGATCAATCGCCTCATTTTCGCCGACGACAGCGACGGCCTCGTGCTCGTTCGAGCCATGCAGGCCGATGAAAAGCTCCGCCGCACGCCGGTGATGATGATCAGCAACTTCGCCGACGCCCAGGCCCGAGCGGTGCTGGCCGGGGCCGTGTCCGGCTTCGGCAAGGCCACGGTCGGAACACCCGAAACCCTCGATCGCCTCGCGCAATACCTGCCCCCCAAGCTGCCGCGATCCTAATCTGAGGTTAGCGGTCACGCGAGAATCCCGTCACCACCAAACCGCTCCCTCCCTCTTCATCCGTGCAAATCTGTGTCATCCGTGGCAAGAATTCTTTCCCATTCATCCGTCGCCCGCACTCAAGGCTTCGCGGGCTTGCTCGTCGGCTTCGACGCGGCACCGCCCACCTCGTCGTCCTCGTCCTCATCCGCGGCCTTCCCGATGTAGCCGATCTGGTCGAGAATCTGCCGCGACTGCTTGTCGATGCCCTCGATCCCCACATTCTCCGCCTGCTTGGCACTGCTCAGGCACTTGACGTAGTGCTCCTTCGCGAACGCGAGCATGCTCGCCGCCCGCTCCGTTTCGGTCGTCGCCAGATTTTTCAGCTCTCCCGGATCGCTCGCCAGATCAAACAGCTCCAGCGTGCCCGGCTCCACATTCCAGATCGCCTTCCAGTTCCCCTCGCGCACCACAACGTTGACGTCGCCGCGCTGCTCCTTCGACGGCTTGTAGTATTTCTTGATGTTGTGACGCATGCTCGCAAACCGGCGTGCGTTCGTCGGCGCATCCGTCGCCGCGCCGCGAATCAGCGGCATCAAACTCACGCCGCGCGCCTCGCCCGTCGCCTGCACCTGTCCGATCGCGTCAAAAATCGTCGGGAGCACATCCACGCTTGCCACATTCGCCTTTACCCGCGTCCCGGCGAACTGCCCCTTCGGGAGCTTGATGATCAGCGGCACATGCAGCAACTCTTCATACGCCGACTGGTCATGTTGCCAACCACCATGTTCACCCATCTCCTCGCCATGATCGGCGGTCAAAATGAACAGCGTGTCATCCCACAACTTCCGCTGCTTGAGCTGCGCGATCACACGGCCCAGATTGTCATCCGACCAACAGACCGACGCATCGTAAAGCGTGTTGACCGTATCTCGCGCCCGCATAAGCGACTCCATCGCCTGCTTCTGCTGCGCCGTGTTGTCCGTCGTCCCCGGCTTGCGCTTCGCCGCAAAGTCGATCTTCGTCAGATCGCGATAGCCGCGCATCACCTGTTGCAACAGCACGCGCGTCTCGCGCGGCACGTCGCCGAACTGCTTCAAAAACCGGTCCGGCGTCTGATACGGATCGTGAACTTCCATCGTGTGTGCGTACAGATAGAACGGCTTGCCCTTCGCCTCGTCGAACCACGAGCCGAGATTGAACGCATCACGGCTACGCATAAACGTCGACACTTCATAGCCGCGCTGCAACCCGCTCGTCGCCCCGGCGTATGGATTCGAGAAAAACGCCCCGGTCTTCATGCCCAGCGCGCTCGTTCGCTCGGCCAGTGTCTGCACGCTACTCGAAATCCGCTGCCCATCCACCAGCACACTGTGCTCGCACGGCAAAAGCGAAGTCTGCAATGTACTGATCGAAGGCAACGTCCACGGCGCGGCCGAGCTATGTCGCTCGAACAGCACGCTTTCTTTCGCGAGCGCGTCGATATTCGGCGTCTTGCCGTTGGCATAGCCATACGCCCCGACGCGATCCGCGCGCAGCGTATCGATCAGGTAAATCACGACGTTGACGCGCGCCTCGCCGGCGGTCCCTCTACCACTCTGCGGGCTCGCCGCGCCGAGCCACAGTCCCGCGCCAATCGCCCCCGCAACAGCAAGTGCGATCACTGCAATCAAAGCCACGCTAATCGCCGCTCGCCGCATGAATGCTCCCTTGGTGGGAATTGGGAATTGGGGATTAGGCGCAGCTCGCCCCAGACACCTGAACCCGGAACCCTGAACCCTGAACCCCGACCGCTGAACCCTGAGCAAAAGACGCCAGATTCTATCGCCAAGTTCCCATCGACCCGCCCCGATTGACTTCCGCTCTCCGCCCCGCATAGCGTCCTGTAACGGGTGGCTTGGGGTCGGCCACGCGGCCGTTTCCGCATCGCCTCCAAAGGAAAACGCCCACGAACCGCCGTCTCGGCTGCGCTCTGACCACGCTTCTCGCCACAACCGATACCGCAACGGCCGCCCTCACCACATTCGCCAACGGCCTCGAAGGCAGGGTCGGCCCATCGGGCGGCGGCAGCGTCGCGGTTGACGACAATTGCTGGGCGATGTCCACCCTGCGCGCTACGCGTTTGCTCGCCGCCGGTTCTGCGGACCAATCGAACCACGCGCGGGCGAGGTAGGGCGACCAACCGAACCCCGAGCGCGAGGAGTCTGTTGATTTAATCGCTTTGGACCAAATCGACGGGCACGGATGGCCATGATGGTTATCCGCACCCCAGGGTCGGTTACCAAAATGTGGTACTCGGCGCATGCCGCGCCGATTGAGTCGACAAACTCCGAGCGAGTGGGGTAACGTGGTCACGAGAAGAGGCCAGCGATCGTCGTCGGCGCTCGAAAAAAAGCAGCCGTCGTCGGCTGCTCCACAAGCAGTTGAGTACCCGTCGGAAAAAGCCGAACCCGCCGAGCGCTTCGCAGCAACTCGGCGGGTTCGAAGATTGAGTTTGCTGCCGGTGCAGCCTACGTTCGCTGCGTCTACAGCAGCAGACCTAAACTACTATCAGACACGGATCACCTCCCTTTCGCGGGCCAACTCCCCGAAGTCATCGCCGCTAAGCGGTGCTGCGGGCTGGATCCCGGCCATCGAACGTCTTCGACGGTCACAACGCCCGACGTGCCGAAGCACATCGCTCGGTCAGCTCCGCCGCCGCAACAGTCGCCCGCCCGTAGTATGAGCGAACCGAATCGGCCTTGTCACTGACACACTAAATATGCGCGCGGTTTCCGGCAGTTGCAAGAAAATTTTCACTTTTGAGAAAAAAAGACCCCGAGATGGTGTGTGCGGCTCGCGCAGATAACCAAGGGGTAGGGGGGAGTCTCATGGTTCAGGGTTCGGGGTTCAGGAAAGAGGAAACGGGGAACGGGAAACGATGAAGAGCGGTCCGACCGTTTCCCGTTACCTGTTTCCTGTTTCCCGCTCCCCGTTTCCCGCCAATCACCCACGCCCGTGTGTCAACTTCTTCAGCAGCGGCGTCATCACCAGCACCACCACGCCGGCGCCGATCGACGTCACGACGAAGATCGCAAAGAAGTCGGCCTGGCCGCCGAATTTCATCGGCAAGGGCTGCCAATTTCCCTTCTCAATCTCCTCGACATAACTAGCGATGATGCCGCCGCCGAGGTTGGCGATAAAGCTCGACACAAACCAAATGCCCATCAGCAGCGACACGAACCGTGCCGGTGCTGCCTTGGTGACGTATGACAATCCCGTCGGCGACAGGCACAACTCGCCGACCGTGTGCCAGAAGTAGGTCGCGAGGATGAAGAACATGCTCGCCTTCGCCGCACCGCCGACCGTGATCTGCCCGGCGACGACCATGAAGATGTAGCCGATGCCGAGGAAGATCAGGCCAAGGGCGATCTTCATCGGCTGGCTCGGGTTCATGCCGCGCTTGCCGAGCGAGACCCAGATCCACGCGAACAATGGCGCGAGCAGAAAGATCAGACCGGCGTTCACCGACTGGAACCACGTTGCCGGCACTTCATAGCTGCCGATCATACGGTCGGTATTGGTCTCGGTAAAAACGTTGAGCGAAGAGCCGGCCTGCTCGAACGCGATCCAGAAAAACGCGTTGAAGAACATGAACAGGAAAATCGAGATGACCGGGCCGCGGTCCTCTTCCTCGTTTTCCAGGACGAACCAAATGACCCAGGCGAGAATACCACCCAACATGACGGTGATGATCGCCAAACTGAGC
Source organism: Phycisphaerae bacterium (assembly GCA_046155505.1). Taxonomy (GTDB): domain Bacteria; phylum Planctomycetota; class Phycisphaerae; order UBA1845; family Fen-1342; genus JBJXFK01. Next base: position 4,097 of record JBJXFK010000088.1, read on the forward strand.
CACTGGCTCTTGCCGAGCGTGTCGACCGCCGACTGCAGAGCCGTCATCGCGCCAAAGTGATAAAACGCCGCAAACGAGGCCGCGAGGATGATGGCCAGAAACAAAAAGCCGAACGACTTGCCGTTGGCTCCCGGCACGGGCGCTTCGCCGATGCCGCCGAGCAGCGCGGGACGGCCGAGGATGTACATAAACAATCCGAGCAACATGCCGACCGCCGCGGCTCCGAAGCCGTAATGCCAGCCGACCTGCTCGCCGAGCGTGCCGCAAACAAACGCGCACAGGAACGCCCCGAGATTGATTCCCATGTAGAAAATCGTGAACGCGCCGTCGCGTCGCGCGTCGCCCGGCGGATAGAGCTGTCCGACCATGACCGACACCGTCGGCTTGAAGTGGCCTGTGCCAAGGACGATCACGGCCAGCCCGAAGATAAACGTGCTCATGCCGAGTTGGCTGTGGGCGAGGCCCTCCATGCCGCTGACGCCGAGAATGATGTGGCCGAGGCTGATGAGCACGCCGCCGACGAGCATCGAGCGATGCGTGCCGATAAGTTTGTCGGCGATGATGCCGCCGAGGATCGGGAACAGATACGCCAGGCCGGTGTACCAGCCGTAAAGCTGGCTGGCGTCGCTCTTGGACCAGTTGCGGCCCGAGTCGTGGGTGTTGATCGCGATGCGCAGCTCGAACGGCTTGGCGGTCGCGTCTTTGGCGAGTTCGCTGTCGGGTTTGATGTCGGCCGAGACGAGCGTCGGCGAATCGTTCATCGTGAAATAGGTGTGCTTGTGCTGCGGATCGGGCTTTAGCTGAATGCGAACCGTGATGGATTTGTCGGTCGGATTGGTGATTCGGAAGCGTGCCTCGGGTTTGTCAAAATCCTTGCCGGGCTGACCGCTGAACACGAGCGATCCGCCGATGTCCGCGGCATCGACCTCCCAGGTTGGTTTTCCATCCGCGGCTGCGGACGCGGGCGCGGCTTCGCGAAGTCGCTCGATTTTCAGGTTTCCGCCGGCGGGGCGCGAGGCGGTGGCGGCGGCGTCGCTCGGTGCGGGCGCTCCGACGGCGACGATCAGTTGCCGCGCGTGGACTTCTTCGCGATCGTCGCCGGCCCCCTCGACCTTATAGACCTCGCGAATTTCGAGCGAGTTTGAGTACACGCCGGTCGGAAGCTGCTTGGCGGCGAAAACGCAAACCAGATAGAGCACGAGCAACGCGCGCATGCCGTAGTAGCTGAATCGTTCCCACATTTCGACGCCGAAGAGCAGAAACAGGCCGACCGGATGGCCGAGCCAGGTTCGCGAGTCGGTCAGGCTTTGTCGATTGGATTCAGGTTTTTGCATGCGATTGATCCGTTCGGTTGATACGCGGAAACGAGCGATGCGGCGGTTGCGGCGAGGTTTCGGCACGATGCCGAGAAGTACAGCGACTTGTCAACGCGAACCCCGCGGCCAGCGCCAATTGCGGCGATAGCATACCCGCGCGGCGCGACGCGCGGCCAGCGGCGAGCGCGGCTTTCGCAGAGTTTTGCAAGTACGCACCCGGTGTGCGCTTCGCCTGCGACGAGCCGGCGAACGTCCGTCTGCGCCGCCGTGCTAGAATGGTGCCGTGGCATCGCCCTCCGACCAGCTCGGTTCGATTACCAACGACGCCGTCTTGCGCGCCATCGTGGAAGGCACAGCCGCAGCCGTCGGCGAGGCGTTTTTTCAGACGCTTGTTCAACACCTCGCCGTCGCGCTCGAAGCCAAATACGCCTTCGTGGCCGAGTTCCTCGGGGCGTCCAAGGCGCGGACATTGGCCTATTGGAAAGACGGCGCGATCGCGCCCAATTTTGAATGGGACTTGCGCGGCACGCCGTGCGAGGAAGTGGTCGCGGGCGGGTTGTGTCATCATGCGGGCGGCGTGAGCGCGAGATTCCCGCGCGACGCCGCGCTGGCGCGATTGCAAATCGAGGGCTTTCTCGGCGTGCCGCTGTGCGATGAATCGGGAGCGACGCTCGGCCATCTCGCGGTATTTGACGATCGCGCCATGCCGATCGCACCGCAACGCGAATCGGTTTTTCGAATTTTCGCCGCGCGAGCCGCGGCGGAGCTTATGCGGCTGCGTATGGAACGCATGCTGCACGAGAGCGAGGAGCGATTTCGCGATCTGTTCGACGAATCGCCGATCGCATACGTTCAGGAAGGATTGGATACGCGCTTCATTCGGGCGAATCGGGCCGCGCTCCGTGCGCTGGGCATCACGCCCGAACAAGTCGAAGGCACATATGGACGCACGTTTGTGGTGGATAACCCCGAGAACCAGCGCCGCCTGCGCGAGGCGTTCGATTCAGTCTCGCGCGGCGTCGACACTGGCGGCGTCGTGCTGGAACTGCGTCGGCGTGACGACGGCAAGCCGCTCTGGATTCAGTGGTGGTCGCGGCCCGATCCGAGCGGGCAATACACGCGCACGATGTTCATCGACATCACCGAAAAGGTGCTGATCGAGCAGGAGCGTTCGCGGCTGCGCGAGCAAAACGTCTACCTGCAGGAAGAGATCAAGGCGGCCCACAACTTCG
>JBJXFK010000089.1:0-6444 GCA_046155505.1 Phycisphaerae bacterium
TGTTGGAAACTGCGATCCGGACCACGGATCGATCCGCCGCATGCTCGTCAACCACTTCGAAGTCGAGGTGGACCGGGTGATGTTTCCGGCCGAAGCGCTCCGCGAAATGGGGCAACAGACGTACGCCCTTGTGCTGATCAATCGCCTCATTTTCGCTGACGACAGCGACGGCCTCGTGCTCGTTCGAGCCATGCAGGCCGATGAAAAGCTCCGCAACACGCCCATCATGATGATCAGCAACTTCGCCGACGCCCAGGCACGCGCTGTCGCCGACGGTGCGGTTCCGGGCTTTGGAAAGGCCACCGTCGACGCCCCCGATACCCTCGATCGCCTCGCGCAATACATGCCGCCAAAGCTGCCGCGATCCTAATTTGACGAAACCGTTCACGAGAACATCAAGTTGCCGCCAAACCGCTTCATGCCTCTTCATCCGTGAAAATCTGCGTCATCCGTGGCAAAATTCTCTCCCATTCCTCCGTGGCCCGCAGTCAAGGCTGCGCCGGCTTGGTCGTCGGCCTGCTCGTCGGCTTCGACGCGGCACCGCCCGCCTCGTCGTCCTCGTCCTCATCCGCGGCCTTCCCGATGTAACCGATCTGATCGAGAATCTGCCGCGATTGCTTGTCGATGCCCTCGATCCCCACGTTCTCCGCTTGCTTGGCACTGCTCAGGCATTTGGCGTAGTGCTCTTTCGCGAACGCCAGCATGCTCGCCGCCCGCTCCGTCTCGGTGGTCGCCAGATTTTTCAGCTCTCCCGGGTCGCTCGCCAGATCAAACAGCTCCAGCGTGCCCGGTTCCACATTCCAAATCGCCTTCCAGTTCCCCTCGCGCACCACGACGTTGATGTCGCCGCGCTGCTCCTTCGACGGCTTGTAGTATTTTTTGATGTTGTGACGCATGCTCGCAAACCGGCGTGCGTTCGTCGGCGCATCGGCCGCCGCGTCACGAATCAGCGGCATCAAACTCACGCCGCGCGCCTCGCCCGTCGCCTGCACCTGTCCGATCGCGTCAAAAATTGTCGGCAGCACATCCACGCTCGCCACATTCGGCTTCACCCGCGTCCCGGCGAACTGCCCCTTCGGAAACTTGATGATCAACGGCACATGCAGCAACTCTTCATACGCCGACTGGTCATGCTGCCAGCCGCCATGCTCACCCATTTCCTCGCCATGATCGGCGGTCAGAATGAACAGCGTGACGTCCCACAACTTCCGCTGCTTGATCTGTGCGATCACCCGCCCCAGATTGTCGTCCGACCAACAGACCGACGCATCGTAAAGCGTGTTCACCGTATCCCGCGCCCGCATCAGCGACTCCATCGCCTGCTTCTGCTGCGCCGTGTTGTCCGTCGTCCCCGGCTTGCGCTTCGCCGCAAAGTCGATCTTTGTCAGATCGCGATAGCCGCGCATCACCTGCTGCAACAACACGCGCGTCTCTCGCGGCACATCGCCGAACTGCTTCAAAAACCGGTCCGGCGTCTGATACGGATCGTGAACTTCCATTGTGTGTGCGTAGAGATAAAACGGCTTGCCCTTCGCCTCGTCGAACCACGCACCGAGATTGAACGCATCGCGACTGCGCATGAAAGTCGACACTTCATAGCCGCGATGCAGCCCGCTCGTCGCGCCGGCGTATGGATTCGAGAAAAACGCCCCGGTCTTCATGCCCAGCGCGCTCATTCGCTCGGCCAGTGTCTGCACGCCACTCGAAATCCGCTGCCCATCCACCAGCACGCTGTGCTCGCAAGGCAGCAGCGAAGTCTGCAACGTGCTGATCGACGGCAACGTCCACGGCGCGGCCGAGCTATGCCGCTCAAAGAGCACGCTCTCTTTCGCGAGTGCGTCAATGTTCGGCGTCTTACCTTTCGCATATCCGTACGCCCCGACGCGATCGGCGCGGAGCGTATCGATCAAATAGATCACGACGTTGACGCGAGCCTCGGCAGCAGTCCCTCCACCACTCTTCGGCGTCGCCGCGCCGAGCCAAAGCCCTGCGCCAACCAAGCCCACGACCGTGATGGCGATCACCGTCAGAAGAATCACACTTGCTGCCGATCGCCGCATAAACGCCCCTCGGACGCAGTAGACGCTAGGCACTAGGCACTAGCCGCTAAACGCTGGCCCCCGAACCCCGAACCCTGAGCACTAGAAGCCAGATTCTATCGCCAAGTTCCCATCGGCCGGCGGCGGCAGCGTTGCGGTCGGCTACACCTGCTGGGCGATGCCCGCGCTACGCGTTTGCTCGCCGCCCGTTCCGCGGACCAATCGAACCACGCGCGGGCGAGGTAGGGCGACCAACCGAACCCCGAGCGCGAGCGAGTGGCGTAACGTGGTCACCAAAAGAAGCAAGCGATCGTCGTCGCCGCCCGAAAGAAGACAGCCGCGGGCGGCAGCTGCACACAATTGGCCGCCCTGCCGACGGCCGTTCGCGTTGGCATGCGTCTGCATCGAAAGAGCTGTGGAGCGCGGCGGTGCTCCCGAAGAAGCAGCTCTCCGAAAGAAGCAGCCGTTGGCGACGGCCCTTCAAGCCGCTGGAAACCCGCCGGAAATAGTCGAACCCGCCGATCGCAGTGAAGCGAATCGGCGGGTTCGAAGATTGAGTTTGCTGCCGGTGCAGCCTACGTTCGCTGCGTCTACAGCAGCAGACCTAAACTACTATCAGACACGGATCACCTCCCTTTCGCGGGCCAACTCCCCGAGGTCATCGCCGCTAAGCGGTGCCGCGGGCTGGATCCCGGCCATCGAACGTCTTCGACGGTCACAACGCCCGACGTGCCGAAGCACATCGCTCGGTCAGCTCCGCCGCCGCAACAGTCGCCCGCCCGTAGTATGGGCGAACCGAATCGGCCTTGTCACTGACACACTAAATATGCGCGCGGTTTCCGGTGGTTGCAAGAAAATTTTCACTTTTCAGAAAAAAAGACCCCGAGATGGTGTGTGCGGCGCGTTCGGATAACCAAGGGGTAGGGGCAGTGCTCAGGGTTCGGGGTTCGGGGTTCAGGAAAGAGGAAACGGGGAACGGGAAACAGGAAACGGTGAAGAGCGCGCGGACCGATTCTTGTTTCCCGTTTCCCGTTTCCCGTTTCCCGTCACCCGTTTCCCGTCACCCGATTCCCGCTCCCCGTTTCCCGCCAATCACCCACGCCCGTGTGTCAGCTTTTTCAGCAGCGGCGTCATGACCAGTACCACCACGCCGGCGCCGATCGAGGTCACGACAAAGATCGCAAAGAAGTCGGCTTGGCCGCCGAATTTCATCGGCAACGGCTGCCAATTGCCTTTCTCAATCTCCTCGACATAGCTGGCGATGATGCCGCCGCCGAGGTTGGCGATAAAGCTCGACACAAACCAGATGCCCATCAACAGCGACACGAACCGTGCCGGTGCGGCCTTGGTGACGTATGACAATCCCGTGGGCGAGAGGCACAGTTCGCCGACCGTGTGCCAGAAGTAGGTCGCGAGGATGAAGAACATGCTGGCCTTCGCCGCGCCGCCGATGGTGAGCTGACCGGCGACCACCATGAAGATGTAGCCGATGCCGAGGAAGATCAGGCCGAGGGCGATCTTCATCGGCTGGCTCGGGTTCATGCCGCGCTTGCCCAGCGTGACCCAAATCCAGGCGAACAGCGGGGCGAGCATGAAGATCAAACCTGCGTTGACGGATTGGAACCAAGTCGCGGGCACTTCGAAGCTGCCGATCATGCGGTCGGTATTGGTCTCGGTAAAAACGTTGAGCGACGAGCCGGCCTGCTCGAACGCGATCCAGAAAAACGCGTTGAAGAACATGAACAGGAAGATCGAGATGACCGGCCCGCGGTCCTCTTCCTCGTTTTCCAGGACGAACCAAATGACCCAGGCGAGAATGCCACCCAACATGACGGTGATGATCACCAAACTGAGCAGTTGGTTCTTGCCGAGCGTGTCCACCGCCGACTGCAGCGCGGTCATCGCGCCAAAGTGATAAAGCGCCGCAAACGAGGCCGCAAGGATGATGGCCAGAAACAAAAAGCCGAACGACTTGCCGTGGGCTCCCGGCACGGGCGCTTCGCCGATGCCGCCGAGCAGCGAGGGGCGGCCGAGGATGTACATAAACAATCCGAGCAACATGCCGACCGCCGCGGCTCCGAAGCCATAATGCCAGCCGACCTGCTCGCCGAGCGTGCCGCACACGAACGCGCACAGGAACGCGCCTAGGTTGATACCCATGTAGAAGATGGTGAACGCGCCATCACGTCGCGCGTCGCCCGGCGGATAGAGCTGTCCGACCATGACCGACACCGTCGGCTTGAAGTGGCCTGTGCCAAGGACGATCACGGCCAGCCCGAAGATAAACGTGCTCATGCCGAGCTGGCTGTGGGCCAGGCCTTCCATGCCGCTGACGCCGAGAATGATGTGGCCGAGGCTGATGAGCACGCCGCCGACGAGCATCGAACGATGAGTGCCGATGAGTTTGTCGGCGATGATGCCGCCGAGGATCGGGAACAGATACGCGAGGCCGGTGTACCAGCCGTAGAGCTGGCTGGCGTCGCTCTTGGACCAGTTGCGGCCGGAGTCGTGGTTGTTGATCGCGATGCGCAGCTCGAACGGCTTGGCGGTTGCGTCCTTGGCGAGTTCGCTGTCGGGTTTGATGTCGGCCGAGACAAGCGTCGGCGAATCGTTCATCGTGAAATAGGTGTGCTTGTGCTGCGGATCGGGCTTTAGCTGAATGCGAACGGTGATGAGTTCGTCGGTGGGATTGGTGATGCGAAAGCGTGCCTCGGGTTTGTCAAAGTCCTCGCCGGGCTGACCGCTGAACACGAGCGATCCGCCGATATCCGCGGCGTCCACCTCCCAGGTTGGCTTTCCTTCCGCGGACGCGGTCGCTGGCGCGACTTCGCGAAGTCGCTCGATTTTCAGGCTTCCGCCGGCGGGGCGCGAGGCGGTGGGGGCGGCGTCGCTCGGTGCGGGCGCTCCGACGGCGACGATCAGTTGCCGCGCGTGGACTTCTTCGCGATCGTCGCCCGCCCCCTCGACCTTATAGACCTCGCGAATTTCCAGCGAGTTTGAGTACACGCCGGTCGGAAGCTGCTTGGCGGCGAAGACGCAAACCAGATAGAGCACGAGCAACGCGCGCATGCCGTAATAGCTGAATCGTTCCCACATTTCGACGCCGAAGAGCAGAAACAGACCGACCGGATGGCCGAGCCATGTTCGCGAGTCCGTCGGGTCTGGTCGATTGGTGTGAGGATGTTGCATGCGATTGATCCGTTCGATTGATACGCGGAATCGGGCGACGCGGCGCTTGCGGCGAGGTTTCGGCACGATGCCGAGTAGTACAGCGACTTGTCAACGCGAACCCCGCAGCCAGCGCCAATTGCGGCGATAGCATACCCGCGCGGCGCGAGGCACGGCCAGCGGCGAACGCGGCTTTCGCAGAGTTTTGCAAGTGCTCGCCCCGGCGTGCACTTCGCGTGCGACATGTCCGGCGAGTGCCCGCCGGCGCTGCCGTGATAGAATGCCGCCGTGGCATCGCCGTCCGTCCAGCTCGGTTCGATTACCAACGACGCCGTCTTGCGCGCCATCGTTGAAGGCACAGCCGCGGCTGTGGGCGAGGCGTTTTTCCAGACGCTCGTTCAGCATTTGGCCGCCGCACTCGAAGCCAAGTACGCCTTCGTGGCCGAGTTCCTCGGGGCGTCCAAGGCGCGGACATTGGCCTATTGGAAAGACGGCGCGATCGCGCTCAATTTTGAATGGGACTTGCGCGGCACGCCGTGCGAGGAAGTGGTCGCGGGCGGGTTGTGTCATTATGCGGGCGGCGTGAGCGCGCGCTTCCCGAGCGATGCCGCGCTCGCGCGGCTCTCGATCGAGGGCTTTCTCGGCGTGCCGCTCTGCGCTGATTCGGGCGCGACGCTCGGTCATCTGGCTGTGTTCGACGATCGCGCCATGCCGATCGCGCCGCAACGCGAGTCGGTGTTTCGCATCTTCGCCGCGCGGGCGGCGGCGGAGCTTCTGCGGCTGCGTATGGAACGCATGCTGCACGACAGTGAGGAGCGATTCCGCGACTTATTCGATGAATCGCCCATCGCTTATGTGCAGGAAGGATTGGACACACGCTTCATCCGTGCGAATCGGGCCGCGCTGCGTGCGCTGGGCATCACGCCGGAGCAGGTCGAAGGGACGTACGGCCGCGCGTTCGTGGTCGACAATCCCGAGAACCAGCGCCGGCTGCGCGAGGCGTTCGACTCGGTTTCGCGCGGCGTCGACACGGGCGGCGTCGTGCTGGAACTGCGTCGGCGCGACGACGGCAAGCCGCTCTGGATTCAGTGGTGGTCGCGACCCGATCCCAGCGGGCAATACACGCGCACGATGTTCATCGACATCACCGAAAAGGTGCTGATCGAGCAGGAGCGTTCGCGGCTGCGCGAGCAAAACGTCTACCTGCAGGAAGAGATCAAGGCGGCCCACAACTTCG
>JBJXFK010000091.1:0-23672 GCA_046155505.1 Phycisphaerae bacterium
GCTCGCCGCCGCCAGCCGGGCGGCATAAGATGACCAAATCTTTGGAGGTTCCTATGCTCGACCCGCGTATGACCAAGCTCGCCGAAGTGCTCGTCAACTATTCCTGCGAAGTGAAGCCCGGCGAGAAAATTCTCTTCGAAGCGATTGACATCCCAAGTGAGTTCACCGCCGAGTGCGTGCGCGTCGCCGCCGCGGCGGGGGCGCACCCGATCGCCTGGCTCAAAAGCAACCAGCTCAACCGGGCGATGATGATCGGCGGCGGCGAGGGCAATTGGAAGCTGATCGCCGACGCCGAGCGGCTCACAATGGAAAACGTGCAGGCCTACGTCGGTATTCGTGGCAATCCCAATGTGAGCGAACTGAGCGATGTGCCGGGCGAAAAACAGCGCATGTATGAAAGCAACGTCTGGCAGCGCGTGCATCAGCAGGTGCGGGTAAAGAGCACCAAGTGGGTCGTGCTGCGCTGGCCCAGCCCGAGCATGGCCCAGATGGCCAACATGTCGACCGAGGCGTTTGAGGATTTCTATTTTCAGGTTTGCACGATGGACTATGCCCGCATGGGCCGGGCGATGCAGCCGCTGAAGGCGCGCATGGAGCGGACGGACAAGGTGCGGATCAAGGGCCCGCGTGACACGGACCTGACCTTTTCGATCAAGGGCATCAAGGCCGTGCCGTGCGAGGGGCGGCGGAATATTCCCGATGGCGAGTGCTTCACCGCGCCGGTTCGCAACAGCGTCAATGGCGTGATTCATTACAACGCGCCGACGCTTTATCGCGGCGCGACGCATGACGACATTCTGCTGGTCTTTCGCGACGGCAAGATCGTCGAGGCCACGAGCAGCAACACGGCGAAGCTCAATGAGGTGCTCGACGCCGATGAAGGGGCACGCTACGTCGGCGAATTCGCGATCGGATTCCACCCGTACATCACCAAGCCGATGAAGGACATTCTGTTCGACGAGAAGATTTGCGGCAGCATTCACTTCACGCCGGGGCAGTGCTACGAGGAAACCGAGAACGGCAACCGCAGCCAGATTCATTGGGACATGGTGCTGATCCAGACGCCGGAGTACGGCGGCGGCGAGTTGTATTTCGACGGCGAGTTGGTGCGCAAGGATGGGAAGTTCGTGGTGGAGGATTTGAAGGGGCTGAATCCGGAGAATTTGAAGTAGGGGCGGTTGCTGCCCTGTGCGAGTGGTGAAGGCGGGAATAAGGGTCGAGAGCGTAGGGTGGGCATCGCCCACCATTTGCCGTCGTGTCGCCCGCGGAGTTGCAGTATTACATCGACGAAGTCTGAGTCATCCATGCTTACCGAAGTTCGGCGTTCGCGAAGCGATGCGTACGACGCTTTGAAGACGATTACCCTTGCGGCGCGAATCGAGCGAGAACGCAAGCGCGCGAGCGAGCTGGGCCTGCGGATCGTGGAGCCGCTCGAGCAGCCGTCAGAAAAGAGCCCGTTACACAACTGATGGATTTCGCGCAAGTCAACCAAATGGCGATCGTGGCTTTGGGTTTGTGGCACCCGCGACATCAACCGTCAGCCGGCGGTGCGACCTGCCTCCCGCAGACGCTTGACAGAGGCTCGCTCATAGATGCGACCTGCCGTCCGGAAAATTTTCTGACGTGAATTCGGCCCATTGATCGTCGATCATACTTGAGTCACCCGGTTTCTCAGGACCCAAAATAGGACCGCAAAGCGTGGATTCTAACATTTTGAAGTCGTTGACTCACACCTGGACTCTCCCTTTTCTCATCCTGCTTTCGACGAGCACATGGGCCCAAAGTCGCCCGTCGCAGGGCGCAACGGACGACGCAGAGTTCGTGCAGTGGGCACCCCCACCCGGCGAGATCACGCCTGCGGAGCGGGACCTCCTGCGAGCGGCGGAAGAAGAGTTGAAGCAAAGCGGCGTGAGTGTGTCCGACGTATTGTGCGAAGCGCGATTCGCCGGACTGCGCGCCCGTACCGAGTTCCGCGAACTGGTTGCGAAAAAAGCAAAGTCGGGGCCGCTCACCATCTGCGGCCCGGAAGAGCCGGGGACGCGGATGGTGGTCACGCTGAAAGTCCTCGACATGCAGGACAAGCCGGTCGAGGATGCGCTGGTTTATGTATATCACACCAGCGCGAAAGGTTGGTATTCCGACCGCGGCGCGCACATCCGGGCCGACTCCGGCGATATTCGACATGCCCGTCTGTTTGGATACGGGCGAACGGCCGCAGACGGCTCACTCGAAATTCGCACGATTCGGCCGTCCGGTTATCCACACTCGGAGTTGCCGGCGCATATCCATCTCGGCTTGGAGGTTAAGGGTCAAGCGGTGCCGATCGGCGAAATACGATTTGAAGATGACCCGCGGATGACGCCCGAGATGAGAAAACGCTCGGATCGGGACAAGGACGCCGTCGTATCGACAACGACTTACAACCGCGGCGTGCAACACGGCGTCGCCTTGTTCAAAGTTCAACCTCCCGCCGGCAATCCGAAACCGCGGCGAGATCAGCCGCCCGCCTCAAACCCCGGATAAAGCGTCATGCCGCCGTCGACGAACAGGCTCGCCCCCGTGATGTAATCCGCCGCGTCGCTGGCCAGCCACACCGCCAGCCGCGCGATGTCATCGACCTCGCCGATGCGCTTGTAGGGGATCAGCTTCAGCAGGTCGGCGTAGGCCGCGGGCGTCTCCCACGCGGCGCGGTTGATCGGCGTGCGGATCGCGCCGGGGCAGATGCTGTTCACGCGGATGCGCCACGGTGCGACTTCCTGCGCGACCGACTTCATCAGTTGAAACACGCCGCCCTTGCTCGCCGCGTAATTCACATGCCCGGCCCACGGAATGACCTCGTGTACGCTGCTGATGCAGATGACCTTGCCCGCGGCACACGACACGTCGCGCTGCACCCCGCGGCGTTTGAACTCGCGGATCGCTTCGCGTGTGCAGAGAAACTGGCCGGTCAGATTGACGCCGATGACCTTGTTCCACTGCGCGAGCGTCATGTCCTCGATCGCCGCGTCTTGTTGCAGGCCGGCGTTGTTGACCAGAATGTCAATCGTGCCGAACTCGTCTTTCGCGCGTTTGAACATCTCGGCGACTTGCGATTCGTCGGACACGTCGGCGCGCTGCGCGATGGCGCGACCGCGATTGGCGCAGCCGCAATGCGTCGCGTCATCGACCGTGGCCCGTGCGGCGGCCTCGTCGCCGACATAGTTGATCATCACATCGGCCCCAGCGGCGCAGAGCGCGACGGCGATGCCGCGCCCGATGCCGGAACTTGCACCGGTGACGATGGCCTTCTGGCCCTTCAATATGGGGCGCGTTTCGCACGTCGGCATGGCGACGGCGGGAAGTTGGTCAGGCGTGAGATCGCGGATGAGCGTGCTGCTCATGGCTACATGAGTTGCTGTTAGCGTCATACAGAAATTCCTCGCCGCTCTTAAAGGCTGTTGGGAACAGATGCCGATCGCATTCGGTGGCCATCTTGTGATGCTCATCGCATAGCGTGGTTACACCGGATCGCGACTGAGGCGGCTCGGATTGCCGGCTACCAGCACGGCGCGCCGACCGCCGCTTCGATTCTCATCGCCGTCTCATGTTCGCTCCCTATCATGGGCGGCGTTCGGCGAATGCACCCGCGCGTGCCCGGACAATGTTGCGACCTCTACAGGGAGCCTGTCATGGCGATCGGGACGACACTAAATCAGCGATTCGCGCAAGCAACCGTGCTCCTGCTCGGGGCCGGCATGCTGGTTCTCCTCGGCTGCGGGTTGGTTCCGGGTACAAGCCAGTTCCTCGGCGACAATGCAGACGACGACCAGGCGACGGCGTGCGCTTCGGGTGCTGCTACGGTCCCGCTGAAGGAGGCAAAGCTGAACATCGAGCACAACGCCACCGATGCGGACACCGGATTCCAAGGATTCATCGACAGCGAGGGCTGGGACCGGCTCGATGTCACCGGCCCGGACGGCGTCGTGCTGACGCTCCAGAGCCGCGGGAATCTGGAAGGCTTTGGCGTGACCGAGCTGTTCTTCGAGACCGTCGAACCGGCGAATGCCGATGTGCCGCTCGCGGATGTGCTGGCGCTCCTGCCGGAAGGCGAATACACGATCTCGGGTCCAACCCCCGACGGCGAATGCACGCTCGGCACGGCGCTGCTCACCCACAGCATCCCGGCCGGCCCGGTCCTGCTTACGCCACCGCCGGCGGCGACGGTCGCGCGGAACAACTTGGTCATGAGCTGGAGCCCAGTGACCCAGACGATCATCGGCGAACCAGTCACGATCATTCGCTATCAATTGATCGTCGAAAAGGATGACGTGCCGCACGCGCACGCCATCGGCAAGATCGGTCTCAGCATCTACGTTCCGGCGACCGTGACGAGCGTGACCGTGCCGGTCGAGATTCTCGAAGCCAGTACAGCGTACAAATGGGAAGTGCTGGCGATCGAGGAAAGCGGCAACCAGACGCTTTCGTCGAGTGAGTTCACGACCGAGTAATTGCTGCGCTCGACCATCCCTCGCGGCAGCGTCCACAGATACGCCGGACTCGCGTCGGTGAGGCTCACCTCGCAACCGTGGCGTGACCCGCCGCGGTGCGGTCGCGAGGCGGCGTCTGTCGTCCCGGCTGTGAGCGCGAATCCCTCGCTCGCGAGACGGGCTCTGATTCGACTGAGGCCGTTTCCTCATAGCACCGCTCCAGCAATTCCGCGACGAGCCCCGTCCACCCGCATTGGTGCGACGCGCCGACGCCGCAGCCTGTGTCGCCGTCGACGTATTCGTGAAAGAACGGGTAGTCGCGAAAATGCGGATCGGTTGCGATTTTGGATTTTGGACTGCGGCGACCGGCCGTGGACCGGCCGGTGGCCTCTCAGCTAGCATGATCGCGATGCCAGAACAGAACGAGTCGAACGTACAACCTAACCGTCCGCCGGTCGAACAATTGGTCGACGAGCTACAACGCGCGTTCGACCGGCTGCTCGGACGATCGCCAATGCAGCTCAGCGTTCCTGTCGTAACAGTCATGGAGGCATCGCCCGACGGAACGCAATGCGCAGTCGAACTTCGATTCCGAACTGGCGAGCGATACTGCTGCGCCGCACCAGGCTGTTCGTTGCCCACCTGGTCACGCGATTGGTGGGCGAAGTTTCTCGACGCTTTGCGCGAAATCGGTCAGCGCGAACCGACAATCGCGGCGATCGAGGTGCGCGGAGTGGTAGAGGCCGGCGCGGTGCTTCATGCGTATCGACCAGGCAATGCGTCCGTGTCACCCGCGGGCGATTACGTGAGGATCGACACAGCCCCGAGCGATTGATCAAGCTCCGCAAACAGCGCGGCCACCATTGGGACTACGCCCACTCCTGCCGATCCAATTCGTCCCAAGGCACGACCGAAACATCGCTGCGATTTTGCGCGTCGCTGCCGGCGTAGACCAGCACCGAGCGCACTTCGCGTTTCGGGTCGATGATGGGCCTGATGCGCCGCAGGCCCGCAAACGCATCTGACGCGACCGTCTGGCCGGCCTTGGCTTCAACAATTGCCGCGATCTCGCCGTCTCGCTCGACCAGCAGATCGGCCTCGACGCCGTGTTGATCACGCCAATGCCAGACTCCGCCGCTTTCGCCCCGATTGATGCGATGCTTGATGATCTCGGAAACAACCCATGACTCGAAGATCGCGCCGCGGAGCGGATGCCGCGCGAGTTGCTTCGCGTTGCGAATTCCGAGCAGCCAGCAGTGCAGGCCGGAATCGAGAAAGTGCAACTTGGCCATCTTCACCAGCCGCTTGCTTATGTTCGCATGGAACGCCGGGAGGCGAACGATCAGGAAGCTGGCTTCGAGCACGGAAAGCCAGGCCTTTGCCGTAGGCTGCGAAATTCCGCAATCCGTCGCGATGGATGAGAGATTGAGTAACTGAGCCGAACGCCCGGCGCACAGTCCGAGAAATCGTTGAAACGTGCCCAGGTCGCCGATGTTTGAGATCGACCGCACATCGCGTTCGACATACGTCGCGACATACGATGAAATCCAATCCGCGGCGGCCAGCCCCTCGTTGAAAATGCGTGGATAACCGCCCGTGAGCAGCGTATTGTCCAACGAGGTTGGAAACGACTCGAAACGCCGCGCTTCGGATCGCGCCAGCGGCAGCAGGTGCATCACGGCGGTGCGCCCAGCAAGCGATTGGCTCACAGAGTCACTCAGGGCGAGGTTCTGCGAACCGGTCAGAATCCACCGCCCCGGCGAAGGATCACGATCGATCAACTCCTGCAGGTACGAGGGCAGATGTGGCGTTCGTTGAATCTCATCGAGAATTGCTCCACGCTTGAATTGTCCGAGAAACGCACGCGGATCGTCGGCGGCGAAAGCGCGAACGTCCGGTGCCTCGAAGTTGCAGTAGTCGTGCTTCGGGAAGCACTGCTTGCACAGCGTCGATTTTCCGCTCTGGCGCGGTCCGGTCAACGTAACCGACGGCGAGCGCGCCGCGACACTTCGTAGTCGTTCAAATAGATCGCGTTTGATCATCGGCGCTGATCATATCAGCTTGATGGGCTATTTCAAGATTGCATTTTGACATAGCCCAACACGGGTTCTGTCGCGCGCGTCTGAACTCAAGGGCCGCCTGCGATGGGAACCGCTGCGGTGTGCGTGCGAGTCAGGTTCGGCGACTCTGGTCGAACGGCCGACTGCGCCGGAGAGCCCGATTGATTCGAGTGTTCTGCTCGCGCGTCGGACTCGGATTCGACTGGACCTGCCTCCTCTGAGCGTGGCGCGAGCAGCTTGGCCACCAGCCCCGTCCACCCGCATTGGTGCGATGCGCCGACGCCGCGGCCTGTGTCGCCGTCGAAATACTCGTGAAAGAGCGGGTAGTCGCGAAAATGCGGATCGGTTGCGATTTTGGATTTTGTCCCGGCGCGCCGGGATTGGGTTTTGGATTGCTCCGGAGCACCGAAGACCGGGCGGTGTCCGGTTGCGTCACGAAGAAAAATTCGCGTGAGGCGGCGCGACAGCTCGTCGGCAACTTCCGCGATCGTGCAAAAGCGCCCGGACCCCGTCGGGCACTCGACTTTGAACTCGTCGCCGTAATAGCCGTGGAACTTTCGCAGCGACTCGATCAGCAGATAGTTCACCGGGAACCAGATCGGCCCGCGCCAATTCGAGTTTCCGCCGAACGCGCCGCTGTCGGACTCCGCCGGCTGATATCGCACCGTCATCATGTGTCCGTCGAGCGGAAACACGTATGGCTGATCGGCGTGTACGCGCGAAAGTGCCCGCACGCCGTAGTCGGAGAGAAACTCGGTCTCGTCGAGCATTCGCCGCAGCAGGGCTTTCATACGATGCCCGCGCAACAGCGAGAGCAGCCGTCGCTGGCCCATGCCGGGAACGTCCCAATGCGAGACTAGCGCTGCCAGATCGGGCCGATAGTTGAGGAACCACTCGAGCCGTTTCTTGAACTCCGGCACGCGATCGAGCAACTCCGGCTCCAACGTCTCGACCGCGAACAGCGGAATCAGCCCGACCATCGAGCGCACCTTCATCGGCACGACGCGCCCATCGGGCATGTTCAGCACGTCATAGAAAAACTGATCCTCATCGCACCAAAGCGCCACGCCATCGCACGCGTCCGCCGAGGAGTGAACGCCCGTGTACCCCTTCGTCGCTTCGTCGCTCAGTCGCTCCGTCGCTGCCCCAATCCCATTCATCGCCTCGGCGATATGCAAAAAATGCTCGAAAAACTTGGTTGCGATGTCCTCATACACGCGGTTGTGCTGTGCGAGCTCGAGCGCGATGCGCATCAGGTTCAGGCAATACATCGCCATCCAGCTCGTCCCGTCGGCCTGGTTGATGAACCCGCCGGTGGGCAGCGGCGCGCTGCGATCGAATACGCCGATGTTGTCGAGGCCGAGAAAGCCTCCTTGGAAAATGTTGCGGCCCTGTGCGTCCTTGCGATTCACCCACCAGGTGAAATTGAGCATCAGCTTGTGATAGACGCGTTCGAGAAACGCAAGATCGCCGGCGTATTCGCTGTCGCCCGCCGCGCGGCGCTGCGCGCGATCCATCTCGAACACACGCCACGTCGCCCAAGCATGCACCGGCGGATTCACGTCGCCGAAAGCCCATTCGTACGCGGGCAGTTGGCCGTTCGGGTGCATGTACCACTCACGCGTCAGCAGCACGAGTTGATCCTTGGCGAACGTGGCGTCGATCATCGCCAGCGGAATCATGTGAAACGCCAGATCCCACGCGGCGTACCACGGGTATTCCCACTTGTCCGGCATACTGATGATGTCGGCGTTGTTGAGGTGTGACCACTCGCGGTTGCGACCGTGGCGGCGCTCGCGCGGCGGCGGGGGCTGGCCCGCATCGCCGGCGATCCACTGCGGCACGTCGTAATAGAAAAACTGCTTGTTCCAGATCATGCCGGCGAAGGCCTGGCGCTGCACGAGACGAGCGTCGGCGTCCGCAATGTCACGCTGGATGTCGGCGTAGAAGGCGTCGGCTTCGCGGCGGCGAGTTTCGAAGATCGCATCGAAGTCGGCGAAGGGCGAGGCGATTTTGGATTTTGTCCCGGCGCGCCGGGATTGGACTTTGGATTGCGCTCCGACGGCGACCGCTTGCACGTTCGACGGAGTTAGACGGATGCGTACCTGTGCCGAGCCGCGCGCGGGAACGTTCAATTTGAACCATGCGGCGGCTTTGGTGCCGACTTTGTCCGGGTTCACGGCTTCGGCGTGGTCGTGAATCACACGCTCGTGAAACGCGTCTTTCGCGTAAGGCGTGCCGCTATCGTTGCCGAAGAGGCGGCGCGTGTTGGTCTCGTTTTCGCACAGCAGCCATTCGCAATCGCCGTCGGCGTCGATGCGATACTGCCCGAGTTGCGCGTGCGTCGCGACCACGTAGGGTGGGCATTGCCCACCATGCGTCGGTTGATTGGCAACGATTCCTTCGGCGGGAGAACTGTTGGGTGATGCCCAACCGACTTGTTCGATCCGCGGCCGCGTCGCGCCGTCTGCCCACGACCACGTATTGCGAAAACACACCTGCGGCAACACATGCAGCGGCGCATCCTCCGGTCCACGATTGTGAACCGTGATGAGCATCAGCAAGTCGCGCTCGTCGGCCTTGGCATATTCAACAAACACGTCGAAGTAGCGGTCGTCATCCAGTATGCCGGTGTCGAGCAACTCGAACTCGGGCTGGTCCTTGCCCCGGCTGCGGTTCTCATCGACCAGCCGCGCGTACGGAAACTCCGCCTGCGGGTACTTGTAGAGCATCTTCAAATACGAATGCGTCGGCGTCGCGTCGAGGTAGTAGTACAGCTCCTTCACGTCCTCGCCGTGATTGCCCTCGCTGTTAGTCAGGCCGAAGAGCCGTTCTTTCAGGATCTGGTCGCGGCCATTCCACAGCGCCAGCGACAGGCAAAGCCGCTGCTGGTCGTCGCTCACGCCTGCGATGCCGTCCTCACCCCAGCGATACGCACGGCTGCGGGCGTGATCATGCGGAAAATAGTCCCACGCATTTCCGTGCGGGCTGTAATCCTCGCGCACGGTTCCCCACTGCCGCTCGCTGAGATAGGGCCCCCATTCGCGCCACGCGCCGTCGCCGCTGGTCATCGATGCTACTCGTTGCTGTTCTTCGTTATGTGGCATGGGTGCTCCTCGCGCCATTTTTCGGCGTGTGCGTTGTATCTGCTTGGATGTCGGGACAGAGCGGGCGTTACCCGGTGAATCGGAACACCCGTCATGCCAGGCTGCTACACGGAACGTAATCGCGGCTCTGTAGAGAAACGTTGCTGCTCGAGGGGCATCAAACATGCAACGTACTCGTGCGAGCATTGGGGTGCTCGACGCCGAAACTAATGAAGAAGGCTCATGAAACAAGTCCGAATCGACGCGTTAGCCGAGTGGCTCGAACCTGACGGCCTGGGCGGCTTTGCGATGGGCACGGTCGGCAGCGTGCGCATGCGCCGTTATCACGGATTGCTGCTAACGGCGACGAACCCGCCGACCGGGCGGCTGATGCTCGTCAACGGCTTTGACGCGTGGGTCGAGACGCCGAGCGGCGCGCACTACCTGACCGCGCAGAAGTACACGCCCGGCGTTATCGCACCGGATCGACCCGCGACGATCGAATCGTTCGAATCGGAGCCGTGGCCGACGTGGCGATACACGCTGCCCGACGACACGAGCATCGAGCACGAGC
Source organism: Phycisphaerae bacterium (assembly GCA_046155505.1). Lineage (GTDB taxonomy): Bacteria > Planctomycetota > Phycisphaerae > UBA1845 > Fen-1342 > JBJXFK01. Next base: position 10,187 of record JBJXFK010000091.1, read on the forward strand.
TGTTTGCCGTCCACGGCTCGCCGATCGTCGCGCTGCGCTGGCGATTGCTATCGCCGCACGGCGGCGTGACGCTGCACGTGCGCCCGTTTCTGTCGGGTCGCGATTATCACAGCATGCAACACGAAAACGGTGCGATGCGCTTTGAACCGCGCGCAGATGGCGACGAACTCGTCTGGCAAACGTATGACGGCGTGCCCGAATTTCGCAGCCGCTGTAACGGCGAATATCGACATGAGCCGCACTGGTATCGCGGGTTCCTGTATGACGACGAGCAGCGGCGCGGACTGGATTGCGTGGAAGATCTCGCGTCGCCGGGTGTGCTGCGATTTGATTTGAGTGAGCGAGCGGCGGAGTGGGTGCTGTGCGCGGGCTGGAAGCCCGCAGTACACCAGAACGGGCTGGAAGCCCATAGCACACGGAACGGGCTGGACGCCCATCGCTCACCGAACGGGCCGGAAGCTCTTAGCACAACAACCGTCCCGAGTTTCGATGAACTTCGAACGTCCGAACTCGAGCGTCGCAGTGCATTCGCAACCCCCATCGATCGCGCCGCTGATGGGTATCTGGTGAAGCGCCGCGAAGGCAAGACCATCGTCGCCGGCTATCCGTGGTTCACCGATTGGGGCCGCGATACGTTCATCGCCCTGCGCGGCCTCTGCCTCGCGACCGGACGGTTTGACGACGCTCGCGACATCCTGCTCGAATGGTCCGGCGCGGTTTCCGAGGGCATGTTGCCCAACCGATTCCCCGACAGCGGCGAGCAACCCGAATACAACTCGGTCGATGCATCGCTCTGGTACGTCATCGCCGTCAGCGAATTCCTCGCCGCGGCGGACGCGGGCAAGACCCGCATCGCCGTCGCCGACCGCCGCCGGCTTGAAACTGCTGTGCGCGAGATTGTCGCGGGCTATGAGCGCGGCACGCGCTTCGACATACGCTGCGACGATGACGGTTTGCTCGCGGCCGGCGAGCCGGGCGTGCAGCTCACCTGGATGGATGCGAAAGTCGGCGACTGGGTCGTCACGCCGCGAATCGGCAAGCCGGTCGAGGTGCAGGCACTTTGGCTGAGCGCGCTGTGGGCGGCGCGGTCGCTGGATGATCGCTGGACCGAGCTATTCGTTCGCGGCCGCGATGCGTTTCGCAGGCGATTCTGGAGCGCCGAGCGCGGCTGCCTGTACGACGTGATCGACGTCGATCATCGCGCCGGCAAGGCTGATCCGGCGTTTCGGCCCAATCAGATTTTCGCCATCGGCGGCTTGCCGATTGCGTTGTTCGACGACACTCGCGCGCGGCAGATCGTCGACGCGGTCGAAGCCAGGCTCTGGACGCCGCTCGGCCTGCGATCGCTCGCACCCGACGATCCGGCCTATGTGCCGCACTATCGCGGCGACGTGCGGCAGCGCGATGGCGCGTATCACCAGGGAACGGTCTGGCCGTGGCTGATCGGGCCGTTCGTTGAGGCGTGGGTGCGCGTTCGCGGCGGCGGGCGCGACGTGAAACGCGAGGCATACGCGAAGTTTGTCGCTCCGCTGCGCGAGCATTTGAATACCGCGGGCCTCGGCCACATCAGCGAGATTGCCGACGCTGCCGAGCCGCACGCTCCCGGCGGGTGTCCGTTTCAAGCGTGGTCGATCGGTGAGTTACTGCGGCTTGAGCGCGTCGTGCTCGCCGATTCTCCGCCGCCAACGGCCCCGCGCGAGGATGCGGCCGACAATCCGAGCCCGAAACGCAAGCGAGGAAGTAGCGTGCGGACGCGATGAGCGCGCGATCTCAGGCAGTGCGAGCGCTGGCGCATCCGAACGCGACGCGCAAGCGAGTGAAAGCACGCGCAGCGTGCGCCGTCCATCCGAACCCCGAGCGCGAGCGAGCGGGGTAACGTGCTCGCTCGGCGACAACCGAATAGCGAGAACCGCTGCACGCCGCGTGCTACCCCGTCGCTCGCGCTCCGGGTTCGACTGCGCGAACTCGCCCGCACGGTCCGCCAACAGGTGCTTAACCAATGAGTACACTCTTCGCCACACTCTTCGATCACTGGCCCGAGTACGCCATGGAAGCCGCACTGCTCGGCTGTTTCATGCTGTCGGCGTGCAGCTTCGGCACGTTGCTTGGTCACCCCGCATCGCCGATCGTTCGCCGCGTCACGAGCGCGACTTCGCGCCGCGCGCTGATGGGCATCGCGATGGGCATGACCGCGATCACGCTGATCTACTCGCCGTGGGGCTTGCAGTCTGGCGCGCACATGAACCCGGCCACGACCATCACGTTCGCTCTGCGCGGCAAAGTCGCAGCAATCGATGCGGTGTTCTATGTGCTCGCACAATTTAGCGGCGGCGCGATCGGCGTCATGCTCGCGCGAACATTCATCGGCGGCGCACTGCGGCACGCGGCGGTCAACCATGTCGTCACGCTGCCCGGCTCGCGCGGCGTCAGCGTGGCGTGGCTGGCCGAAGTCGCGATCGCGTACGGCATGATGCTGATGGTGTTGCTCGTCAGCAATTCGCCGCCACTCGCCGCGTATACGGGCATTTGCGCCGGCGTGCTTGTCGCGCTGTACATATTCTTCGAAGCGCCGCTTTCCGGCATGAGCATGAACCCGGCCCGCTCGTTCGCGTCGGCAGTCGTCGCGCGGCAGTGGCGCGCGATCTGGGTTTACTTCACGGCCCCGCTCGCCGGCATGTTGCTCGCGTCAGCGACATACGCCGCCGTGCCTGGCGCGGGTGAAGTTTTGTGTGCGAAGCTGGTACACACGGGCAAGTGTCGCTGCATTTTTCATTGCGAGTGGCATCGCGAGAATGCGGCATCGCGGCGGTAAAGACGACCGGAACGCGGACAAACGACAGAGGATCGTTGATCAAACCGGTACGGCGCGGTGCTGTTTGTACGCGTGCGATCATTCCACGCGTGAGGCGATAACTCGTCGCGTCGATCACGGACTGTGAATCGTCGGCGCTATCCGGCGGGCGTAGACCGCGATCAACGTGTGGAGTTCAACCTGGATGGCGTAGTACTCGTCGTCAAGCGCGGCGAGCTTCGACGTTTTCGCGAGTTGGCTGAACGCCTTGCTCGGCGTCCACGAATTCTGCGCCGAATCGAATGCGGCTTTCTCATCTGCGTGAATCGCGACCGCGCGGGCGACTATGGCCGCATGGGTGTCCGCGCCGATGCGGCGCAGGTCTTCCGGCACGAGCGGCGCGAATTGGCCCGACGAATTCCAGAACCACTGCACGAAACCGCCGTTCTTCACTTCCGCGTCGAGCATTTGGGTCGTAATGAATGGTCGCAGGTTTGCCGGGAGCGCCTCGACGCGGGCGTACTCTTCCGCGCAGCCGCGCTCCAGCCCTGTGAGCCGCACGTCCTGGATGTGATCGATGATTGCCTGAACGAGCATGTCATCTGCGATTCCGGCGAGCACATCCGGGTTCAGAACCGCGTATCGTTTGCGGTTTTCTCGCTCGGCGAATGTCATCGAGTGTGCCTCAATCGTTCATGATCGTCTGCGGAGACTATTCCAAGTCGCGAAGCGGGCCGTCGATGTCGATGTCTTCGGCTGGAATCATCACCACGCGGCCATCTCTCCAGACGGACACGGGATTTCCTGCCAGCTTGTTGGCCCGCAGCGCCTCGCGCGTGCCGCGCCGCAGGGCCTCCAGGATCAAGCCGTCTTTTTGGAGGCATGCGGCGATATCAGGACTCTCAGTTGGATTCGGTATCACCCGCGAGATCCCCTAGCTTCTGCCACTCACCTGCGTCGCAGATCTTGGTCGGCTCATGCGCCTGCCCGACAGCGATCAGACGCGGACCAGACGAGCCATCGTTATTGTACACGCGCCAACTCGCCAACTTTGGCAAATACAGATGGATGAGGTTTCGAGCGCTGAGCTTGTACCGTCGGCGAATCGTGTCTTCTGGAATCGAATGCCCGCCAAGCCTGGCGCGGTCGTTCACCCGTGCGACCGCAATGTTCGGATTGGTAACCCACAGGTAGATCAGGTGAGATTCATATCCAAATTCTCGCTGTAGCCTGCTGATCCACGCCGCAAGTGTTCGACCCGACAACGTCGTCTCAATCGCGAAATTCACACGGCGATTCGCGAGTTGGTCCATTCGATCAATCATCAGTCTCGCCGCGAGCATCGCCGCGTCTTGCGGGTCGAATGCGGCAAGTCCGCGGGCAATCGTGTCTGCGTTCACGAAAAGCCCGATCTTCAGCACGCCCTGAAGTAGCGCCGGAGCAGATGTCGACTTCCCGCTGCCGTTCGGTCCGGCGAGGATGACCAATTGCGGCGTGTCATTATTGCGCATCAGAGGTTCGTCACCAACCCGGCTCGATTCGTCTTCACGCCGCAGGTTATGGATCTCAGTTTATCGGCCGCACGATTTTTGCGGGTAAGGCGGCGCTGCTTACGCGATCGGCGCTCCAGAATATTCGATAATTGAAGCAGCCGACCCGCGTCGGCCCGGAGCTTCTCCATGAGCGACGTCGCCTCCATCGCCGCCTATTCGACTTCGGTCAGCCAGTCGCGCGTCGCCGATGCGATCGGCATCAAGATGCTCAAGCTGGCCAACGATCAGCAAAAGAGCGTCGCGAATCTGCTGCAAGGCGCACTTGATCAGGCCACGCAGCTCGCCGAGGGTGTCAACGGCGAGGGTACACAACTCGACGTCCTCGCCTGAGCGCGCGCCGGCAACCCGATCTACACCGCCTCCTCAATCTCATTCACGAACGCCGACACCACGCGATCCCATTCGCCGCGCAGCCGACATCCCGCCGCCCGCGCGTGCCCGCCGCCGCCGTAGCGCCGCGCGACCTCGGCCACGTCGAGCCGCTCCTTGCTTCGCAGATTCACCCGCACGACGCCGTCAGGTTCTTCGGTGAAGAGCAGCGTGCATTCAACGCCGGCCAGTCGCCCGACCTCGTTGACCAAATCCTCAGTCATCGATTTGTCCGCGCCTGCCGCTTCGAAATCCGCGGGCCGCAGCGTCAGCACCGCCAACCGTCCATCGGCCCGCAACTGAATCCCGGTGAGCAGACGGGCGATGAGCCGCAGTTTGCCGATCGGCTCCTGCTGATAAATCGCGTTGAAAAGCTTCGCGGGTTCGACACCCGCCTCGACCAGCCGGGCCGCGATTCGCAGCGTGCGGGCGTCGGTGTTCGAGTATTTGAACCAGCCGCAATCGGTGCCGATGCCGATGAAGAGCGCCTCGGCGAGCGGCTTGCTCAACTCGACTCCCGCGGCGAACACCCACTCGGCGATCAATACGCACGCGGCTGCGGCGGTTTCGTCGATGAGCCGCAAGTCGCCGTCGCGCGTGGCGAGCGGGTCGCGTGTGACGTGATGATCGATGACCAGCATGCGCGGCGCGCGGCGCAAGAAGTCGAGCGCCGGATCGACTTGGGCGAGGGCGCACGTGTCGACAATGATCACGCCGTCGCACGACTCGGCGAGCACCTCGCGCGACTCTTCCCAACTGTGCCAGGTGATCGCGTCGCGCAGCATGCCGTAGCGCGGCGGGAACGCATCGAAGAGTGCAACGGTCGGTTCTTTGCCCATCGCTTTCAAGGCGAGCGCCATGGCAGCGAGGCTGCCGAGCGCGTCGCCGTCGGGGCGGGCGTGGGAAAGCAGGAGGGGGCGGTGCGACTGGCTGAGCCATTGGGTGACTGCGAAGAGTTCGTTTGTGTCGCTCATAGCGGGGCATGGTAACTGCGGTCGAATGAGGGGGGAAACGACGCCACTGAATCGTCGATGCCGCCGACGAATCGACCGATACGCACGCGCCGCACCGGGAACACCCACCGAGACGTGGTTATCAGAGGTCAACCTGCCGCAATCCGCATTTCGACCGGTGAACTGGCCGCCAACTGTCCGTACAATGCCGCATCCGAAACAACCAATCGCCATTCAGGAATCATCGAGGATCGCATGACTATCCGATCGCTGCTTCGCCGGCTCGTTCTCGTCGCGCCCGTTCTGTTGTGCGGTTCTGTGGGGTTCGCTGAGTCGGGCAATGTTGCCACCGGCGCTTCTGCGTTCACGGCCGAGCAGTACATCGAGCACATCCGCTATCTCGCGGGCGACAGCCTGCGCGGTCGCCGACCCGGCAGCGAGGGGATGGCCAAGGCCGAGGTGTACATCGCGAATCACTTCGCCAAGCTCGGGCTGAAGCCGCTGGGCGAGGATGAGTCGTATTTTCAATCGTTCGAATTGCGGCGAGAGAAACGCTTCGATGCCACGCAGGCAGAATTCTCGATCAGCGGTGTCGAGAAAAGCTGGGTCGCCGAGACCGACTGGACGCCTATGTCGCAGTCGCCCGCCGGCACGCTCAACGACGCGCCGATCGCGTTTGTCGGCTATGGCATCGACGCCGTGGATGATGGCTACACCGACTACGACGGCTTCGACGTGACCGGCAAAATCGCGCTGATGCTCCGCTACGAGCCGAAATCCGAAGACAAGGAAGCCAAGATCGGCGGGTCGGCCGCCTCGACGCATGCGACGTTTCAGAAGAAGGCCAGCGTCGCCGCCGACAAGGGTGCGCTCGCCGTGCTGATCGTCAACCCGCCGCTCCGCAAGGACGACGAAGGCAACGTCATCGCCGACAAGCTGATGAAGTTTGACGCCGAAGACGCGGGCCGCAATTTCCGCGTTCCGTTCATGCAGATCAGCCGCGAGATGGCCGATGCGATTCTCGCCGCGGGCAAGATGCCGACGCTTGCCGAGTTGCAGGAGAAAATCGACCGCGATCGCAAGGCCGCGTCGGCCGATATCCCGGATGCCAAGGTAAGCGTCAAGACGGGCATCACCTACGCCAAAGCCCGCAACGTGATCGCATTGCTCGAAGGGACTAGCGCCAAAGACGAATACGTCGTCATTGGCGGACATCACGACCACCTCGGCAACGTCTCGCGTCAATTTGGCGGCGGCGGCGGTAGCAGGCGAGAAATTCACAATGGTGCCGATGACAACGCGTCGGGAACGGCTGGCGTGCTCGAACTCGCCCGCGTTTTCGCGAGCGGCCCGCGACCGCGACGCAGCATCATTTTCATGACGTTTTCGGCGGAAGAGATGGGCCTGCTCGGCAGCGCCCACTTCGTGAAAGAGCCGACCGTGCCGCTCGAAAAGATCGTGGCGATGGTCAACTTCGACATGATCGGGCGACTCGGGCAGGACGATTTTTCGATCTATGGAACCGACACCGCTGAGCAATTCGCGGCAATCGTCGAGAAGGCTGCGGCCGCGACCGGCCTGAAGTACTCGGCTCCGACGATGAAAGCGATGACCTTTGGCGATAGCGATCACTCGTCATTTTTCCGCAAGGGTATTCCGGTGCTCTTTCCGTTCACGGGCGTTCACAAGCAGTATCACAAACCCGAGGACGATTGGGAGCGAATCGACGCGATCGGTGCGACGACGGTGCTGCAAACTATGGCCCCGGTGATTCACGAAATCGCCAACCTGGAAGGCGGGCCGACATACGTCGCGCCCAAGAAGGAAGAGAAGCCCGCCGAAGAGTCGGCTTCATCGCAGCCGTCGTCAGCCCCGGCGACTGGCGAAGCGCAAGTCGCCGCCGACCGTCCGGGCCGCGGCGATACGCCGATGCCGCGCGTGCGACTGGGCGTGATGCCCAGCTATAGCGATGCGGGGCCGGGGCTCTTGATCGAGTCGGTCGTCGAGAACGGCCAAGCAGCAAAAGGCGGGATGAAAGACGGCGACCGCATCGTCAAGATCGAGGGCAAGGACATCGGCGATATTCAGGATTACATGTCGGTGCTGCGGACGTTGAAGGCGGGCGACGAGATCACGATCGTCGTTGAGCGCGGGACCAAGCGCGAGAAGACGGAGCTGAAGCTCACGCTCACCGCACCGACGGAGACGCAGAAGCCGTCGTAATTCTGGAGCACCGCGGTCCTCCGCGGTTCTTCTTGTGGAGAAGTGTTTCGTAGGGTGGGCATTGCCCACCATCGCGCAGTCGCGAGAGCGGTCGCAAACTGTGGGCGATGCCCACCCTACTCTGCGCGCTCCGCCATCTGCCGCATCATCTCCAAATCGGTGAGCGGCGAAAATCCGTGCCCCTCGTTGCGGCCGAACTTGATCCAGCCCTCGTACGGCGGGTCGGCCTTTGACAAGAACCGTTCGAGGTGCCCGACGCCGACGTTGAGGAAATAGTCGTCCGCGTCGCCGACCATGATGTGCAGCTTGCCGCGCAGCTTCGGGCCAAGCTCTTTCCAGTTGCTTTCGAGCACGAGCCGCAGGTCGTATTTCTGCCAATGCTCGACGACTGCGCGGTTGATCTCGCCGGTCGCCGGATCCCATAGCGGCACCGGTCGTCCGTCGCTGCCGCGCGGGCCATACGTCGCGTTCCACGCACCCCATTGCCCGCCCGACATCACCCACGAATTGCCATCACCAAGCAGATTCTCCATCTGACACTCATGCCGCACGGTGTACTCAACGTCGCCGGCGATGGTGCGCTTGGCCGGCCGCTCGAAGCCGAAGCGGTTCACGTACGCGTTTTTGTCGTCATAGATATTGATCAACTGAAAGCCGCGAAAATCGACACCATCCGGTGCGCCAACCCAACAGCCGTTGAAAAAATCCGGATAGAACACTTGCAGCGCCAGCGACACCCAGCCGCCGGTGGAGTGCCCCGCGAGGAACCGCGCTCGCGGCTCGCCGATGCAGCGGAACTTCTCCTCGACGAAGGGAATCAACTCCTGCACGATCGCATCGCCATATGGCCCATGATTGGCGGAGTTCACCTGATAGGGATCGCCGAGCGGACCGGCCCCGTCGAGTTGCAGCAGCACCATTTGCGGCGCGTCGTCTGCCAGCCACGCCGCCCGCAGCGGCGAGAACGGCGACTCGATCATGCGTTTCGCGCTGCGAAAGCGCTGACCATAGCCGCCGATGTTCACCCACAGCGGATACTTGCGGTCCCTCTCGTCGGCAAAACCCTTGGGCAGAATCACGCCGGCCCGCAGGTAAATCGGCCGCTTCCAGAATTCCGAGAGAAGCTTGGATTCGATCTTCACGAACTTCAGCAACTCGCCCTCCGGCGGCAGCGTCTCATCGGGCAGCAGCTTGGTCAGCGTGACGCGAATCGGCTCGGCGCTGGTCGGATCGAACTTCGCCTTCTGCGGCTCGCTCAGCAGCGTGCCCGGCGCGTCAGTCGTTCTCAGATCCGGATTGCAGCGAAACACGGCTTGCACCGTGTATTCACCCGGCGGAATCGCACCCAGCGTCGACTGCGGAAACGTGATGCACGAGTGATCGAGCACGACCGGCTCGCCGGCTTTCAGCAGCGACACGTCGCGCGCGATGCACGGAGCAGCGTCGACGCCGGTATCACCCAGCGAACTCACCGGCTCGCGCCGCCCGCCGCTGGCGAGCACGACAAACATGCGCCCGCTCGTGTACATCGGCGTGATGCCGTCGCCGAGCCGCACGTCGAATCGTGCTGCGGCGGTTTGTGCCAATGCGACATGGCTCCAGCCGGCGGCCACCGCAATGAACAACGCGAAAAACGGCGATCGATTCCGCACGCAGCACCTCGAATCTCGAACACGCGACAAGACACGCCGCGTGAATATACTCTCGTGCTCGCGGGTTTGCGGCATGGCTTTCAACACCTCGACGAGCGAGTTACAACGCAACGCGGAGCAACCGGGTGAAGATTGGCGCAGCGATGACGGCATTTGTTTCAGTTTGTGCAGGCTTCGGCTCGACGGGATGCACGGCTCTCTTCGAACCGCTTGAAACGGTCGAGTCGGTGGACATCGAGCGCTACGTCGGCAAGTGGTATGAGATCGCTCGCTACCCGTTCGCCGCGCAGGCGGGCTGCACCGGCACGACCGCCGACTATACGCTGCGTGACGATGGGCGCGTGACCGTGCTCAACACATGCTACGTAGGCTCGCTCGATGGCGAGGTGCAGACCATCGAAGGCACGGCCCGCGTGGTTGACGAAGAGACGAACGCGAAACTCGCGGTCAGCTTTTTCGCCTTCTTCGAGGGGCCATATTGGATTATCGATCTCGATCCGGATTATCAATGGGCCGTCGTCGGCACGCCGATTCGCACGAACCTCTGGATTCTCAGCCGCACACCGACGCTCGATGAGGCAACATACAACGACATCCTCACGCGTTTGCCGGACAAGGGATTTGATCCCGCTCGGCTCGAACTTACTGAGCAGCCGAGCGAGTAACGAGGGTGGTGCGCTTCGTCGCGCGGCCGCGCACGAGTCGCTGTTTGTCGCGCCGCGGCAACGCCTTGATCGCGTATTCGCGGCGCAGCGCGTCGCCGCGCGACGCGCTCGATTCGACGTAGACGACGCGCACCGGCAGGCGCGAGCGCGTATATCGCGCGCCGCGCCCGCGATTGTGCGTTTCGCAGCGCTGCTCGACATCGATTGCGATGCCGGTGTAGAGCGTGCCATCGGCGCAGCGGACGATGTAGACGTGCCAATTTGCGCTCAGGCTCGATTTGCCGGCCGGCGTACTCGGACGACGTGCGCGTGCCTTGCCCATGTTCCTCAGCCGATCACCCGCCGCCGCATCGAGACATAGTCCCACAGCACGAACCGATCGAGATCGTTGCCGCCGGTGAAAAACACGCGCCCGCTGGTCGTTTCGGCCATGCGCTGCGCGAAGGCGACATCCTTGCTGCTTTGGTTCCAACTCGGCAGCAGGAAGATGTTGATCGTAATGCCCTCGCGTCGACACAGAAACGCCTCGCGCAGCGTCGCTTCCTCGGTTCGCGGGTCGGGCGGATAGAGCATGTACAGCATCGACCCTTCGAAGTGCGCGGTCGGCAAGCCGTCGGTGATCAGCGCGATTTGTCGATTCGGCGTGTCCTGAGCGCTCAACCTGCGCCGCGCGAGGGCGAGCGCATGCTGAATGTTTGTGAAGTGCTGCGGCAGCCGCAGCTCGCTCATGTTCGGATCGCTCGTATCGGCCCGCAAACGCACCACCGGGTCATAAATCGTCACCGGCTTGGGCATCAGGCTCACGATCTCGGCCGGCGGGCGCAGCTTTGCGAGCGTGTACATCTCGACGAACGAGACGTGGTCGCCTGGATATTCCTGCCGGATCAGTGCATCGAGCGCGAGGGCCATGCGCTTCACGTTCACATATTGACCGCCGTGCCGCATTGAGCCGGACATGTCCATCAGCACGCTTGTTGCGCACTTGGGCGTGTTGCGCGTCCGATGGATCAATAGGTCCGCAGAGGACGGGAAGATGATGTCGTCGTCGCTTGCGGGGCGGGTCGCGCCACGCCGCGGCGCTTCACGAACGAACGCGTTCACGAAACTTCCGGCGACATCCATATTCGCGAGTGAATCGCCGAACTCATATTGCTTCGTCTGCGCGGTTTCGATTGCCCCGTCGCCGGAGATCGCGCCGGTGTGCCGGCCTGATCGAGCGGCTTCCAGGCTGTCGAAAATTTCGGAAAGCAGCCGACCGCGGATGAGTGCGTACGCCTTGGGCGTGAGGCGCAATCCGTCTTTCGTGCGTTCGATGCCTTGTCGCTCGGCTTCTTGGCGAACAAACTCCTCAATCTGGCGCTGCATTTCATTGAGCCGCTGGATTTCGTCGCCGCGATTCTCGTCCGCTGCAAACTCCGATAGCTGGTCGAGATCGATGATCGCGAGTTGGGCCGTTTTCATGGCTTCGCGAAGCTGATCGAGCAGCTTGTCGATCTGCTCAAGCTCCTGCTTCACTTCGAGCGCTCGCTCGGCGGTCAGCTCCTCATTGCCGGTGAATGCATAGCGCGCGGCCAATTGCTCGATCTGAAATTTCTCGCCGAGGCTCTGCATCAGCTTTAGCAAGCCGCGCGCGACCGGCGAATGCTCGTTTTTCTGTGCATACCAGAGCCGTTCGAGATCGCGCATCTGTTCCTGCTGGACGGCGCGTTGCAACGCGTCGCGCAGCTCTTTCGTGATCTCGATCGACTTCGCCTGTGTCGCATACGTCTGCGCGGCCTCGCGCTGCGCGGCCCGCGGCGTGTACGTCGAGAGGATTCGCGCCTTGCGTTCCTCGAGCATCGCGATCAGCGACTGCAAACTTGGCCCAAGGCCCGCAATCTGCGACGCATCGATACGCACCGCCGCGGCGAGCTGCTCGGGCGTCAGCTCTGACAGATCGCCGTGCATGAGCGCGAAATCGAACGCCGCCCCGGCCAGATCGGGCGGGGGCGCGGTGGGCGATGGAAACGTGCCGGGGTCGTAACCCAGGTACGCATGCACCAATCCCGCCTGCGGATTCTGTGCAGCAGCCGGCGGGCGCGTGGGCGATTCGTCGTCGGCGCGGTCGATCACGTTTCGAACTCCACGCGACCGTGGCGCTGCGACCGGCTGATCTTGTCGCTCGCCCACAGGCCGGCGAGTACGAATTCGACGCAGCTCGCGCGAACCGCCGGCTCGCTCGACGCATTCACCTCAAACGCCTTGTCCCACACCGGCGGAACGCGGCGCAGCAGCCGCTCGTAATGCGCGCTGGGCATCATGTCGCCCACCTCGATCTTCACGCCCTTGGCGAAAATCTCGGCAATTTCGCCGACGCCGTGCTCTTGAACGTACTCCTTGAACACGTTGCGAATCGCCTCGGCGAAGATCGCGTCGAGCGCCTGCCCCTCGCTCAGTTGATGGCTCGACATCAGATCCAGCTCAACCTTGCCCGCCGCCGTCGCGTGAAAGTGAGCCAGATCGCTGATGCGCGGCACGCTCGGTCGCTCGCTTAGCAGCACGCCGCGGCGCCGCGCCGATGCGACCATCACGCGGTAATTGGCAATCGAGAATCGCGCCGACACGCCGGACGCGTGATCGACGTATTTGCTCTTGCGGGCGACGATCGCCATTTCTTCGACGATTTCCTTCATGAAGCGCGGCACGATCACCGGATAGTCGCCGTCGAGCGGCAAATCCTTGAGCGCTTCCTGCTCGGTGATCTCGATCGCCTGGTCGCGCTCACGCGGGTAGTGCGTCTGAATCGTCGAGCCGATGCGGTCCTTCAACTGCGGAATGACTTTGCCGGATCGGTTGTAGGTAGTCGGATTGGCCGAGAATACGACCATCAGATCGAGATCAAAACGGATCGGCAGGCCGCGAATCTGCACATCGCGCTCTTCGAGGATATTGAACAGCCCGACCTGAATCGAGTCGTCCAGATCTGGCAGCTCGTTCATGGCGAAGCTGCCGCGGTGCATGCGCGGGATCAGGCCGAAACCCAGCGAATCTTCGCTGCCGAGCGAAACACCGCGTGCCAGCTTGGCCGGATCGATCTCGCCGATCACGTCGGCGAATTTCGTCCCTGGCGCGAGCCGCTCGGCATATCGATCGGCTCGCGGCCACCACGCGATCGCCGCGCTGTCGCCGTGCTTGCGTAGGTACTCGCGTCCGGCCTGCGTAATCGGTCGCTCCGGGTCTTCGTGCACTGGACAGCCGCCTTCGTCCGCCGGCACATTCAAGTACGGCAGAAACGGATCGA
>JBJXFK010000102.1:0-8507 GCA_046155505.1 Phycisphaerae bacterium
GATTCTATCAACGGGCGAAGCGTCGCGTTCGCAAGATGAGCGCAATTCCAAGTCAGCAAGTACGGCACTCTATGGACGGTGGCAATCGATATGTGAAGCGCGTCCGCAAACGCTCGCTCCGGAATCCTGATCGCTTCCGATAACACTTTCGCGAGGTCCGCGCAGGCCGGCGTCACCGGCAGGTGCGGGATCGCGTCGATCGCGGCCAGACGGCGTCGGGCCGCGTCCGGATCGCCGTCGGCGGACTCCTCCAGCACCACTTGTGAGACGTAAAGGTCGTATTCGAATCGGCGGGTATCCCACCAATCGCGCGTAATCTGCTGTGCCGCGTGAAACACTATGTCGCGCGACGGCCGCGCGGTGAGATAGCTTGGGATCGTCGTCTCGATGTACAGCGCCGGTCTCATATGAGTAGTTTACCGCGCGAGGCGCGGGTGCTGCTCTTCGGTGTTTTCTTTTGCCCAAACTCGACGTTCATCGAATTACGTCAGCGCAGGGCTTGCACCGCGCACAACTTGATTTTTCGGCTCTCGCAAGCTGCACTGCGCCGCGTGTTCCGAAAAAACTCCGCACTCGACGCTCTCCCCATCGCCGCTGCGCAACTTGCTCGCGACGCGACAAATTCATCAAAGTCGTGTCCACCTCCCGAGCGCTGGAGTGCGACCTCCCGTCGCCCCGATATCACCCCTGTCACGCCGCGCCGCTCGAACTTGCGGGCCACGCGACGCGACCCATCGAATCAGTCTCCGGCGACATGGATGTGCCGGCATCCAATTTCCGCACCCGCGCGTGCTTTGGACAAAGCCGCCGCAGGTCAGCCGCATCGCGGAGGCACTATGCCGGAACCCCTTCTCACGCGTTATTTGCAACCATTGCTCGCCGGCCGGCGGGCCGAGTGTTTCTCGCTCGTTCGCGACGCCTTGCAGCAGGGCCGCAACGCGAGCGATCTGATTCAGGAAGTTGTCTGGCCGGCCATGACGCAGGTCGATCGCCTCTTTCGCGACGACCGCATCAACACCGCGATCGAGAACCTCGCCACGCGCATCAATCGCACGATCGCCGATCAGTTGCAGACCGCGTTGCCCAGCGGCCCGCCACGCGGGCGGCGTGTACTGATCACTTGCGCCGCCGGCGAGAACGAAGAGCTCGGCGCGCAGATGGTCGCCGACCTTTTTCAGGCCGATGGATGGGAGGTCTACTTCCTCGGCGGCGGCGTGCCGCAGGATGAAATTGCGACGCTGGTCGGACAATTGCGCCCACAACTGATGGTCATCTTCGGCACCCAGCCGACGGGCGTGCCGGGTTGCAAGGCGCTCATTGACGAAATTCGCCATCTCGGCGTCGTGCCGCACATGAACATCGTCGTCAGCGGCGGCGTGTTTAATCGTGCCGACGGTTTGTGGAACGAGGTCGGTGCCGACCGCTTCGTTTCGACCGCCGAGGGACTGATCGAGCTGGCCAATCATCTGGGCCCGCGCGACCCGAATACGGTACGCTCGCTCATCGTCAAGAAGCGCAAGCGCAAGCGGAAGGGCCAGCCGACGCCCGCGGTCGTGGCGTCGTAAATCGCGATGCAATCGTGAAGGGTGGTCACACGCGACGAGGCTGCGTGTGACCGGTCGTCGGTCCGCGCGCTTCGTCTATGCGTCCGTCCAGTGCGGTCGGGCGAATCCGTCCCGTTCTCTCCCTTCCCTCCTTTCCCTCCGTGATCTCTGTGATCTCTGTGGCCAAGATCCAGAATCTCAAAATTCGAATCTGCGGCCGCAAAGCGCGTTCGCGTGTTTTCGCGATTTCGCCATTTCGCAATTCCTCCGTGGCTTTGCCACGCTTTGACGAACCCGCCCACCTGCTTACAATTCCCGGTTCTGGATTTCGCGGCGGCTGCGGCGGTTCTGCCAAGGTCGTCATTTCGGTCGTCCGGGAGGTTTGTTTTGCTACACGCTCGACTCCTGTGCATCACCGTGCTGCTCGCGTTCGCGATCGGTATCGTTTCGATGGCTGGCTGTTCCAATCTAAACCGCGGCGAAGAGCAGGCCGTGCAGGCCGTTCGCGATCCGCTGATTCAGGACATCCCCAAGCCGGCCGGGTTTCAGTTGGTGGACGATCGCAGCGTCGCTCGCGTGAGCGGGCAGGTCCGCGTCGCTCGCTGCGAATACGAAGGCCGGACCGATCGGCAGGCGGTCAAGCGGTTCTATGAGACCAACCTGCCGCAGGCCGGGTTTGAGTTGAAAAAGACCAGCCTCGACGATGGCGTCTGGGGCCTGACGTTTGAAAGCGCCACAGAAGTTGCCGATCTGCGGATTCGCAAGAAGGGCTTCAGGACCGTGGTCGTGATCGAGCTGGGCCCCAAGCCGGTCGGCACAACCGAACGCGAACCGGCTGCGGGGGCGCCGCCGCGACGCAACACGGGCGGATAAGCCGCCGGTTGGGGCTGGACAGGACAGGTTGCAAACGTGTCCCACAGAAGACAGGTTGCAAACCTGTCCCACAAGAGACAGGTTGCAGACCTGTCCCAGAGAAGTGACTGACGATTCGCCTTTGAAGGATGCTCATGGACGCCGAAACAAAACAGCAGCTCAAGACCAACGACCTCGCCACGCAACTCGTGCGGCTTGAACACGCAGTCGAGAAATATTGGTTCCCGGTGGTCGTGTTCGTGCTCCTTGGATTCGGCGGATTTGTGCTGCTACGTTTCTACCAGGCGCAGCAGATCGCGACCGAGGAAGCCCGCTGGGGCGCGCTCATGGCGGCGAACACATTTGACCAAAGCCTCGGCGATGCGCCGCTCGACATTGTCCGCACGATGATCGCCGAAAACAGCGACGCGAACTTTCTCGCACAGGCACGCATGCGGCTCGCAACCGGCTTGATCGCTCGCGGTCTCGAAGGCGGAGACATGAAGCGCTTCGACGAAGCGGAGCAGGTTTTGCGAGCGGTGGTCGATGCATCCGGCGTCGCGACCGCATCGCAGGCGGCGGCGCTGTATCAGTTGGCGTCGGTCTACGAATCGAAGCGCGACTTCGAAAAGGCCAAGGCCGCGTATCAGCAACTGGCGACCGATACGAAATTCGATGGCAACCCGTTCAAAATTCTGGCGACATCGCAAATCGACATGGTGCCCAAGCTCGGCGCACCGGTAGTCATGACGCCCGGCTCGCCGCCGCCTCCGCCGCAGCCCGAAATGCCGCCGGCCGAGGCGCCGACGAGCACGCCGACGGCCAGCTCACCGGCGGCAAGCGCGCCGGCCGCCGCCGCGCCGACATCGAGCGTTGCGCCAGCCGCCGCCGCACCGACCGCCGCGTCGCAACCGGCGACACCGGCTCAGCCGTGAACGTAAACGAAGACGACGAAATCATTGAGCAACCCGCGACCGCCGACGAAACGTCGGCGCGACATGTGGCACTGCGCATTCGCCGCAAACTGCCCGGTCGCCGCATCGACAAGTACCTGCAAGGCCGATTCCCGCATCTCTCGCGCGCCGCCGTGCAGCGATACATCAAGGACGGCACGATCACCGTCAACGGTCGCCCCACCAAAGCCAGCTACGAGATGTGCACGGGCGACCTGGTCGAAATGACCATTCCGGAACCGACGCCGCTCGAAGTCATCCCGCAAGAGATGCCAATCGAGGTCGTGTACGAAGATGACTACATTATCGCGGTGAACAAACGCGCCGGCGTTGTCTGCCACCCGGCTCACGCCGACCAGACTGGTACGCTCGTCAACGGCCTGGTGCACTACGCGATGCAGAAAGCCGGCACGCTCAGCCACGGCTCGGCCCCGTACCGCCCCGGCGTGATCCATCGCCTCGACAAAAACACCACCGGCGTCATGCTGATCGCCAAGCAGGACGAGGCGCATTGGCGGCTCGCGCTGCAATTCGAACATCGCAGTGTGCAAAAGACGTACCTCGCCGTCGTGCATGGCGAGATTCCGCTCGACGGCGACACGATCGACGCGCCGATCGGTGTGCATCCGGTGGTGCGCGAAAAATTCGCCGTCCTGGTGCTCGAAAACAAGATCAACATCGCCAAGAACGCGGTGACGACGTACGAAGTCGCCGAGCGATTCAAGGGCTACACGCTGGTCAAGCTCCTGCCGAAGACCGGCCGCACGCATCAGTTGCGGGTGCACATGTCCTACATCGGCTTTCCCATCGTGGGCGACAGAATGTACGGCGGCCGCGTGGTGAGCGAGCACACGATCGCCGATAGCGGCTCAACCACGCCGATTTTCGAGTTTCAAGCGCTGCATGCGTGGCGACTGCGCGTGAAACACCCGATCAGCGAGCAGTACATGGAGTTCGAGGCACCGTTTCACGACGCGTTCAAACAGCTCATGAATCTTTTGCGAACCCACCGTGCGATCGGGTAGATTAAGCGCACGAATCCGTAGGGTGGGCATCGCCCACCATTCGCTTGGCATTCGACCGGGCGACAAATTGTGGGCGGTGCCCACCCTACGAATCGGAATACCGCTCGATCATGGATGATCAAATGCCCATTCGCCGTCGCCACCTCGCCGTTACCGTCCTCGCAATCGTCGCCGCCTGCCTCCCTGCATTCGCCGGCGGAAAACCGAAACAACAATCGCAACCCGCCGGCAACGCCGCCCAGCAACTCGCCGCACTGTGCGAAAAACTCGGCGAGAACCGCTCGGTCGCGGTCGTTGCTCGCAACCTGAGCGACGGCAAACTCTGGATCGCGCACAACCCCGACACACCGCTCAAACCCGCCAGCGTGATGAAGCTGTTCGCAACCGCCGCCGCCATCCACCGCCTCGGCCCGACGTTTCAATATGAGACGCGCGTCTACCTCAACCACGACGAGCTGATCATCATCGGCTCCGGCGATCCCGCCATCGGCGACGATCGCGTAGAGGAGCGAAACGGCAAGCCGCGTTTCTGGCAGCTCGACGCCTGGGCTCGGAGCGTCAAACAGCAACTCGGCGACCGCCCGCTCGCGCGACTCGTCCTCGACGACAGCATTTTCGATTCGCAGGTGCGGCACAGCGAGTGGCCCGACGATCAATATCTGGAGTGGTATCAGGCCCCGGTCGGCGGATTGAATCTCAATGACAACTGCCTCGACGCGCGGGCCCGCGTCGCCGACGGGCAAGTGCTGGTCACGCCGCTGCCGACGCTGCCAAGCGAGTTCATCATCAATCGCCTGAAATCGGGCAAAGCGACGAAGGCGAGCATCCAGCGCGCCGCCGACAGCGACGTGTTCGAGTTCGTCGGCACGGTCGCCGGCGCGACCGAATTCGGCTCGGGCTCGGTCAATCGCCCGACGACGTTTTTCGGCCATGCGATGCGCGAAGCGCTCGCTCGCAATGGCGTGGTGCTCGATGGGCCGGTCGTGCGGCGAACGATCGACTCGCGTAGCCTCGCAGAAAAGACGCCGCTTGCGGTGCATCACACGCCGTTACGTGATGTCGTCTGGCGGGCGAACAACTTCAGCCAGAATCTGTTCGCCGAGTGTTTGTTCAAGTCGCTGAGTGCGTATCAGCCCGGCGGCGCGCGGGCCAATTCGCCCGGCAGTTTCGACGCTTCTGCCCGCGTGATTCGCCAGACGCTCGAACAGATGGGCGTGCCGACCGAAGGCGCGACGTTCGCCGATGGCAGCGGACTTGGTCATGGCAATCGTGTGAGCGCCGCCCAGATCGTGCGGCTGCTCGAAGTGATGCGTCGCCACCCCGGCGCGGCCGACTTCGTCGAGTCGCTTGCGGTTCCCGGGCGCGATGGCACGCTGCGTCGTCGCTGGACCGATGCGAAGTTTGCGGCGGCCTTGCGAGCCAAAACCGGCACGATTCGCGGCGTTTCGACGCTGGCGGGGTATGTCGATCGCCCGGACGGCACGGTGATCGCGTTCGCCATTGTGCTGAATGGCCCCGCGCCGGAGACGCTGATGCAGAACGTGGTGCGCACGCTGATTGAAGCGCCGCTTCCGTGACCCCTTCGAGTCGCATATCGCCCGATGGACGCCGACTTTGTGGAGCAGCCGCCCTCGGCTGCTTCTTTTTTGGAACGACGGAACAAGGGAACAACGGAACAACGGAACAGCGGCGGCATGGAACCCTACGTAGTCTGCACTCGCGCGGCGAGCGACAGGAATCCGACCGGATGCCGCGTGTGCCCGTCGCTCGCCAAGTCGGCGAGCACTTCGCCGATGAGCGGTGCAAATTTGAAGCCGTGACCACTGAATCCCGCCGCGATTGCGACGTTCTCAAACTGTGGGTGGCGGTCGATGATGAAGTGCCCGTCGCTTGACATCGTGTACATGCAAACCGAATATCGCTGCACCTCGGTCGTCACGCCGCGAATGTGGCGCTGGGCGAACTCCTGCACGCGCTCGGCGTCGCGCGGGTGAAAGCCGCGATCGAGCGATTCCGGCGAGGCGACCAACTCTTCGCCGCTGTGCTCGGCGATTTTCATCGATTGGCCGTCGAGCGACGGAAAGCCGTAGTAAAAGCCGTTCGTCACGAAGCAGAACACGGGGAAACCGCTTTGGAGGTGCGTGCGATCGTCGCTCGTGCCGAGCCAGAGTTGCACCTTGCGCAGCACGCGCAGGCCAAGTCCCAGGTCGCTGAGTACCTGCGCCGCCCACGGGCCGGCGGTGATGATCAGTCGCCGCGCCTCATATGTCGCGCGGTCGGTCGTGACGCATGCGATGCGGCCGTCGCTGCTCCAACCGGTCACACGTTCGTCGGTGTGAATCTGGCAGCCGAGCACTGCGGCCCGCTGGGCCATCGCGCGCACACAACTTTCGACCGAGAGGTAGCCCGCGTCCTGCTCGAAGCTCGCCACAAGCCCCTCGGGAATCGCAAACGCCGGAAACTCGCGCCGCGCATCGGCGGCAGAGAGCGATTGCAGCGTCAGGTTGTGTTGCTCCGCCGCTCGGCGAATGCCGACGATGACTTCGCCGTCCGGCGCATCGACGACCAAGAGGCCGGTTCGCGTAAATAGCTGAGCTCCGGTCATCGCTTCGAGCTCGCGCCACAGCTCGTACGATCGATCGAGCAGCGGCACATAGTCGGGGTGCTCGAAGTAGGAGCGGCGAATGATGCGCGTCTCGCCGTGCGAGCTGCCGCGATTGTGGGCGATGCCGAACTGTTCAATGCCGAGCACGCTCGCGCCGCGCCGGGCCATGGCCCAGCACGCGGCGCTGCCCATCGCGCCGAGGCCGAGGACGATGCAGTCGAACGTATTCATGGACGCGACGATCTCCGGTTCGCCGCCTATCGCGCCGTTCATGCTGGGCGGTGCGACATCGGTGAAGCGAGGATCATACGCTCGCCGTGCATGACGGCGAATTGCCCGGTTTCAAGACGAGTAACAACGCAACGGAGAAGCTCGCAAGCGCGACCTCTAGCACGCAAAGCACATACGTCAAAACCGGCAAGTCGGCGATGCTCAGGAGCGTCGCCACGCGGATGAGTGCCACGGGGCCGAGGATGCATGCGGATGCGAGTAGACCCGCGTGAACCAAATCGCGACGCGCGCCCGTCGTACAAAAGAGCAACGCCAATCCGCCCTGAATTCCGCCGTAAACCGTGAGATATTCTGACTTGCCCGCGGGAGTTGCGAACGCCAGCCCGATTGCGGCGGCGGTGGACTGGGGCGACAGGATGCACCACGCGGCAAACGCCGCGCAGATGACGCCGTGGGCGACGAGAAATGCGCGGGCAACGGCGGCGGCGTTCATATGGCGTCTCCGGGCGTCGATTGGACTAGCGCGTGATCGGGGGAGGGTATCGCGCGAGCGATCACCGGGCGCATTCTCGTCGGCGATCTGCTCGCGCGACCGCGGACGTGCCTACAATCCGCCAATGGTCGGAACCGGCGATCCCAATCCGCCTTCACCAGCTTCGAATTCGGCTCGTCCGCCGCGCCATGTGCCGCGCGGCGCGGATGTCGCCGCGCAGCGCTGGATCGACGAGCACGGGGACGTGCTTTGGCGGTTTGCACTCTCACGGACGAGATCAGCGCAGATCGCCGAAGAAGTTGTGCAGGAGACATTCCTCGCCGCGCTGGAGAATGCCGGCGATTTCGCCGGGCAATCGAGCGCACGGACCTGGCTTCTGGGCATCGCGGCGCACAAGATCGCCGATCACTTTCGCCGCGTCGCGCGTGGCACGCACCAGTCGCCGGCGTCAGACGATGCGCCGTGCGGATGTGAGCGATGCCGCGCGGCGTTCGCCAAGTCGGGCAAGTGGACACGTTTCCCGGAGGCATGGCCGGCGGATGTCGAAGCGTCGATCGATCGCGCTACGCAGCTCGAGGCGCTGCATAAGTGCATTGAGCAATTGCCGCCCGGGCAGCGCGAATTGATCTGGATGCGCGACTTATTGGACGCGCCCGCCGCTGACGTTTGCAAGCAGGCGGGTATTACGCCGACTAACATGTGGACGCGTTTGCATCGAGCGCGAGCGGCGCTGCGTACCTGCATGGAGAAGATTTTCGGTCGCGGCGGTTCGAGGGGTTCATGATTCGCTATGTGCTCGATTTT
>JBJXFK010000119.1:0-3102 GCA_046155505.1 Phycisphaerae bacterium
TCGTTCGCGCTGCCAAACTCGACATCGCTGACTTCGAGCCATACGCGCTGTTCGGCGACGAGTGCTATCGCCGCAATCTCGTGCATGCGTCGCCGGCCTATCACATGTTGCTGCTCTGCTGGAAGCCCGGTCAGCGCAGCCCGATTCACGACCACCACGGTTCCGCCTGTTGCGTGCAGGTGCTGCAAGGCCGGGCGACGGAGGTTGTCTTTGATCGCAGCGATTGCGGGCTTGTGTATCCCACCGAAACGCGGCGATTCAGCGTCGGGCAGGTGTGCGGCTCGTTCGACAGCGACATGCACCAGATGGGCAATCTCGAAGCGAAGGGCAATCTGGCGTCGTTGCATATCTACTCGCCGCCGCTGCTGACGATGCGGACGTTTCATCTGGGCGATGCGGTGCATGGCGAGTTCGGCGATCGCCCGGCGGGAGCGCGAGCGGCGCAGGCTCGCGCTGCGCGGGCGAGTTCGAATACGGAAGTGTCGCGCCGTGCGAATTCGCGACGAAAGCGCGCCGTCCATGTCTGATTCTCTGTCGATCAGGCCGCTGCGCGTCGCCATCATCGGCGGCGGGTTTTGCGGCGCGATGACCGCCGTGCATTTGCTGGCGGCGGCCAGTGCGGCGCGACCGATCCTGATTGCGCTGATCGATCCGGCGGAGTCGCCGGCGCGCGGTGTCGCCTATGGAACGACGCGGCGTGAGCATCTGCTGAATGTCGAAGCCGGTCGGATGGGTGCCTACCATGACGACGTCGAAGGGTTATTGCGCTGGATGCGACGGCGCGATCCGTCGGTCAGCTATCACGATTATCTCTCGCGATGCGACTACGGCGAGTACGTGCAGGAGTTGTTTGAGCAGGCGCGCGGCAAGACGCTCGCGGCCGACCTGTCGCATGTGCGTGCGCGAGCGATCGAGATTGAGCCGCCGATCGGCGTAAGCGGGCCAGTTGTTCAGCTATCCAATGGCGAGCAGGTGAATTGCGACGTGGTCGTGCTGGCGAGCGGGCATGCGCCGCCGGCGACGCCGGGTTTTGTGCCGCCGCACGTTCGTGACGACCCGGCGCGGTATGTCTCGAATCCGTGGAATTCAGGCGTGTTAGATTGCATCGATTGCGATGCGCCGCTGCTGATCATCGGCACGGGCCTGACGATGATTGATGTGTTCATGACGCTGCGGTCGCTCGGTCATCGCGGCGCGATCACGGCCCTGTCGCGGCACGGGTGGTTGCCGCAGCGGCATGCCTCGATGTCGACGCGACGGGCGGGGTGGATTGATCGATCGCGCGTCGCGAGCGTGCGCGAGGTCGTGCAGCAGGTTCGAGCACGCATCGAGAGCACCGCAGAGCGAGGCGAGACATGGCGCGAGGCGATCGACGGCGTGCGCGTCGACGCGGCGTGGATCTGGGCGCGGTGGTCGATCGACGAGCGGCAGCGATTCCTGCGGCATGCGCGGGCGCTGTGGGATGTGCATCGCCATCGCGTCGCGCCGCAGCTTGCGAATGAGATCGATGCGGCGATCGCGAGCGCGCAATTGCGGACGATCGCGGGCCGGGTCACGAGTGTGGAGGCGACTGCGACGGGGTTGCGGGTCGCCCTGCGGCCGCGCGGCGGCGACGGCATGGTCAAGTCAATCGAAGTCGCGGCGATGATCAACTGCGCCGGCCCACAAAGTGACGTGCGTCGGGTCGATGATCCGCTCGTCCAATCGCTGCTGGCGCGCGGCCTCATCAAGCCTGACGAATTGGGCCTCGGAATCGACACGGACGAATTCGGCATCGTGCTGAATGCCGCGGGCCGGACGCAGCCGTGGTTGCTCACGCTGGGGACGTTGCGGCGCGCGACGCTGTGGGAATCGATCGCGGTGCCGGAATTGCGCGTGCAGGCGCGCGAGGTCGCGGCGGCGATCTTGGCGGCCCGCCGGGCGTAAAGCGAATTTTCTGACGCCGTTATCAGGCCGTTTCCGCATGCACTTGTGTATGGCGGCGCGCCCTTCGTTGGGCCGACGCACGTTCCCGTCCGGTGAAAGGAGACCAGTCGTGCGAGAATTCAATCGCCGTCAAACTCGAAACAGGTCCACGAGGGTTGCTTGTGCGACAATGCTGGCGGCCTGCGGCAGCGCGATGGCGCTGGGACAGATTACCGCCGACGGTATTGTTGACCCGACCTATGGCGTGCCGCTCGCGATACAAGGCGTCGAGACGGCATACGGCGACAGCGGCAGCGGAAATGTGCTCTCGGCGTCGGGTAGTGAGTTGAGCGCGGGTTACGCGACGATTCGCAACAACACGCTCTACGTCATGCTGGCCGGCAATCTGTCGTCAAACTCCAGCAGGTTGAATGTGCTTCTCGATGTGCGCACGGGTGGGCAGAATCCGCTGCGAGGCGACAATCCGATCACCGAGATGGACGCGCTCAATCGACTCGGCTCGGATGCGATCAACCCGGGCATGAGCTTCTTTGAGGACATCGCGCCGGATTTCTGGGTCGGCATCACCACCGACGACAGCTCGGCCCGGGTTGAGTTTGTCGAGCTCTCCGGCGACCTGACTTCGGGCGCGTATTACGATCTCGGGTTTTCGCCCAATGGCGGAAACGGCGTGCTCAGTCCGGGGCTGTTGCCGTACGACTTTCGTTGCGTGATCAACAACTCGAACACGGCCGGCGTCGCGGGCGGCACGGGATGTGCGGTCGGCGG
Source organism: Phycisphaerae bacterium (assembly GCA_046155505.1). GTDB lineage: Bacteria > Planctomycetota > Phycisphaerae > UBA1845 > Fen-1342 > JBJXFK01. Next base: position 2,695 of record JBJXFK010000119.1, read on the forward strand.
GCAGACCGCGCTCGCGGGCGTAGAGCTGGCGATTCCGCTCGCGGTCTTTAACTTGCTGGCAATCGATGTGACATCCATCAACGTGATCGCCTTTGTCGGTGGCGCCGCCAACGAGACTGTCTCGAATCAGTGTCTCCCGACGTTCGACTGCCCGGCCGGGGGCGGAGATGAGCCGCGCATGCTTCAGATGCCGGCCGCGATGCCAGCGAATGGCATGCCGGCGATGCCCGCGGCGCGGCCCGCCGGCCCGTGGTTTGAGCGCTGGCGCGCGGGCGGGCCGAATGACCAGAGTGCGGCAGGTCTAATGGCCCCGCACTCCGGGCTGGCGGCCACGCCCGCCGCGGCCAAATTCGAAGATCGGGATTTGGCGGGTTGGGCTGCGGGCCTGATCGGCTGCACCGAGTTTGT
>JBJXFK010000126.1:0-2849 GCA_046155505.1 Phycisphaerae bacterium
ACCATCGGCGCGCAGTGGTGCTAATGGAGGTGGCGGGGATCGAACCCGCCGGCGCGGCGGTCGGATTGTCTTGCGACACTCCGGCCGTCGCGCTGCCGAATCCGCGCGGGGCGGATTCACAACACAGTGCGGCTCGTTTTTGGGTTCTTTGCAGCCGAGCGATCGCGAGCGGTAATCTTGTGTCAAGGTCTTGCCGGACCTCGGCTATCTGCGGGCACATCTTCCGGACACAGAATTACCTGTTGCCCAGGACGCCGACGATTTGCATCGGCGGCGACAGAAGACGCGCGGCACGAATTCGGCTGCGCAGCCTCGGGCTTGATTCGCGACCGGGACCGAGGCGGCGGATCCGGCGCTACGCCAAATTGAACGCCGCGATTGCGCGCGGTGTTCGTGTGTGTGCAAAATGCGCTGCGGTGTCGCTTTGGCGCGAGAACGCAACGGTGCCGTCGAGGGGCCTCGGAGACCTGCGCTGCGCGGGTTTCGACGCCGGCCGGCGAGGCCGGTGGGTCGAATCGAGCAGCGTGGGTTGGGTTTCCTCGTGCGAGTGCGCTTGAAGCGCCGACTGATCGTTAGTGCCGCACAACACGGACTAATAGTCCGTGCCACACGACACCGGCTGATAGCCGGTGCTACATGACACCGGCTGATAGCCGGTGCTACATACACTCGCCGGTCACGCACTGTGTTGGTTTTGTCCAGGCCCTCCGAAGAGTGTCTAGTTCATAGTGCTTAGTGCCTAGTGAAGATAAGACAAGCCAGGCAACGTCCGCACTGGTGATTTTGATTCGCAGCGGCACGGTGCCGGTGCTGGGTTGCGCTTCGCCGGTGATCGGGCGGCGAGCGCGGCCGCGCGGCGGTCGACCGGCGCGCGGTGAGTACTCGGGGGAAGTATTGGTGCGCGGACCGGCACCGGGCAAGTTTGCGCGGGGCGGTGTGTGCGAGATGAGCGGGTTTGAGCGGAATTGAGCGGGTTTGAGCGGGTGGTGGGGAATGCAGAACGGGGCGGGAGACAGACCGACGCGAACGGTCGTCCGCAAGGCACCTGGCAACGCTGATTAGAGTGGCGAGTCCTGAATCGTCCGCAAACGAAACACGCGTTCGGATGCTCGCCATCTCTTGCAATCGGTCCCGCGCGCGCCCGGCGGCGAAAAATCACTGTGTTTCGCAATCACGAGGTCACACAGACACATTATTTTGCAGATCGAGCATTGGACGTCACTCGCACGGCGAACCGGTTTCCGCAGTGCTCGACCGCGATTCGCTCAAGTGTCCACACACCCTAAGTCAAGGAGCGCAATGTGAGGCGATACCTCATTTCCGCCGCGATCGGCGGTCTCGTCTGTTCGTTTTCCGCACACGCCGCCGAGATTCTCGTCGGTGGTCCGCAGGGCGTGCCGGCCCGCCTGAATCTGGGCACCGGCGAGATGCAATTCATCGGCAGTTGCGGCGATTCAATTGCCGGCATCTCGATGGTGGGCGGCGACATGTTCATCGCCGGCGTCAACGGCAGCATTTACGACTTCGACGTCCAGAACAGCGTGATCGAGCAGGTGTTCGACGTCACAACTGACATCTCGACCATGGTCGCGCACAAGGGTCAGCTCTGGATCGCCAGCGAAGATGGTACGATTCGGCGCGTTTCTCCCACCAGCGGGCAGGTGCTGAACACCTATTCGTCGCCGGAGCCGGTCTGGGCCGTGACCGCGTATGGCGACCACGTATACGCCACGGGTCCAAATGCCGCGATCTATCGTGCCAGCGATGCGGACGGCGTGTTCAGCTATTTCACCTGTTCATGCTTCCCGGCGGTAAACTCGATCACAGCGACGGACCAGAAGCTGTATTTGGTTACCACGAATAATCAATTCTGGACCATTGATCGCGCCAACGGTCAGCCTCTGGCGGCCTGGTTCCTGCCGTTCACCGGAACGGCAGTGCAGGCCGTCGAAGAGAAAGTGATCATCGGCGGTGCGATCGGACAGCTCATTACGATCTCGCCTGAGAGCGGTGACTTTCAGGAGCACGAGTTCGCGCCGGTTCAGATCGAGGCCATCGCGCTCTTTGCGCCGTCGGACTGCCTCGAAGACCTCAGCGGCGACGAATCAGTTGATCTGGTTGACTTGAGCATACTGCTCGCGGCGTTCGGCCCCGGCAGCGGCGGCGACATCAACGGTGATGCGCAGACTGATTTGACCGATCTGTCGATGCTGCTGGCGTCGTTCGGAACGACCTGCGAATAGTCGGGGTGTTCGATCAGGGCAGCGGACAGGACTCGCGGCGGCGTGCGGTGCAACGCGACTAGCGCTGCGCGGCACGCCGCAGTCGCTTGGCAAGGTGGAACTGCCAAGTGATCCGGGGGTGTCGCTTCGCTCCGACGTCCGGCTACCTAACGCGGGCCTTCAGCCTGTCGCTGCGTAGTCAATGCCGCTCGCACGGCTCGTGTCGGTCGCTCGCGCGCCTCGGTCGGACGGAACGATACGCGCCCAACGCGGGTGCGCGTTGCGCAAGGCATGCCGACGCGAACGGTCGTCGGCAAGGCACCGACAACGTTTGCGAATGAAGGCCGCACGACCTGCGCCTCGCTGGATCATCCAGTCGGCCTGGTCCCGTAGCGCCCTATGAGCAAACCGTCCCGAAAGCGCCGAGCAGAAACGCGAGATCGCTCAGATCGGTATCCCCGTCCCCGTCGAGGTCGCCGCCGGAATCGCCAGAGCCGAACACCGACAGCAACACGGCCAAGTCGATTAGCTCGACGACACCGTCGCCGTTCAGGTCGCCCGGACACGAAGGCGATCGCACCCATAGAAATGCTTCAGCGCGGCCTGATACACCGTCGCGGCCGAAAC
>JBJXFK010000133.1:0-6945 GCA_046155505.1 Phycisphaerae bacterium
TGCGGCTGCGTGTCGAACTGCAGCGAGCGGCCGGCGGCGGGATTCACAGTGAGATTCGCCGAGGATGCGGAACCGATCGACTGATTGGTCGAGACGATCGCGATCTGAACATTGCTTTCCGGAACGACGTCGGTGACATAGGCGAAGCCGGTGATCGAGCCGCTGCTGCCGTTGAATCCGGTGCAACCGACGCAATTGCCGATGAGTTGCCCGTTCCCGCCCTTCACGGCGATGTCAAGGTTTGCACCAGTGACGGCGGTCAACTCACCGGTGCCGCCCTCATCGCGAATTGAGAAATTCAGCGTGAATGGAGCACCCGAAACCAGCGGGCTGGGCGTAACCGAGGTAACCACGAATCCGAGCGAGGCGGCGGTGAACTGAATCGGGCCGGCGTCCGGCGAATCGGCGACAAGCGCCGGGTCGGCCTCGGTGGGTGACGGCGTCTGAGCGGTCACGCTGAACGCGGCTGCTGCGACATCGGATGTAAGCGAGAAAGTCGCCAATCCGTTCGCGTTGGTCACAATTGGGGCCGCCGCACCGTTCACGTTGATGGTGCTCAACGCAGCGAGGGTGTCTAGCAAGAGCGTCACAGGGAGATTGGGCAGGCTGATGTTGCCCGCATCGCGAGCGCGAACCTGCACGACGACTGAATCAGTATTATTCGCAACTGCGGTACCAGACCCGAGGATTGAAATGTCGAGCACTGGCACGGCCGTGAAGCTGATAGACGGGCCCGAGACCGCGCTGAGCGGAAATTGAGCAGCCAGCGCGGTGGTCGGCACCGCAGACGATGCCGTCAACACAAAGTCGATCTGACCCGAGCCGTTGGTCACCCGCGCGCCGACGGCGGGGTTGACCGTAATCTGCGCGGGAAGCGGTGCGAGGCCGGCGTTGTTGCTCAGGATGTCGACGGCCAGATTGGTGTTAGGAATGAGGTTGTTACCGAAGTCGCGCGCGGTGAAGACCACGCGAATCGGGTCGGCGGAATTGGCCAGTGCGACCAAATCGCCGGCCCCCGCCGTCAACGTCGAGTTGTCCGTCGGGATGATGCCCGCGACGGTGTCTAGCTGAAACAGGACCAACGCCGGCGGCGGACCAGCGAGAAACGGCCGCGAAAGCTCAACAGGGAACAAGCCCGAGGCCGCATTCGCGACGGCGACAGCATTCGGCGAGCCCGGATCGATACCAACGTCGAAATTCGTGATCGTCACGTTCACGTCGGTAGCAGGATTCGGAACGCCGGTGACCGTAACCGTTACGAGGCCATCGTTCACGAAAACCGGCGCACCAAACGTCAGCTCCGGATCGTCTGGCGTGAGGATCGGCAACGCGGCCGCGTTGAATCGGAATCCCGGCGCGACTCGAAACTCCAACACTGAAGGGGTGCCGCCGGCGCGATATCCGCTTCCGCCGAAGTCGCCCGACGGAATCGTCAGCACCGGCGCAGCCGCCGACAACACAAACGAACCCGGCGCGAGGCCTGTGTCGGCGGAGACGTTTGTAATCGTCCCATTGGCGGAGATCGAATCGGCCATCGCCGTCGAACCTGCGCAGACGAGCGCGACACCGCCGACAATTCGGCCCAGCAACGAAGTGAGATTCCATGTGCGCATTACGCAACTCCATCACGAAAACGAAAAGGCCGCATCATCCGTGAAGATTTGTACGAGACGCATCGCCCTGCCCAGACGACGCCTAGCGAACGCGCTCTCTGCGCGCCCAAGTAGTCTCTAAGTCTAGCCCGGACCGCTAGTTCGAATCAAGACAGAACTGCGATTGCGTCCGAATCCGGCGCACCTTTGACTCTGGCCCGCCGCCCGCCAGCGCCGATCGCATCTGTTACCGGCCACCCAGCCCCGCCGGCCCGATAGAACGGAATCCGCCGATGATTCCCTGAATCGAAAGCAGACTCGATCCACCAAATCCAAGTCCCTGGCTCCCGGTGAGCGTCAGGTTCAATTCTGCAAGGCGATTGTTGGACACCACCGTAAACGCGCCATCCGCGCCCGCCTGCACAACCAGCGACGCCGGCGAAATAATCGGCACCTGATTCGCGCCGCGCAGACCCGCGGGCGTGGCCACACCCGCGCGAGCCGGCACGGCGTTGACCGTGTTCACCGTGACCGCGACCTGCCGAACTTCGGGGTTGGTGCGCGACGGCGGAAGGTTCTTTTGCACCTCGCCCGCACCCGCGAATCGATCCCAGCCGACAATTTCCTCGAACAGACTTTCGTCAACTGCGGTGCGCAGCGTCCCGGCGGGCACCAGACTCAGCCGCTCGGCATCAATCGGTTCATAGGCATTGATGGCTGAACGGGTTACCGCACCGCCCGCGAGCGTGACCGCCTCGCCAAGTTGAAGCGTCTCGGCCTTGTCCGCGGCTCGTACATTGACGCGCGACGCCGGCGTTCCGCTGACCAGCGCGACGGTTGAACCCGTGCCGCTGATTCGCAATTCGATGATCTCGCCCGCGGCGATGCGCTCGATTTGCACCGGATTGGCGCTGCCGCCGCCCGCGACGAACAACTTTCCATCGCCGCCGGCTGCCGCCGAGATCAAAACGCTGCCCGATGCGATGTTGATCGCCGTGCCCTTGTCCGACGACTTGATCGAAAACTCGGCCGGACCGGTCGCGACGAGCACCGCCGCGTCGTCGCCGATCGTCGCCATCAATTGCGCGCCGGCGGCTAGTTTGTACGTCCCGCCGCGCATCGAACCGGCGCTGACCGGCGAGTCGGAATCAGCCATGACGATCGGCTGGTCCACGGGTGCCGATGCCGCAGTGATACGCCCGACGGCGTCGTCCTGTGCGAGAGTCGGGGTCGCGAGGCCGACCGCGAGGCCCAATAACGAAACAAGCGAACGAGCCGGTCGGCGAATGTGGATTCGCATGGTCAAGTCTCCACTGCGGCCGATTGCAGCATGCCGCATCAGACAATAGTCCGCGCGCACGGGCTTAGAAGCGAATTTCCAGCCCGATGCCGTAAATCTCGCGGTCGTATTCGTAAATGTCCTGGCCGAGCCGATCCCAGATGTTCGAATCCTGGATGGTCACCTGAATGCCGCCGCGCAGGCGGATGTCGAGCGTGCGATTCGCGCCGGTGCCTTCGCCGCGGGCGAAGATGACATAGGTCAGGCCGGCGCTGTAGGTCTGCACGAAGTCGTATCGCTCTTTGCGCTCGAAGTCGAACGCGCTGAGCTGCCCGTAGTTGTCCCACGACCACTCGCCCGAAAACTCGAACACAAAGCGATAGGGCAGCGGCACAGTCAGCAGCAGCGACAGACCGTGCGAGTACATGTCAAACTCGTTGCCCTCGGTCCGCTCGTTGCGATAGTTGTAACCGACCTGGGCGCTCAGCCATTGTCGTCCGAACAGGCGGCGCTTCTCGGCCGGAATCGTGCGCAAATACTCGGCCATGTAATTTTCGGCCAGCGCGATATTGAAGCGATGAGCGATACCAACCTGTTGATACTCGCCGTCACGGTTTAGCCGTTCGTCGCGCAGGAAGTCGAAATAGTTGCGATCGTCCCAAACGAAAAACAAATCGGTGCGACCCAGTTCCGAGCGCACCGGATCAGGGTCATCCCCCTCGCGACGCCAGATCTTGGTGACTGACGGCGTCAGACGGTGGCTGCTGATGAACGGATCGCGATCCAGCGTGGTATAGGTGTAGTCGTATTGCAAGCCGACGTACAAATCCGTGATCGGCTGCCAGTTCAGGAACGCGCGACCGCCGTAGCTGCCGACGTCGAATTCGCTCACGTTCGGTTGCCAGCGGTTGGCCGTGTAGCCGCCCATGCCGATCGTCAGGCTCTTGCCGAATCCGCCCAACTCGCGCTCGCGCAAGTAGCGGCTGATGTTGAAATCAAAGCCGATGCCGTAGAAATAGTCGTCTCGCCGCTTGATCGTGTAGGGCAGCGCGGTATCGCGACCTTGCAGAATAACGTTGCTGTCGAACCCGTTGCCGATGTTCAGTCGCGCATCGAATTCGAGCGGGCCGATTGGCGCGGGCACGGGCAGTCGCAGCGGCTCGGTATCGGGGCCGATCTCGATCGTTTCGGCCAGTTTGTCGCGCACCTGCTGGGCCGAGGGGCGGATCTTGTTGTCGTCGGCCGACAGCGTGTTGAGCACGCGATCGAGTTCCTGGATCGACGACTCATAGTCGCCGAACTGCGCCCGTTGAATGAACAGTAGCGCGCGGTAATAGCCGACGCGGGCTGCCCATTCGATCTCGGCCGACTCCTCGGTCCCGTCGGGCCACGGCAACTTGCCGGCGGTTTCGAGGCTGCCGAAACCGAGATTCAGGACGCGCATCGCCTCTTGCAGCGAACGCGATTCGCCGCTCAGCAGGCCGTCGGCCAGACGATACCGCGCGACCGCGAGATAAAAGTGCCCAAATCGATCGCCGCGACCGGCATCCGACGCGACATACTCGGCCAGCGTCTGCTCAGCCTCTCGCGCGAGGCGATCGGCAAGTGCTTCGCGATCCATGCGTTCGGCGCGCGTTGCGCCGTCGTCTTTCGGAGCGTCGCTCGCGAGCTGCGCGATGCCGAGCAGCAGGCCGGAGCGCAGCACATTGATCCGCGAGCCGGCGGGCGTCGAGTCGATCGACTCGGTCACGCGTTCGAGCCGCGCACGGGCCGAATTGAACGACGTCTTGGCTTCTTCGCTCAGGCGGCGCTTTTGAACTTCGACTTCGTCACGCTTGGCATTCAGCGCCTCGAGTGCGGCGGCTCGATCAGCCGTGCGCCCCTCGATTTCGGCGTTGTACAGGTCGGTTTCGAGCTTCTGCACGTCGCTGGAAAGGTCGCGAATGGCGGCGACCTTGGCCAGACCCTCGCGCAGATCAAACAGGCCAAGGTAGTAATTCGAGGTGATCTGCAAATCCGCCGCCCCCGGCGTATCAGCAAGCGCCACGAAAATCGCGCGGGCGGACTCGTCGTCGCCAGCTTCCAGAGCGGCGAGCGCCTTGTTCAATTGAATCAGCCGATCGGCGGGCGTCGCCGTCGCAGGCTGAGTGGTCGCATTGCCATCCTGTGCCGCCGCCGGCGCGACGGCCAGGCCGAAGCATGCCGCCAGCGCCGCATGTACCGACAAAAATCGGCCGCAGCGAACAAATCCGCGCATAGTTCCCATTCTCTTGGCTTCCACCGCGCGTCAGCGCCTAGGGAGCGGCATCGCCGCCGGATTGCGACTGGATGAACACGTCCGCGGCGAAACCGGCATAGCCGGAGATCAGCCGCGCGATCTCGGTGAACGCGAAATCAATCCACTGCGCATCCGTGACGCAGCCGCCCAACTGGAGCGCGCCGGCAACCGCGAGCCAGCGCGACGTTCGAATCCATTTTTTCTTCATCACTGCGCTCCTTGAGTTTGGAAGACGCGAACGCCGACACGATCAGGTGTTCAGACGCACGAAGGCGTTATCGAGCAGGAAGAAAACCAGATCGGCGAATAGCGTCGAGATCTGTGCCTGCGTCGCCGCGCCGAGGAGCCCGCTCAGATCGAATTCGCTGGAGCAAGTTCCCTGAAAGAGCATCCCTGCCGACGCGAACGCAAGAGCAAGCTTGCGCCCCAAACGGTTCTTGCGCAACATGTGAGTTCCTTTGCCGAATCGAAGAGAGCCGCACGCGTTCACGACCATCGCCGCGCCCGGAGACGATCGGAACAGATTATCCGACCTTGGGCCGACTTATACAAGCGTACTCAATAGGCGTCAACCGCGCGTGCGGCTCACGATCGAGCGAGTGATTTCTTGGACCAACATGAAGTCGCGCGACCGTGTGAGGCGCGAGACGGCGGGGATTGGCGTCGGGTGGCATGCTCTGGCTGTATTCAGCCGGAGCACGTCCTCAACGTGGATCAAGTAGCTTCCGGCTTACCACTCCGCGCTTTGCATTCTGCATTTACACAGCGTTCAATGCACAAATCCGTTCATCGCCGAGAATACCCGTAACCCGCGCATCCCTGACGCGCGGCGCGCACGATCGCCGCCTACGCTCCTGGCGTGAGCCACGTCGCGCGCCACTCTGACCCTCGCCGCGCACCAAGGCGCACACCCCACACCTCACATCCGATAAAACCCGCAATCCAATCAAATCGGCCGAAGGTGGTCAACGAGAAGGGGGCGCGTGAACACCTTGGTTATCAAGACCTTCGCTCGGCGGCCGCACCCCGCGCCCGCTTTGCCGCCGCTCGAACAAACCGAACACATTTGGGGAAAAAAGTAGAGCGGCACCGGCATAGGGGGGGGGACTGCGTGCCGACGCCGCTCTTGGGAGCTCAGTGCAATCCGCCTATGGACGGCGACTGTCGGCGCTGCCGGTCAGAAATCTTGGCGTCAAACATGACGACGAATCGTCAGCGTGCGACGCGATGTGCTCTACAACTGCAAGCCTATTCACTCTTCGTCGGAGCATCGGCCACATTCGGCGGCGCTGCCGGCGTAGCGGCCTTTTCGCTACCGTCGGCCCAGTTCGGATCGCCCTGCAGCCGCCGATACATGCCTGGCTTCAGCGTCTTGAGCGCCAAACCGACCGGGAAACGCAGATCGAGTTTCGCAGGGAACGGATGCGGAATGAATCCGAGCGATTCCTTGAACGCCTCAAGACTCGCGATGCTGCTCTTCAGCGAATAGTGAGCCTTGGTCAGGCCGCATCGGGCGGCGAAATACAGCGCCGAAAACACGACCGCGTCATTCGGCCGATTCGCGAGCCGATCGGTATGCGATGCCAGCGTATCGATATACGCCACGTCATCAACGCAGCGAACAATCGTCCACGAGCACAGCTTGCCGTCGGTCTTTTCTCGCGCACCGATGATCGTCGTACCCGGCCAGTCGCGCAGCTCGCGCCAGCTCTCCGCGAACTTATGCGCCTCGTAGACGGTGTTCCAGCTCGTCCGCGTGACGTGGCTGTTCCACACCTCGACCGCCTCGGCCGCGA
>JBJXFK010000134.1:0-10359 GCA_046155505.1 Phycisphaerae bacterium
AACTTGGTCTTGATCATCGCCAGCGGCGGCAGGTCGGCGACCAGGCCGCTCAGCGTCTTGCCCGTTTGGGCCATCAGTTGCAGCACCAAACTCATCGCCGACAAGCTGTCGCGCACCCAGCAAATACGCGGGTCGATCACGCCGCCGTTGCCCTCGCCGCCGATGACGCATTTGCCTGCGATCATGCCGCGCGCGACGTTGGCCTCGCCGACGGCCGTGCGTAGCACTTTGCAGCCGTGCCGCTCGGCGATCACATCGCTCAGCCGCGACGTGCTCAGATTCGCGGCGACGCTGCCCTTGCGGCGCGAGAGCACGCTCCAGACGGCCAGCGCGAGCGTGTATTCTTCGCCGATGTATCGACCGTTCTCATCGACCAGCGCCAGACGGTCGGCGTCCGGATCCTGCGCAAAGCCGATCGCGGCCTTGTGGCGGCGCACCTCGTCGCAAAGCTGCGTCAGATTTTCCGCGATCGGCTCGGGCGTGTGCGCAAATTCGCCGGTCGGCTCGCCGTTGATGTGGATCGTCGTGCAGCCGAGCTCGGCCAGCAGCGCCGGCGTATCGGCGCAACCCGCGCCGTTGATGCTGTCGAGTACGACGCGCGTGCCGGCGATCGGTTTGAGATCGACCTCCAACGTGCGGAGGACGTCTTCGACATGTCGCTCGCCGGCCTGATCGTCGTGGCGCACAGGCTTGAACCCGCCAGTCTTCAGCGCGTATTTGCCTTCGCTGCGAATCGCGGCGATGCGGGCGGCGCGGTCGGGGTCGGGCGCGAGGCCCTGGTTGTCGAGAAACTTGATGCCGTTCCAGACCATCGGGTTGTGGCTGGCGGTGACGCTGACGCCGCCGTCGTATTTGCCGTGAAGGATCGCGCGGCCGACCGTGGGGGTCATGCACACGCCGATGTTGGTGACTTCGCAACCGGCGGCGAGCAGCCCGGCGGTGATGGCCTGCATGAACATCTCGCCGCTGGGTCGCGTGTCGCGCGCGACGACGACGCGCCCGCCGCCGAGCAGCGTGCCATAGGCCTGTGCAAATTCGGCCGCGACCAGCGGCGTGAGGGTTTGACCGATCAAGCCGCGCACGCCGGAAACGCTGACCATCAAACTCATCGATCGCCCCGCAATTGAGCAGACACTTGCGATTCGATACACTTCGCGGTGTCGTGCAGGATCAGGAAAACAGGCCCAAGCGGGCCGCAATTCGAGTTGCGCAGTATGCAGGATGCTGCTGCCAGCGTCGAGCGGCCGAGGCGGATGAACATGCGTAGTTTGCGAGGGATGGCGATGGCGGCGACGGTGATATGCGGCGCGCTGCTCACGGGCGGCTGCCCGCTGCCGACGAACACGGTGCGGGTCGAGATCATCAACGACACCGATTTTGATGTGCAGCCGAATGTCGTGTTCGATGAGGACGACGGTTTTTTCGGTTCGTTTTTTCCGGGTGACGAGTTGGATACGGGGCTGATCGCTCCGGGCGATTCGTTCGTGTTTGATTTCGATTGCGACGCGCTGGGCAGCATCGCCAGCGACGGCGGCGAGCAGGTGTTGCTGTTTGATGAGGACGTGATCGCGGATTCGACGTCGACCTTACAGCGCGATGAAGATTTTGTGTGCGGCGACATCATTACGTTCACGTTTGTCGGCAACGGCGCGGACTTTGGCGTGAATGTGTCGGTGAATGGGCGGATAGTGGATTGAGGCGGGTGATCAGACCGTAGCACGTCGTAGGTTGGGCACCGCCCAACATTTCATGCGTACCGAGCAACCTCGGGGCGGGCACGAGAATGATGGGCGGTGCCCACCCTACAACATACGACGATCTACGGCGTGAGGGTCGATGAAATTCGCCGATCTGCACGCGTGGCCCGATTCGCCGGCGGCAACGCGGGCGCTGCAAACTGAGCTCGCACCGCGCGTGCGGTTGCGGCCGATGCGCCGCGTGCCGCGGTTGATCGCCGGAATTGACGTGGCGTTTTCACCTGGCGGGTCGCACGCGATCGCCGGCGTCGTGCTGTGGAACGCCGCCGCGTCAACCGTGATCGAAAGTCGCGTCGCGCGGCGGCGATGCACGTTTCGTTACGTTCCCGGCTTGCTGAGCTTTCGCGAATTGCCGGTAGTGCTCGATGCGCTGCGGCAGCTCGATGCAACGCCGGACGTAGTATTGTGCGATGCACAGGGGATCGCGCATCCGCGTGGCTTGGGACTGGCGTCACATCTTGGCTTGTGGATCAACGTGCCGACAGTCGGGTGTGCCAAATCGCGTTTGTGCGGCACGTTCGACGAGCCGGGGTTGCGTAAGAGCGATGCGTCGCCGCTCGTGCTCGGCGAGGAGCAGGTGGGCGTCGTGCTACGGACGCGAGACCGCGTGCGGCCGCTCTTCGTGAGTCCGGGGCATCTGTGCGACGTCGAATCGGGGCGGCGGCTGACACTTGAGTGCGTCACGCGCTATCGGTTGCCCGAGCCGACGCGGCTGGCGCATCAACTGGTAACACGCGAGCGGACAGTGCGACCGTAGGTTGGGCACCGCCCAACATTTCTTACGGACGGCGCACGCGTCATCGATCGAAAAAATGGTAGGCGATGCCCACCCTACGATGGCTATTCGCAGGTGAGCCGCCTAAATTGACTCCAGCTTCTCCACCGTTCGTTCGCTGACCGTGTTGCCGGTGTTGAGCGTCGAGGCGGGTTCGAAGAGCAGCACGTACACCTCGCGCTGGGCGACCGGCATGTGCTCGACGCCGCGCGGGACAATCAGGAATTCGCCCGCTTGTACGAGCACGTCGCGATCACGGAATCGCATGACAAACTCGCCGCTGACGACGAGGAACATCTCGTCCTCGTGCTCGTGGTGATGCCAGACGAATTCGCCTTGGAATTTCGCCAGCTTGACCGCGCAGTCGTTCACGCGGCCCGCGAGCCGCGGGCTCCAATGTTCGGTGAAGGTCGCGAAGGCGGCGGCAAGGTTGATCGGTTCCGGGCTGGGCATGGTTCGGTCTTTCGTTGCTGAAGACGGGTTCAGTCCAAAGGTAACCACGGATGAATGACATGCTGCCCGAACACATTCTGAAAATCCACAAACACGCGTGATCCCGCCTTCGGCAATGTCGGCAGCTCGAACGTAATCTCCGCCCGCACCGGGTCGTACTTAAACGGCAACGCCGCACCCGCGAATTCGACGTTGATGCTTCGTGCGATGATCTTCGGGAACTTCTGCATCATGCCGCCGCGCGGCGTCAGGCCGTCGTCGAGTTTCACGCGGAGCGTCGTTGGCGATTGTCGCGTGCCGCGCTCGGGCTCGACGATGCGCACGCGCGGCAGGCCGGCTTGGGCCCAGCGCGCGAGGCCGAGGAACAGGCCGTACGCCTCGCGGCGGTTATATGTGTCGTCGCGCAGGCGATTTTCTTCGTCGAGGTTGGTGTAAAACGAAGCCTCGGAGAGCACGGCGGGAATCTCGCTCAGACGAAGCAAGCGAAAGCCGGAGCCGCGATAGATCGTCATGTCAGTGGCGAGCGCGACGGGGATGTGCGTTTGCAGCCGCAGGGCGTCGTTGAGGCCCCAGAGGATGTGCCGGGCGGCACTCACGCTTGCCGGCGAGTGGTCCGGGTCATCGTGGAAAAACACGGTTGTAAAATTCGCGTCCGAGCCGGCGGCGTTGTGGTGAATTGACAGCAGCAAATCGCCGCTCGAGCGATTGGCAATCGCGGCCCGATCGGCGAGATCGTCTTCATCGCTCATGTTGAGCGTCGCATCTTTGTCGCGCGTCATGATCACCTTCGCGCCGGCGGCGACGAGAAACTCGCGGAGGTACCGGGCGACATTCAGGTTGACGACCGCTTCACGCAGGCCGGTCGGGCCAATTTTGAAGCCGGGGCGCTGGGCCTGGCCGATGTGCCCGGGGTCGAGCACGATCGTGACGTTCTCAAGATGCACCGCATACGGCGGAATCGGAAACAGCGGTGCGGGCTGGCGTGTCCACGCGTATTCGCTCGGCCGGGTGAGGAGCGGATCGGGAATCTCACCTTCGTGCAAGATTTGTGGCACGCGCGCGGCGGGCCCGACGGCGTTTCGCGACGAAAAAACCGACCACGCGCCGACCCAGCCGGCGAGCGTTCCGAATGCGGCGACGCAGATGAGAATGAGTGCGTGCGTACGACTGACGCGCCCGTCCATGGCGGCTGGTCCTTCCGTGGTTGCCTGCGTAGGGACATCCTATGCGATGCGGCGGGGTGGGTTGCGGTTGCGCGTCGATTCATTGCGCGTCGGATTGGGCAAGCGGATGCGGTACAATCCCGTGTGGGGGCGTGCGCGTGGCGCGTAGGGTGGGCATTGCCCACCACTTGCGTCGTTTGCTCGGAGTCGAGAATTGGCAGGCGATGCCCACCCTACGAGCTGCCCCCCTTCGCGCGGTGTCCGAGTGAGCGAGAAATGGTGGGCGATGCCCACCCTACAACGAGGCCGATAGGAGCCTGCATCGTGGCCAAGTTTGCAGTCATCATTCCCGCCGCCGGCGCGGGCAAGCGGTTTGGCGGCGACGTGAAGAAGCCGTTCGTGCAGATTGATGGTCGCCCGATTTTCATTCGCAGCATCGAGCTGTTCATCAGTCGCCCGGATGTGTGTCAAACCATTCTCGCCGTCTCGCCCGACGACTACGACGTGGTGCGCGAGAAGTACGCCGCGAATCTGATGTTCATGGACATCAAGCTGATCAAGGGCGGCAACGAGCGGTTCGAGTCGGTAAAGCTCGCGCTCGATGCGGTCGTCGAGGATGCCGAGTTTGTGTGTGTGCATGACGCCGTGCGGCCATGCGTGCTGGAAAGCTGGATCGACGCGGTGTTCGAGGCAGCGACCAAAGACGGTGCGGCGATTTTGGGCGCGCCGCTGACCGGCACCGTCAAACGGCTGCACAAAGAGATGATTCGCGAGACGGTGCCGCGCGAGGCGCTCTGGGAGGCCCAGACGCCGCAGGTGTTCGCCAAGCAGTTGCTTCGTGATGCCTATGCGGCGATGCCGGCCGATTTTCGTCCGACCGACGATGCGCAGGTGCTCGAACGCTTCAATCACGGCGTGCGCGTGGTGGCCGCTGATCGCCGAAACATCAAGATCACAACCGCGGGCGACCTGGCGCTCGCGTCGGCGATCCTGAAGGACATCAGCCGCAAGCCGAAGGGCGGGCCGCTGGGGGCGTTTCAGGAGGCGCAGTGGTAACGAGAGTGCTCAGTGCTCAGTGCCTAGTGTCTAGTGCCTAGTGCCTAGTGCAGAGCGAAAAGTGCAAAGTGCAGAGTGCCGGGAAACGGAGTTGCGGTTGAGGTTCGAGGAGCGCTTGATTCGAGCGGACACACTGCGATGCGCGGCGAAGGGAGCGACTTGTGCGGTTGCGCTCGCACTCGCCGGCGGTTGCAAGTTGCCGGGGGCGGCGACCGATAGCCCGCAATCGTCGCAGCAGTCGGAGCAGTCGCCATTACGATCCGCTGACAATGCCTTCACCTCGGCGGACCGCGGTGCTTCGGTCGGGCGGGCGGCTGAGTTGCCGACCGAGCGGCGGAATATGCTCACGCTCGCCGTCCTGCACGTCGAAATTCCGGCCCGCGAACTGGATGCCGCGGACAACATTTGGACGCACATCAACGAATCGCAGATCGACGCCGACGTGGGCTTGCGGCTTTCGCGCAACGGCCTGCGTGTCGGTGTCGCCGATCTGACCGCGTTCGAGCCGATCCGCGTGATTCTCGATTCAATCCCGCGACACCGCGTGACGCAACCGCCGCCATTATCGGTCCCCAACGGCTTGCCGCTCGTGCTGGAAATGGACGCCGAGCCGCGCGATCAGACGATCTTCTGCGTTGCAGCCGATGGAATACTGAGCGGCGGGACGTATTTGCAGAGCCGCAACTCGATTCGGGTGACTTATGGCGCGTTGCCCGGCGAAAGTGGGCGCATCCGCTTTTATGCGACGCCCGAGATTCAGCAGCGCGAGGACGGCTTTCGCTGGATTCGCACGGAAATGGGCCTCTGGCAGCAACCGAATGAGCGGCGATTCGTGGTCGAGGCGGCGTCGTTCGGGCTGGAGCTGAAAAAAGGCGAGATGGTGATTATCGCGCCGAGTCGCGCGGGCCGGGCGGCGGGCCTGGTGGGCGAGACGCTGCTCGCGCGCGATTTCGAAGGCGAACGCTATTATTCATTTGTGTTCATGCGCCCGGAAGTGAGCGATGTCGGCCAGTCTGAGTGACAACACGAAACCCTCGCCCGCACGGCTCGACGCCGCGTTCTTCGAGCGTTTGTTCGAGGGTGCGGGCCTTGCCATATTCGCGTGCGACGCGGTCGGACGGGTGCAGGCGTGGAATTCGCGTGCCGAGCGATTGTGCCGCGGCCGCTGCGCGTGCCACGTTGGGATCGACTTTCGCGAGTTGCTGCCGACGTGCGATCGATCGTTGGCTGACGAGGCGCTGGCCGATGTCGCGCGGAGGATCGAGCCGGGGCAGTTTCGCGTGCGCATCGGGCCGGATGGCGGTTCGCCGCGCGAGTATGTCGTGTGGCTGACGCCGCTGCTGGACGAGGACGCGCGGTTTGCGGGTGTGACGGTGTGGCTGCACGACGTGACCGAGCAGGTCGAGTCGCGCCGCGCCGATCGCAAGGCCGAGCGGTTGAGTGCGCTGGGTGAAATGTCGGGTTCCGTCGCGCATCACTACAACAATCTGCTGTGCAGCGTGGCGACGAGCATCGACCGGGCGCAGAACATGAGCACGCTGGCGGCGACGCACAAGTCGCTCGATCGCGCCGCCGAGGCAGTCAACCGCGCGGTGACGCTGACGCGGCAATTGCTGGCATTTGCCCAGGGTGAGTATCGAAGTTGCGATTTGTCCGACTTGACCGAGATGGTGCTGTACTTTGTCGACGAGAACGAGGCGTCGTGGCGCGAGCGTGGCGTTGATTCACAACTCGACTGGACGCCGGTGCCGTTCGTGCAGTTGCCGCGCGAGTCGTTCAACGTGGTGCTGCGAAATCTGGTTTCGAATGCGCTCGACGTCATGCCGCAGGGCGGGCGATTGCTGATCGAGCTTTTGCCCGATGGACCGGATCATGTGCTGCTGGCGGTGACCGACACGGGGCCGGGCATTGCGGCGGATCAGATGGAGCGGCTGTTCGAGCCGTTCTTTACGACGAAGGGCGAATTGGGCACGGGTCCGAGCCAGCGGGCGGGCATGGGTCTGGCCGTCGTGCATGGGTTGGTGAGCGAGATGGGCGGGCAGGTCGCGGCGCGAAACGTGAACGGCAGCGGTGCGCGGATCGAGATGCGCTTGCCGATCGCCCCGACGCAAGGCTGAGCAATCAGGCCGGGTTCCAGCTTCGCAGCACGAGTTGATGAACGCCGTACGCCGCGAGTGCGATCAGCCACATTCCGATGACGATGTTTGCGAACGTGATCGGCGTGCCGCGCACGAGATCTCTCATCTCCTTGGCCCGCGTGGCGCGATAGACCAGCGCGACAGCCAGCGCCAGCGGCACGAACGACCAAAGCCGTGCGCCGCTGGGCAATTTGAGCGGATTCACAAACGGCATCCACGCCAGCAGCGCGAGCGTCACGGTGTTCATGCCTGCGCCCCGCTTTCGTTACCGGGCACCGAGGCGGGTGCGACTGGCACGGACGGATCGCTCGCCGCGGCCCGCTCGGCGGCGGCCTTGCGTTCGGCGGCCTGGGCTTCGAGTCGGGCACGCTGCGCGTTCAACTCAAAATGGAACACGGGCAGCCCGCCAGTCTGCGCACGAGTCATCGCATCGAGCACGGCGAGGATGTTGAGCAGTCCGGCGACCGAGATGTAAATCTGTGCCACGTCGGATTCGGGGTAATAGCTGATGTAGGGCGACGGATCCTTGGGCGGAAACGTGGGAATCGACTGGGCGATGAGGTACATCGCACCGGTGTAGCCGCCGACACCCAGCTCAGCGGCGAAAAGCCACGGGTTGCCCTTGGGATCGACCGAGCCTTTGATGCCGCCGATGAGCATTCCGCCGAAGTAGCAAAACGTGACGGCGATGAAGTAGACGATCGCGAAGCCGCGCATGCCGAGCATGAAATGACCGGCTCCGGGGATGAGCCAGGCGAGCATGCCCGCTTGCGTGGTGAGCAGAACCGGATCGACCTTTTGCTTCATGCGAGCAGTTCGCCTGCGAGGGTGTCGTGGAGCCGGGTGGCGTCAGTTGGCCGAGCACGAGCCGTTTGGATCGCCGCATCGACCGCAACCGCCGGCGCGGGGCAGCGTCGCCGCAGGGGCAGCGCCGCGGGCGGCGAAGACGCTTGGTCGGCGCTGGATCTTGCGCGAGCCGCACGCGGGACACGCGACGGACTCTTCCTGCTGGGTGGATCGCACCAATTCCTCGAACTGATGCTCGCAGGCGTTGCAGTCGAACTCGTAAATGGGCATGCAGCGTCGCTCCGCAGGGGTCTCAACTTCGGAGCGGAGTATAGAAGTGGCTTGGCGCGGTCGCAAACGGCGTGCGGGTGTCTCGGGTGGGCTGGGCATTCCGCGTGGGCAGCGCATTCCTGCCCGGCGCGCGTGCATGGTTGCGCGGAGTATCGCGTAAGCATGCCACGAGTCACCAGTTTCCAGATCGCGATTACGGAGCGAGGACGGCTGCCGGTTGCGACGACGGCGGCGGCGGCGCACCACCCGGTTGCGCGTTCGGCGGAGTGCCCGCAGGCTGCGTGTCGGGCGTCGCGCTCGGCTGAGCGTCGATTGGCGCGCCGAGCTGCGTGAGCAGTTCGAGTGCGGGCTTGTTGCTCTTGTCGATCGCCAGTGCCGTGCGCGCCGATTCGGCGGCCTTTTCAGAATTGTTCACCGAGCGATAGAGCTGCGCCAGCGTCATGATCGCATCGACGTCTCGCGGGGCATAGGTGATCGCCTTCTCGGCAAACGTAATCGCGTCGAGATACGTGAACATCAGGTTGAGCTCGGCCAGACGTACGAACAGATCGGTGATCTCTTTGAGATTCGCCGCCGCTTCGGCCTCGTTTCCGGGCTTGAGCTGATCCGACTGCGAGCCGTCGGCGTTGGCGACGTAAAGTCGGCGATGCGCTTCCTGCACCGTGGTCAGCCGCAGGTCGTATGCGCGCTGCAAGTTTCGCAGCGATTCGATGTCGCCGGGCTTTTCTTCGGCCGCGATGCGCATCTGCTCGACCAGCGGGGCGGCTTCATCGCGCGCGGCGCGAAAGTCCTGAGCTGCGATGAGGAGCTGCACTAGCGTGATGCGGCCTTCGATGTATTTCGGATCGGCCTCGATGGCTTTGCGGGCGAACGGGATGCCGGCGATCGACTGGCCGGCTTCGCGATTGGCGGCGGCGAGCACGGTGAACACTTCGGCCTGCTTGTCGGCCGGTGCGACGCGCGACGCGACCTCGAAATAGTAGATGGCCTGTCGCGGGTTGCGGGCGTTGGCGTAAAGTTTGCCCAGACCCAGGTTCGCGCGAAAGTCGTTCGGCTGAATCTGTCGGGCGTAAAGGAACGCGCGACGCGTGCCGTCAAAGTCGTTCAAAATCCAGTTCAGCTCGCCTTCTTCGTTGAGCGCTTCGATGTTGCGTTCGTCGCGTTCGAGCACCTGCTTGACCAGGCGCAGGGCGGCGCGCTCATCCTTGGCTTCGCGCAATTGCCGCGCCTGGACCAGCAAACCGCGAACATCGGTTGCACCAGCGGGCGGTGCGGCGGCCGCAGCGGGAGCGCTGGTGGGCGGCGGCGTGCGCAGGTTTTGAGCGCAGGCCAGCGAAACGGCGGTGGACACGACCAGCGAGCAGAACAGCAGATTCTTCATAAGTGCATTCCCATTCACGACCTGCGGCGAGACCGGCAGGGCCCGTCGCTGCTGCAATGGCGGCATCGTATCGCGATTCGACAACGGCGGCGCGGAGCGACGCTGTGAGACTTTATCGGCAGCTCGAGTGGCATGCTTATGCGGTACTCCGCGTAAGCATGCACGAACGGCGTGATGTCAATGCCGCCGCGAATGGTGGGCGATGCCCACCCTCCGTCGCGACGCTGCACACATCAGACTACGACCGCTGGTCACAATAGTTCGCGCCGGAGCAAGTTCAGGGCCGTTTTGGCCGCGCGGCTGCGGACGGTGGGGCGTGGTTGATCGCCGCCGAAATTCAACGTGCGAACATCGACGCCTTCGGGCTTGGCCAGGCCGAGATAGATGAGGCCGACGGGTTTGTCAGCGGTCCCGCCGTCGGGGCCCGCGATGCCGGTGAGCGAAAGGGCATAGGTCGCGCCAAATCGCTCGCGGGCGGCGCGGGCCATTTGGCGGGCGACCGGCTCGCTGACCGCGCCGTGCTCTTCGATGAGCGCGGGTGAAACGCCGAGCGATTCGA
>JBJXFK010000139.1:0-18824 GCA_046155505.1 Phycisphaerae bacterium
CGCTTTCAGAAGTTCTGCTATCACAAGCTGGGCACGCCGCAGAGCGAAGACGCGGTGATTTACGAGCGTCCCGACCAGGCTGATTGGGGCTTCGGCGGCGGCGTCAGCGATGATGGGCGTTTTCTCGTCATCTCGGTCTGGCAGGGCACCGAACGCAAGAACCGTCTGTATTACCGCGATCTGAAATCGGGCGGCGAGATCGTCAAGCTGCTCGACGAGTTCGACGCGGCGTATGACTTCATCGACAACATCGATGGCACGCTCATCATTCGCACGGACAAGGACGCCCCGCGCGGCCGCGTGATCGCGATTGATACTGCCAAGCCGGACAAGGCAAACTGGAAAGAGATCATCCCGCAGCAGGAAGAAACGCTTCAGGGCGTGAACATTGTCGCGGGGCAGCTTTTCGCGAATTACCTGAAGGACGCATCGACGCAGGTTCGCCGCTATGCCCTCGACGGCAAGGCGATCGGCGAGATCAAGCTGCCCGGCCTCGGTACTGCGGGCGGTTTTGGCGGCAAGCGGACGGACAAAGAGACGTTCTACTCGTTCACCAGCTTCGCCACGCCGGCGACGGTGTATCGCTTTGACCCGGCCAGCGGCGCGAGCACGGTCTTCAAGCAGCCGAAGGTCGCGTTCAATCCGGACGACTACGAAGCCAAGCAGATTTTCTTCCCGAGCAAGGACGGCACGAAGATCCCGCTGTTCATGGTTCACAAGAAGGGCATCAAACTCGACGGCAGCAACCCGACGCTGCTGTACGGCTACGGCGGATTCAATCAGAGCATTACGCCTAACTTCTCGGTCAATACGCTGGTCTGGATGGAGATGGGCGGCGTTTATGCATCAGCGGTGCTGCGCGGCGGCGGTGAATATGGCAAGGCGTGGCATGATGCCGGCCGGCTGAAGAACAAGCAGAACGTGTTCGACGACTTCATCGCGGCGGGTGAGTGGTTGATCGCGAACAAGTACACGCAGTCGAGCAAGCTGGCGATCGCGGGCGGTAGCAACGGCGGGCTTTTGGTCGGCGCGTGCATCACGCAGCGGCCGGAGCTCTTCGGTGCGGCTCTGCCGGCGGTCGGCGTGATGGACATGCTGCGCTTTCACAAGTTCACGATCGGCTGGGCGTGGACCAGCGACTATGGCAGTCCGGACGATGCGGAGATGTTCAAGGTCATTCGCGCGTACAGCCCGCTGCACAATTTGAAAGCCGGCACCAAGTATCCGGCGACGATGATCACTACCGCCGACCACGACGATCGCGTCGTGCCGTCGCATAGCTTCAAGTTCGCCGCGGCGATGCAAAAGGCACAAGGCGGCCCGGCACCGATCCTGATTCGCGTCGAGACCAAGGCGGGCCACGGCGCGGGTAAGCCGACGACGAAGATTATTGAAGAAGCCGCCGATCGCTGGGCGTTTCTGGTGCGAGCGCTGGGCATCGATGTGACGAAGTTTTCGGCGGGAGTGCAGTAGAGTGCCTAGTGCCTAGTGCCTAGTGCTCAGTGCTCAGTGCTCAGTGCTCGGTGTTCAGTGTTCAGTGCCGAGAGCTCGCACGCGTCCGAACGCGACGCGCAAGCGAGTGCCCCGAGCGCGAGCGAGCGGGGTCGCGTGCCCGGACGAAGAAAGCAGCCGAGGGCGGCAGCTCCACAACGTCGGCATGGCATCCGAGAGTGTTTCATACTGGAGTCTGTCATGCTGAAGTGTCACCGGCAGTCGGTCCTCGTCTCGTTTGCCGCTCTTTGCTGCCTCGCCCTCGCGGTTCCCGCATCGGCACAGAGCAAGAGCGTCCAGTGGGGCCTCGACATGAAAAAGGGCATAGCCGAAGCCCAAAAGTCGAAGAAGCCAATGATGGTGTGGATCATCGGCTCGTCCGACGATCGGGCCAACGACGCGGAGCGCGAGCAAAAAAAGTCGTTCGCCAACCCGCTCATCGTAGAGCTATCGAAACGATTCGTCTGCGTGCGTCTCTCGCGCACCAACAACATGGAGCTACTGAAACAGTGGAATTTGCCGCCTGCGACGAATCTCGACATCGTCTTCGTCACGCCCGCCGGCGACAAGATTGACACCATCAGCGCCGTCGGCTCGACGCTTCCCGAATCGCTCGCCCAAAAAATGTCGCTCGTTTTCCGCTCGCATCGCAGCAGGCTTTTCAATGATGAGATCAAGGCGGTTCTCGCCGACACGAGCGCCAAACCCGTCGACTTGAAAAATGCGCTTCAGACGATTGAGGATCTGATCATCGACACCGCCGACAGCAGCGTCGTCGAACTGTGCAAACGCGACGGCCTCGACGATCCCACGCTGATCAGGAGCTACGCCGTTCTGGCCGAGCTTTCAACCAGCCCGGCGATCAAGTTCCTTGTCGACGCCGCCGCAACCGACAAGCGTGCCGCCGATGCGCTGGCCAAAGCCACGCCTGGCGGTGCCGAGGTGTTGCTCGAGTTCTTCGACGGTACTGACACCGACAAACGACTCCTCGCGTACACCGCCGCCGCCAAAATTTGCAAAATTAAAGACCCCAAGCCCGAGGGTTTCTGGAAGAACCCGAACGAAAAAATCAAGACCGACGAACTCGCCCGCGTTCGCAAGGCGGTCGAGTCGAAAGCCAAGACGTGGAGGGATACCATTGGCCAATATCGTTGATCTGCGCAGCGACACCGTCACGCGCCCATCGCCCGCGATGCGCCAGGCGATCGCCAATGCCGAGGTCGGCGACGACGTGCTCGGCGACGATCCGACCGTTATCCGCCTGCAACAGCGCTCGGCCGAATTGCTCGGCAAAGAGGCCGCGCTCTATGTGCCCAGCGGGTCGATGGCCAACATGGTCTCGATTCGCAGCGTGTGCGAGGCGGGCGACGAGATCATCTGCGACGACACCACGCACAGCTACAACTACGAAACCGCCGGCCCCGCAGCGCTGGCCGGCGTCAGCATGAAACTGATCGATGGCCCGCGCGGCCTCTTCACGCCCGATCAGGTGATCGCTTGCCTGCGCCCGCGAAATGCTCATTCGCCGCGCTCGCGCATGACGATCATCGAAAACACGAACAACCGGGGCGGCGGCACGATCTGGCCGATCGAGCAGGTCACCGCGGTCGCCAGCGTTTCGCACGAGCACGGCCTGCACGTACACATGGACGGCGCGCGGCTGATGAACGCCTGTGTGGCGAGCGGGCGCAAGCCGGTCGAATACACGCGGCACGTCGATACGGTTTCGATGTGCTTTTCGAAAGGACTCGGCGCGCCAGTCGGCTCGATCGTCGCCGGTTCGCAACCGTTCATCGAGCGTTGCCAGCGTTTTCGCAAGCAGTTCGGCGGGGCGATGCGTCAGGCGGGCATTCTCGCCGCCGCGGCGCTCTATGCACTCGATCACAACGTCGAGCGGCTGGCCGACGATCACGCGAGCGCACGGCGATTCGCGCAGGGCATCGAGTCGTTGCCGGGTATCAAGCTTGATCGCGCGAACGTGCAAACCAACATCGTGATCTTCGAGGTGGAGCGCGCGCTGGGCACCGCCGACGAGTTTGCTGACAAATTGCGTAAGCAGGGCGTTTGGATGTTCGCGATGGGACCGTCGCGACTCCGCGCGGTCACGCACCTTGACGTATCGGTGGCGCAGATCGATCAGGCGATCGCGGCGTTTCGCAACATCTGCGCGGCGGTGGCCGTCTGAGTATCGAGTATCGAGTATCGAGTCGCGAGTTGAAACGCGCGTCGCGTGCGGATCCTCTCTCGCGAGGAAGACATGCCGACGCAACGACTGTCGGCGTCGCACTCGGCATCCGATTTTGTGGAGCGGCCGCCCTCGGCCGCTTCATTTCGCAGCCGTGAAACCGCGCACCTGACCGCTGTACACCCGTTCGTCGTTTGTTAGCATACACACGTGCTCGCGCCCAATCAGTCAATCAGCACCATCGATACCCGCATGCGCGAAGTGATTCGCAGCGTGTGGGGATACGACACGCTGCGCCCGCTCCAAGCCGAGGCGATTCGCGCCTCGCTCGAACGCCGCGATTCGCTGGTCGTCATGCCCACCGGCGGCGGAAAATCGCTCTGCTATCAGGTGCCGGCGCTGGTCGAGGACGCCGCGACCGTCGTCGTTTCGCCGTTGATTTCGCTGATGAAGGATCAGGTGGACGGCCTGCGCGAGGTCGGCGTAAAGACCGTCGCGCTGCACAGCGGCCTCACGCTCGACGAGCGGCGACAGGCCGAACGCGAAATCGCATCGGGTGGTGTGCGGCTGATCTTCGCCG
This sequence comes from Phycisphaerae bacterium, assembly GCA_046155505.1. Classification (GTDB taxonomy): domain Bacteria; phylum Planctomycetota; class Phycisphaerae; order UBA1845; family Fen-1342; genus JBJXFK01. The sequence goes on from JBJXFK010000139.1 coordinate 4,257, forward strand.
CGCCCGAACGGCTGCTGAACCCCGGCACGATCGGCATGCTGCAACGGGCACACGTGCAGTCGATCGCGATCGACGAGGCGCACTGCATCAGCCACTGGGGCCACGACTTTCGTCCGGAATATCGCCGCCTGCGCGAGATGCGCGATTACTTCCCTATGGCTGCGCTCCACGCGTTCACGGCGACGGCGACGCAGCGTGTGCGCGACGACATTTTGCGACAACTTGACCTGCGCGATCCGCAAATATTGATCGGCTCGTTCTATCGACCGAATTTGGTTTTCCGCGTCGTGCCGCGCGAGGATGAATATCGACAGATTCGCGAAGTGCTTGACCGCCACAAGGGCGAGGCGACGATTATTTATTGCATAAGCCGCAAGGATACGGAGTCGGTCGCGGGCACCTTGCAGGCCGACAAGTACAACGCGGCGGCCTATCACGCCGGTTTGTCGCCGGACTTGCGCCGGCGGACGCAGGACAGGTTTTCGAATGAGACGCTGGACATCGTTGTGGCGACTGTCGCGTTCGGCATGGGCATCGATCGCAGCAACGTGCGCTGCGTGATTCACGCCGCGATGCCCAAGTCGGTCGAGCACTATCAGCAGGAAGCGGGCCGCGCCGGGCGCGATGGCTTGCCGGCCGAGTGCGTGCTGCTCTATTCGCCGGGCGACGTGTTCCGCTGGGAGATTGTGCTCGGCAAGGGCACCGAGGATCGGCCCGTCTCGGCCGAGTCGATGCAGGCGGCGAGCGAGATGCTCGGGCACATTCGCGGCTATTGTGGCTCGCCGATTTGCCGACATCGACAGCTCAGCGAATATTTCGGCCAGTCGCTCGACCGCGACGATTGCGAAGCGTGCGACGTATGTTTGGGCGAGGTTGAGCTGGGCGAGGACGATCGCGTCATCGCGCAGAAAATTCTCTCATGCGTGGCGCGGGTGAAGGAGCGATTCGGCGCGAATCATGTGATCGACGTGCTGTGCGGCGCGAATACCGAGCGGATTCGGCAGTTCGAGCATGACAAGCTGAGCACATATGGCTTGCTGCGCGAGATGAACAAGGATCGGGTGAAAAGCCTGATCAATCAGTTGCTCGATCAAGGATTGCTTGCGCGGGCGACGCTGGATGTGAAGGGCATGGCGGTTTCGGTGTTGGGGCTGAACGCCGAGTCGTGGCGCGTAATGCGCAATCAGCGGCCCGTGTTTTTTCGCAAATCGACCGAAGAGGTGCACGCGGCGAAGGCGGATATCGACTCGTGGGAGGGCGTCGATCGCGAGTTGTTCGACGACCTGCGGGCGCTGCGCAAGACGATCGCCGAAGAGCGTGGCGTGCCGCCGTATCTCGTGCTGATCGACACGGCCTTGCGCGGCCTGGCGCGGGCGCGGCCGACGACGATGCCGGGACTGGCCAAGGTGCGCGGCCTCGGCGACAAGAAGATCAACGAATTCGGCGTGCGGCTGATCGAGTGCATCGAGCGGCATGTGAAAGCGCGCAAGCTCGGCAGCGACAATTTCGATCCGCCGCGGGCTGCGTCGCCACCGACGTCGGCGACCAAGAAGCTGAGTTCGTCGGAACTGCGTGCGGCAGCGCTGTTCGAACAGGGGGCGAGCGTCGCCGAGGTGTGCGAGCAGATGGGCCGGGCGCAGAGCACGGTGAACGGTTATCTCGAACAGTTCATCTTGAAGAAGCGCCCGAAGCGAATCGACCACTGGGTTGATGAAAAGTCGTACGAGGCCATTGCGATGGCGATAGACAAGGTCGGGCCTGGGCCGTTCAAGACGGTGTTCGATGAGCTGGGCGGGCAGTATGGATATGACCTGATTCGCGTTGTGGCGGCTCATCGGAAAAAAGAGGGCTAAACACAGAGGCGCCGAGGGCACAGAGGCTCTATGGCGTAGTGTCGCGACACGACTTGATTCCGCATCCTGAGCGCTCGCCGCTTCGCGCGCAGCCCGGCCATCACACGGCACGCACTTGCATCTCCGTTATCATGCTCCGCGATCGGATCGGAGGCACGTACCTTCGAAGAGGTTGCATAACCGACGCACGACACCGCGAGGAATAGTGATGATTGCACGCGCTTGGCACGGACGAGGCTTCTTGGGGCTTGCGGCTGCGCTTGCCGCGATCAACTTCGGGCTGGTTCACACTGCGCCCGCATGGGCCCAGGCCACTCCCGAACTCTCGCCTGACGAGGTCGAAAAGGCCGATCGACTGCGGCAGGACTTGCGGCAGATGGTGACCATCGCCCGTGATCGCGTCTTCCCGGCGCTGGTGAATATCAAGGTCATCACGGTGCGCTACTGGGACGGCAAGGAGCAAAAGGGCCAGGCCGTCGGCTCGGGCACGATCATCAGCCCCGACGGCTATGTGCTGACGAATTTTCACGTCGCCGAGAACGGCAAGAAATTCAAATGCACGCTGGCCGACAAGCAGGAAATCGCGGCGACGCTCGTCGGCGAAGACCCGCTGACCGATCTCGCCGTATTGAAACTCGACCTGTCGGAGTTGAAAGACGCCAACGCGAAATTGCCCTACGCGACGTTCGGCGATTCCGACACGCTGCAGATTGGCGATCCGGTCATGGCGATGGGCAGCCCGTGGGCGCTCTCGCGAAGCGTGACCTATGGCATCGTGAACAACACCGAACGCATGCTCGGCGGCGGCGAAGACGAGGCCGAGGAGATGCGTTTCGACCGCGACCAGCGCACCGGCATTTTCAATCGCTGGATTCAGCATGACGCAGCGATCAACCCCGGCAACTCGGGCGGGCCGCTGGTCAATTTGAAGGGCGAACTGGTCGGCGTAAATACGCGCGGCAGCATCATTGGCGGCGACATGGGTTTTGCGATTCCGTCGAATGTCGCCAAGTCGGTCGCGCAAGCGCTGATGACTCACGGCGAAGTGCCGCGAAGCTGGTACGGCATGTCGCTCAAGAGCATCAAGAAGAGCGGCCTCGAAAAGGGCGTGCTGGTTAACTCGGTTGACGTTGATAGCCCGATCGCGAAGGCCGGCATCAAGGCTGGCGACGTCATCACCGCGATCGACGGTAAGCCGGTGACGGTGAAATTTGCCGAAGAGATTCCGCCGCTGCTCAAGGAAATGGCCGACCGCAAGATCGGCGGCGAAGTGAAGATCACCTATGAGCGCGACGGCAAGCTGACGGACACGACCGTCACGACGGTCAAGATGCAAAAGGACCGTGGCGAAGAGGCGGCGTTCCGCGGCTGGGGAATGACTGCGATGGAGATCACCGAGCGCATGGCGTTCCAGCGTCGGTTGGACTCGACCGATGGCGTGCTCATCAGCAGTGTTCGCAGCGGAAATCCAGCCGCGATGGCCGAGCCGGCCTTGAACGACGGCGACGTCATTCGCGTGCTCAATGGCAAGCCGATCAAGACGCTTGATGATTTCGTCAAAGAGTATGAGTCGATTATGGAAGCCGAGACCAAGCCCGAGCATGTGCTGATCGAGTTTGATCGCTGGGGCAAGAACAACGTTACGCTGATCAAGCCCCGGCCCGACAAAGAGGATGACCCGCCGCGCGAAGTCGCGAAGGCGTGGGTAGGAGTCGCGACGCAGGTGGTGAACGAGAAACTCGCCAAGCAACTCGGCAAGCCGGATGTTCGCGGCTTTCGCGTGACGCGCGTCTATCCGAAAACGCTCGCCGCCGGCACGGACCTGAAGGTGGGCGACATCATCACAATGCTCAACGACGAGAAGCTGACGCCGAAGGAAAGCACTGATAGTGGTATGTTCGATCGCATGGTGCGCAAGCTGACCATCGATCAGGAGGCGGAGTTGACCGTGCTGCGCGGCGATCAGTCCCAGGCGGTGAAGGTCAAGCTGGAGCGCAGCCGCCTGAAGCCGGAAGAGGCGCGGCGCGATGTGAATCGCGACTTCGAGCTTACCGTGCGCGAGATGACCTTCTTTGACCGCGACGACAATCGCTGGGATGACACCGTCAAGGGCGTGCTGGTTGTCGGCACCGAGTCGGCGGGCTGGGCCAGCCTCGGCGGCCTTCGCGGCGGCGACCTGATTCAGCGCATCGGCGAGTACACGATTACCGATCTCAAGACCTATCGCGAGGCGATGGAGAAGCTGACCAAGGATCAGCCGGAGCGCGTCGTGTTTGTCGTGCTGCGCGGCGTGTCGACGCACTTCCAGTACATCGAACCCGAATGGAAGGTGACGACGACCGAGGATGCGAAGGACGCCAAGGACGAGAAGAAGGACGCGCCCGCGGGCGAAAAGAAGGAGCCGAAGTGATTTTGAACAGCAAGGCGCGCCTCGGCGCGATTGTCGTACACGGAGAGCGCACTCTGGGGCAGCAGGCGCGCGATGCCCCCCGCGCGCTTCACGGCAGTTTTTCCAGAATTCGATTGCCCGCGATCGTGATCTCCTTGCTCGCGTCGCTGCTGGCCGCTCCGGCGATGGCGCAGGCCGAGGCGGATTTTGAGAAGCTGGCGACGGCCAAGTCCGACGCGCTCGTGACCGTCAAGTTCGTGCTGCGCAGCAAGGGCGGTGGCGGTGATTCTGAAAACGAAGGCGAAGTCACCGCGGTCATGGTCGATGCGAGCGGCCTCGTGCTCACCAGCAATTCGCAGGTGGGCGGCAACCCGGCGTTTATGCGCCGCGGCTCTGCTCCCACGCCGACCGATATCAAGGTTTACCTGGGCGGCGACGATCAGCAGGGCCTCGAAGCGCGAATGGTCGCGCGCGACAGCGAGCTTGACCTGGTGTGGTTCAAGATCAAAGAGCCGGGCGACAAGAAGTTCGCGTTCATCGACTTTGCGAAGGAGATGACGCCGAAGGTCGGCGATCGGCTCTACACGGTCGTGCGGCTCGGCAAGTATTTTGATCGCATGCCGGTGGTGCGCGAGGGCCGCGTCGGCGCGCTGGCCAAAAAGCCGCGCTCGCTGATCGTGCCCAGCCTGAATCTCGGCGCGCTCGGGCAACCGATTTTTTCGGCGAGTGGCGATGTCATCGGATTGTCGGTGGTGCAATTGCCCGATGCAGAAGAGATCGCGGCGGCAGCGTCGCCGGCGGCGTTCAGCGGCGCGAACAGCATGATTTTGCCGGCGGGTGAAGTCGTTCGCGCGACCAAGCGTGCGCTCGAGGCCGACACGGGCGAGGAACCGAGCGAGTCGCCGAGCAGCGCACCGGCGTCGGGCGACGCGAAGGAATAGTGTAGGTGGCACATTGGGTGCCATGCCGACGGCCGTTCGCGTCGGCATGCGTCGGGGACGACCATTTCCGACGGAGCCGATTGCAAAAGTCTGATAGGGCGACCGAATGGACGATTCCGCCACGCAGCCGCCGCACGCCGGCATTGAAGCGCCTACCGCTGCGCAAGGCGACGTGAGCGAATCGTCGGGCGATCGATCTGACCATCTCGCCGATCACCACTACACGCCGCTGCGCGTGATCGAAATCGTGCAGACGGTGCTGACGGCACTTATGCTGGCGTTCATCTTTCGCGCGTATTTCATCGAGGCATTTATCATCCCGACCGGGTCGATGGCGTCGGGCTTGGTCGGCGATCATGCGACGCGCGTCTGTCCGACGTGCGGCTGGGAGTATGACTTCGGCCCGACCTCGTCGGCGCACGTTGGTACCGATCACGTCTTTCGCGGCGGCGTGCGAGTGCGTTGCCCGAATTGTCACGACATCGCCGAGCTCGACGAAAATCAGATCGTGTCCAAGGCCGGCGATCGCATTCTGGTTCACAAGTGGCCCTATCTGTTCGCGGGCCCGCGGCGCTGGGACGTGGTGGTGTTCCGCGATCCATCCGACCCGCAGCAAAATTTCATCAAGCGTCTGGTCGGATTGCCCGGCGAAGAGATCGAGATCATCGACGGTGACATCTACACCCGCGCGGCGGACGACAGCGAGCCGCGCATTCGGCGAAAGACGGATGTCGCCCAGAGCGCGCTGTGGACGATTGTGTTTGATCAAAACGCGTTGCCGCCGCCCGATCCCGACGACGCTGCTCGCAGTCTGCAGTGGGTGCCCGATCTGGCCGAGACGAGCATCAGTGGACAGTGGGCTGGATATGACACGCGGGTCATTCGATTCGAATCAGCCGACGCGGCGCCGCGTCGGCTGCGCTTCGCCCCGGTGCGATCGCCGTATTACTTCGAAGACGTGCATGGCTACAACGGCGGTCCGTCGAGCGGCGACGGCTCGCCGCCGTATGTGGGCGACGCGCGCGTGCGCTTCACGCTGACGCCGGGATCGAGCGAGGGCACACTGGCGATCGAGTTGGTGCGCGACACACGGCGATTTGTCGTGCTCATCGACCTGGCCGGTCGCGTGAGCCTCGAAGCGACTTCGAGCGACACGCCCGAGCGGCACGCGATCTGGGAATCGGTCAAATTGCCGGCCTTCACACCGCAGCGGGCCATTCGGGTGGAATTTGGGCATTTGGACTATCGCGTCTATGTGAAACTGGATGGAGTTGAGGTCGCCGCTTCGAGCGATTCGCAGTATGAGCCGAACCCGTTTGTGCTGCGCGGCTTCAAGCGTACGCGACCGATCGGGTTTGAGTTGACCGGTGCGGGCGGCGAATTCGAGCTGCGCGATTTGCGGATCGACCGCGACGTCCACTATGCATTTAGCCGAAATAACACGCTTCGCGCGTACAGCGGCTCGCCTTTTGAGCTGCGCGGCAGTGAGTATTTTGTTCTAGGAGACAACACGGCCAGCAGCCACGACGCGCGCGAGTGGTACCGGGTCGGGCCGCACCTCGAACTGGATGAAGAATCAGGGCGGTATCGGCTGGGCACGGTCCGGGACGATCAGATTGTGGGGCAGGCGTTCTTCGTCTATCTTCCGGGGTTGCTTCCGATCGATGCCGCCGGTCGGTTTCGACTCCCTGATGTTGGCCGAGTGCGGTTTGTGCGCTAGCGGTTGGCGTTGCAGTAGTATCGCCGCGCAGGGACTTGTCAACACTCGGCGAGCGAATCGCTGACGAAAAGTTTATGCGGCGGGCGGAAGCCGGACTTGGCGGGCAAATCGACCAGGCGGGGTCGTGCGAGCAGCGGAGATCGACGTGTAACCTGTTTGTTTGCAACACCGTGCGCGATTACGGACGCCGGCGGAACGGACATGTTAGGATTCTGCTAAGATGCCTGCTGACAGGGATTTGAGAGCGGTCGAGCCTCGGGTGTACACCCGTACTCCACAACTTATCCACAAGCGGCGGCAGCGAGGAATCGCCTGAAATGTTGCTCAAGACCGAGAACCTCGTCAAGACGTACAACGGTCGCACCGTGGTCAACCGCGTCAGCTTTCACGTTGACGATGGCGAGATCGTCGGACTGCTCGGGCCGAACGGGGCGGGCAAGACGACCAGCTTTCGTATGACGGTTGGCATGATCACGCCGGACGACGGGCGTGTGCATTTTCTGGGTGAGGATGTCGGCCGCCTGCCCATGTACCAGCGGGCCCGCAAGGGGATGGGCTACCTGTCGCAGGAACCCAGCATTTTTCAACGACTGACGGCGGAAGAAAATCTGCGCGCGATTTGCGAAACGACGCGCATGACGCGCGACGCGCGCGAGCGAAAGATCAACCAACTGCTCGAGCAGTTCGGCCTGTCGCACGTTCGAAAGAACATCGCTAAGACGCTTTCCGGCGGCGAGCGGCGGAAGCTGGAAATCGCCAGGGCGCTGATCACCAATCCGCGATTGATTCTGCTTGACGAGCCGTTCAGCGGCGTCGACCCGAAGGCGGTCGAAGGCCTGCGGGTAGAAATTGAGTCGCTGCGATCGAGCAACATTGCCATTCTGCTGACCGACCATAACGTACACGAGACGCTCAAAGTCACCGACCGCAGCTACGTGATCTTTCAGGGCGCGGTCATCGCCGACGGCTCGCCGCATGAGCTGATCAACAACCAGCGCGTGAAAGACGCGTATCTCGGCAACACGTTTCGAGGCGACGAGTTTCAAACCGCACAGGTGGCGCAGTCGAGCTGATGCGCCGCCGCGTTGCTCGACGATCCCTTGGAGCGAATGGTGTCCGCGTTTGACGCGCTGGCGATAGACGAGTCGGCCGAAGGCGTCACGTTCGCGTTGAAGGTCGTGCCGGGTGCATCCAGATCGAAGATCGTCGGGCTGCTTGGAGCCGCGCTAAAGGTCGCCGTCGCTGCACCGCCCGAGGATGGCAAAGCGAACGAGGAAGTGATTCGCGTGCTCGCAGGTGCATTGAGTGTCGCCCGCAGCGACGTTGAGATCATTTCGGGCGAAACGCGGCCGCAAAAGCGAGTGCTGGTTCGATCGCTCACGGCGGCTGAGGCGCGGGCTCGACTGGCGAACGGCAAGCAGAATTGAACGCCGGTTCAGTCCTCGCGATGCTGTGAGCGGCGAATCGCTCGGACGACCGTTTCATACACTTCGACCGGGCGGCCGACGTCGTCCCAATTCATGGCCGTAAAGCGATCGTTATTCGGCGTGAGCCGCACTGTGCCGACGCCGACCAGCCGACAATGCGGCGGCATTTTTAGTTGTGCGTGGCTGATCCGGCAGAGCGGCACTTCGCTCACCTGCACCGTCATGAATCCGCTGAACCGCAGCGCCCGCCGATTGGTGAGCACATAGAGCCGGCTCGCCCATTGCAGCGATGCGAGCACGATGCGAAACACGCACGCCCACATAAGCAGCCACACCGCCGCGGTCGAGGCCGTGGATGGCGCGTTCCAGTTCATGCCCGCGATGATCGCGGCGACGGCGGCAGTCGGCGTGACGAAACGCGCCGACACGATCGGAATGAACCAGAGCGATGGCTTGATCGAGAGCTCGATGAGTTCGCTCTTATCGAGCACGCCGACCGCGGGCAGCAGCGGCCGATCGATGGTCGCGACCGCGTCGGTCACCGCGTACCAGTTCAGCGGGATGGGCTTTCGGTCGTCGGACATGGCATCAGCTCCGATCGCAGCACGCCAATATGTGGATAATTGCGGTAGAAGTCGTCAAAGTCCAGCCCATATCCGACCACAAATTCGTCCGCGATGTCGAATCCGACGAATTCGACCGACACGTCCGGCGGTGCTTTGCTCGGCTTGCGCAGGAGGACGGCGGTGCGAACGGTGGCGGGCGAATATTCCCGGACCATCTGCGAGACGCGACGTAGTGTGCGACCGCTATCGAGAATGTCGTCGAGAATCAAGACGTGGCGGCCATTTACGTCGCCAGTGAGCTTCATGACGGTTTTCGGCTCGTGCGCGGTGACGGCGGCACCCGGATAGGCAGAAATTTGTACGAGCGCGATCTTCATTTTCAGCGGCAATTCGCGGATCAGATCGGCGACGAAGATGATCGAGCCGGAAAGCACGGGGACGATGGTGAGGCCGCGATCGGCGCCGTCGTAGGTCGCGGCGATTTCGCGTGCCAGTTCGCGCACGCGGGCGATGATCGTTTCGTGCGAGAACAAGACGCGGTCAATGTCCTGGTGCATGAGGCGGATCATACCGCCTGGGCGTGGAGGTGCGCCGGTTCGAGCACCCCGAGCGCCCGCGAGCCGGTTGCGTTGTCTCGCCCGACGTGAAGAGGTGATCATAGCTGCCATGCGTTTCCAACTTGTCGACGGTTTTTCGGGCGGGTTTTCGGGCGATATGCCGTTGCCAAAAGTTTGATCGCGAGACTTCGCGGGCGGCCGGGGCAGCAACGCTCCCTCGATCCCGCTTTCCGCCCGCCGCCGCGCGGCGAATTCATCCGCCACACAACGCCCGCACGGTCGCGAAGCGTGGCGATACGAAGTGGATTCGCCCCTGATCGCGTCGCCCGCGATTGCCCAGGGCGTGATCGTCATCGGTGGGGCGGATGGCGTCGTGTACTGCTTCGGCGAGCGCAAGTAACGCAGGTGGTCTTCGCGCCGCAGGCGAAGATTATTGAGCCGCCGCGCCCGCGGGCGGTGCTACTTCCGTTGAGCGATCCAAAGCGGCGCGTTGCGAGCTGTGTGGCTGCGCACGTGAGTCGGTGTAGTTGGGTCGGCTCCATTGGAGTTGCCCATGAGCGATCGGCGCGCGGCACGCGTACTTACAGCAATTTGCCTACTTGGAATCTTGGCGGCACAAGCGATCGCAGATTGCTGCCCACAAGCTTCCGGCTCCATCAATGTCGAGCACGACGAGCCCAATCGCCGGCTGATCGTCACAGCCAGCAATACGGGCACGCTCGCAGGGTCGGTGCGAATCACGATAAACGGTGCGCCGAGCACGGATCTGGGTGCGTTGGCACCAGGCGAGACTCGCACGTTCGTCACGGGCACCACGCGGTGCGGCGGCAACGCGACGGCGTTGCTGCGCATGAGCATCAATGAACACGGTCGCATGTGCGGTGACGGAACGACGACTCTGTGCCCGGAGATCAATTTTGAAGCGACCGATCAAGTTGAATGGGACACGATGGAGCCGGTGTGGACGCTGAGCGCACCGGCAACGGTGCCGCCGGGCAGTGAGTACCCGATTACCGCAACGGTATCCGGGGTCGGAAATCTGGCGGCCAACGGGAATATGCAGATTTCGATCGACGGAGGGGCTAACTTCTTTCACTACGGCCCGGTAGCGGTAACGGGAGGCGGGAGCGACACCGTGCCGCGCCAGTTTGGAACGCACTGCGATCCGCGCGAGATATTCCGCTTGATCTACGCCAATGGATGCGGCGTGACGCGCACGTCCGACAACCTCGTCGTGACGCGCGCGCCGCTTGATCGCGAGTGGCAGATCACGAGTGCGCCTTCCGCCGTCCTGGCCGGCGGCACGTTCAACCTGACCGCAACGGCGACGGGTTGGGGCGAGGTTTTCGCCGGCGGACAGTTGGAGGCTTCGAACGACGGCGTGTCGTTCTTCAATCTGTTGTCCGTAGGCAGCAGCGGCGGTGACGGCAGCGACACCGTACCGATTCTGTACAGCGCACAGTGCAACCCATTCCGCGCATATCGCATCCGCTACTCCGATTGGTGCGGCGTGACTCAGTTCTCGCCGGTCGTTACGGTGAATCGCGAAGATGTGCAGCGACTCTGGTTTCTGTCAACGACGACGCCTGTGCTGTCGGGCGGTCAGAGCGCTCAGTTTGAATGCATTGCAGATGGGTGGGGCCTCAACTTCGCGTCGGCGACGCTCGAACGGTCGCTCAACGGCGGACAGAGTTTCTCGCCGGTCAGTTCCGGGATCAGTCGATCAGGTGATGGCCTGGCGACTGTCTCTGTGGCCACGGGCCCGCGGGCGTGCCCGCAACTTCAGCTCTATCGACTGCGCTGGAGCGGCTATTGCAACGAAACGCTGCATAGCGCGCCAGTTTCGGTGTTGATCCAAGGATCCGGTGTCGCCACGCAGACTCAAAATGATGAAGTGTTGGTCGGCGAAAGTGGTCAGGTGCATCTCGTCCTGCCAGAGGTAGGCACGCCAGTGCGCTGGCTGAAAGATGGGGTCGAGATTGTCGACGGCCCGACGCAGCACGGCTCGACGATCGTTGGCGCGACTACGCGGTGCGTGCGGGTTGACAACGCCCAGCTTTCAGACGCGGGTATCTATGTCGTCGAGTTTACGGCGGCTTGTGGGGCGGCTTCGGCTGCCGCCGTGTTGATTGTAAATGAGCCGTGCGCAATTGACGTCACGGAGGCGCCAAGCAATCGGACGCTGTGCGGCGGTTCAACGGCGGTGTTCGCAGTCGAGTACGCGAGTGAGTCGGCAACAACAGTTGTGTGGCGACGTAACGGCATACCGATCGGTCTGGTTGGCCCGCGTGTAAGTGTTGTGACGAACGCGACTCGAAGCGAGCTGGCAATCGCGGACGTATCGCCCAGCGATGAAGGTTCGTTCGACGTGGTCATCGGTAATGTGTGTGGCGGCGTCACGACGTCATCGCCGGCGACGCTGAACGTGTGCGTCGGTTGCGTGGCTGACCTGAATTGCGACTGCGCGATCGGGCTGAGCGACCTGGCCGCGCTACTTTCTAACTTCGGTGTGGCGTCGGGTGCGAGCGCCGACGAAGGCGACTTGAACGGCGATGGGGCGGTGAATCTGAGCGATCTGGCAGCCCAGCTCGCGGTATTCGGATCGAATTGCAACTGAGGCGCAAGATTGTCGATGTGAGCAGTGCGGCGCGGGTCCGATTTTCGCGTCCCCGCGCCGTCGCTTGACGAATCACGCAGCGGAGTTACGATTCCCCTTTCCGCCGCATGCGACGCTGCATGTGCGGGTGATTGCCGGGCTCGTAGCTCAGTTGGTTAGAGCGCGTCCCTGATAAGGACGAGGTCGAAAGTTCGAATCTTTCCGGGCCCATCGCCGCGATCGTTATTGCGGCGGAGATTGGCGGTGACGCCGATGGACAATTTGCTGCTTGTGCTCGTTTTCGGCGTTTTCCTCGGGATGGCCCTGCTGGCGATCCTGCGGGGCGGCGGAGGCTGAGGGTCCAAGGGTTGCGGCTAGGCGTGTCCTAGCCATCGAATCGCCGGGGCCGTAGCTCAATTGGGAGAGCGCTGCCTTTGCAAGGCAGAGGTTGCCGGTTCGATCCCGGTCGGCTCCACTGGCAGAAACCGCTCACGGAGCTTGATTTCGAGAGGAATTGAGCAAGTGGGCGTGGCGGGTTTTGGTCGGCAAAAACAAGGCGGCGTAAAAAAGTCGCAAAAATCCCCCTTGCGGGGCGTTGACGCCGGGAAAAGCCTGTTGTACAGTCTTCCTTCCCATCAGACGCAGCCGAGTGGTGCCTAGCACCGGGCGGCGGAGTCTGGCGGGTGAATGATCTCTGAAAAGTGAATAGGGAATCGTTAAGGTATCGAACCAAGATTTCAGAATGTGGGTTCAAGCCGGAAAGGGGTTTCACGCTCGCAAGGGTGTGGGGTTCCAATCTGGGGAGAACTCTTCTCTCGAGGACGAATGCGGCTTGCCACAGCGCTTCATAAATGTGGTCAAGCTAGAAAGAGCGTATGGTGGATGCCTTGGCGTGCAGAGGCGATGAAGGACGTTATAGGCTACGATAAGCTTCGGGGAGCGGCCAAATACGCATTGATCCGGAGATGTCCGAATGGGGAAACCCGGCCGTGCTGCGCAAGCAGACACGGTCACTTCCGTCTGAATGTATAGGGCGGATAGAGCGAACCCGGAGAACTGAAACATCTCAGTACCCGGAGGAAAAGAAATCAACCGAGACTCCGTCAGTAGCGGCGAGCGAACGCGGATCAGCCCAATGTCCATTGTAACCTGAATCGAACGGCTTGGAACGGCCGACCATAGAAGGTGACAGTCCTGTAGATGGCAAGGGAACGGTGGAATTCGAGTAGGTCGGAGCTCGTGAAACTCTGACTGAACATGCGGGGACCACCCTGCAAGGCTAAGTACTCCTGCACGACCGATAGTGAAGAGTAAGGCGACTGAAAGGTGAAAAGCACCGCTTCTAGCGGAGTTAAAAGTACCTGAAACCATATGCTTACAAGCTGTAGGAGCCCGATGCCGCAAGGCCGGGTGACTGCGTACCTCTTGGATAATGGACCGGCGAGTTACCGTATACGGCAAGACTAAGTGCCTCAGGCACGGAGTCGGAGCGAAAGCGAGTCTGAATAGGGCGTTTAGTCGTATGCGGTAGACCCGAACCCACGTGATCTACCCATGGGCAGGATGAAGGGAGGGTAAAACCTCCTGGAGGACCGAAGCCGTGAACGTTGAAAAGTTCTGGCATGACCTGTGGGGAGGAGTCAAAGTCTAATCAAACGTGGAGATATCTGGTTCTCTCCGAAATGTCTTTTGGGACAGTCTCGGGCCACTATTTCGTGGGGGTAGAGCTACTGAATGAGACGTGGGGACTAACCCTCTACCACCCTCAATCAAACTCCGAATACCATGAAAACTATCCCGGGAATGAGTGTGTGGGCGCTAATGTTCACGCACAAGAGGGAAACAACCCAGATCGCCAGCTAAGGTCCCAAAATCACGCTGAGTGACTAAGGATGTTTGCTTTCCGCGACAGCCAGGATGTTGGCTTAGAAGCAGCCACCATTTAAAAAGTGCGTAATAGCTTACTGGTCGAGAAAGCGGGCGCCGATGATGATCGGGACTAAGCGTGATACCGAAGCTGCGGGCGCGAAAGCGCGGTAGGAGAGCGTTCCACAGGAGATACAAGCCATACCGTAAGGAGTGGTGTCGGCCTGTGGAAGTGAGAATGCCGGTATGAGTAACGATAAAGGGGGTGAGAATCCCCCTCGCCGTAAGCCCAAGGTTTCCTGGGGAAGGGAATTCCGCCCAGGGTTAGTCGGAACCTAAGGCGAGGCCGAAAGGCGTAGTCGATGGATGGCAGGTTAATATTCCTGCACTTCGTATGTATTGCTGACGGGGACGTCATACAGGATCGTGACCCACTACTAGATGAGGGTGCCCGCGAGGGCGAGGCCAATTTGTTGCCGAAGCACGCAAATGTGTGATCTAGAAAAGCCGTCAGTGTTAAATGCGGATCCGTACCAAAACTGACACAGGTGGGCGAGGAGAGTATCCTAACGGCGCTCGAGAGAACGGTCCTTAAGGAACTAGGCAATTTGACCCCGTAACTTCGGGAAAAGGGGGCCCTACCTCGCAAGAGG
>JBJXFK010000056.1:0-3306 GCA_046155505.1 Phycisphaerae bacterium
GGCACCTTCACGGATTCGAACGCCACTGGAGCGACCACGCTTGCCGGGAACTGGACCGACACCGGCACGTTCACGCCGGGCACGCGCACCGTCACCTTCAACGGCAGCGGCACGTCGACCATCACGACCCCGAATAGCAGCGACTTTTATGATGTACAAGTGAGCAAGACCGGTGGCGCCAAGGTCGTGACGGCGAGCGACGTGGACGTTGACGACGACATCACCGTTGCGAGCGGCGGCGAATTCGAGATCGGCAATAACTATTCGCTCATCGTGGGCGACGTGATCAGCGTCAGCGGAACTTTGGACGTAATGCCGGGCGCGACTCTCAAACTCACGACGTCGCTGACCGTTAACTCGGGCGGCAGCTTCGAGGCGATCAGTAGTGCCAGCGGTGATCTGTGCGTGGTGACGACTTCGGATACCGCGACGCCGACGCGCTACGCTTTCTCGATCGCGGCCGGCGCGACGATCTCGGCCAGCTACGTATATTTTCGGTACATGAATTCGACCGGCATTCAAATCACCGACAATGGCTCGGTCACGGCCCTGACGCAGTTTGAATACGCTTTCTTCGATAATGGTGCGTCCGGCGGCAAGCTCTTGCGCATCGTCAACAACGACAATGTCCGATCCTTGAATGCCCTGCAGTTTTTCGACACGAGTTCGAATCTCACCTACAATGTCGAAACCTCGGGATCGACCGCCGCGATCACGATCGTCACGTACGACAGCGGCGCGAACCCAACTAGCTTCGGTGGAGCCGCCAACGAAAACGACAACGGCTCCGGCACGGTCACGCCGGGATTCATCATCTGGGGCGCGGTGACGCCAGTGCGGCTCACCGATGCACGCGCCGAGTGGGCGCGGGGCGGTGTGGACATCACCTGGGAGACTTCGAGCGAGCGGCAGTCGATCGGCTTTCGGCTCGAGCGATCCATCGGCGGTGGACCGTTTGTGCCGATCGGTCCCGCGCTGATTCCAGCCGTCGGCCAAAGTCCGGATGGCGCGCGCTATCAAGAGTTCGATCGCCTACCGTGGGTTCCCACGAGTGTGTGGTACCAGCTGGTGGAAGTTCCCTTTCAGGGGCCCGCTGGAATCGTCGCGCGCTTCGAAGCCGGCGCGGGCGGCGCAACCACTCTCGCGCCGCCGCGCGCGTCAAGCGCTGCAAGCACGACGAGTTTGGTTGCGGCCCCGGCGCCGGCCGCTTCGAGTTCGTCGCCGGTAGATTCCGTTATCGTGGCTGTGCCTGCCGGGCGCGTCGTGCGCGTGTCAGCTGCCGAGCTGGCTGCCGCCGGTTTTCCACTCGGCAACCGTTCCGATCGCATTCAATTGCGGCGCGAAGGCGCAGTTTGGCCGCTTGAAGTCGAAGATGGCGGTGATGGAAGTTTCGATGGCATCGATGCGCTCATTTGGGTTTCTCCCGACCGAGAGCTCGATCGCTGGAACACGGAGGAAGTGTTTGTCCTCGAGTGTGCAGCGAGCGGTGTGCAGCCGACGCGATTGGAAGTGACTTCGACCGGCTCGCCGGGTTCACCGAGCGCACTCAGTCGCGTCGGGGCCGAGTGGCGTCGCGACAACGCGAGCATCTATGCGCCCGTTCTCAGTGCTGCTCCGGACCGGCCGGACGCTTGGTTTGACAGCGCACTCTACGCGCCCGCACTGATCAATTTGCCGATCGACTTGCAAGCTGCCGTCGCCGATTCAGCCGACCTAAAAATCGTGCTCGAGCTGCTGAGCGATGACTTGCTCGAGCCGATCGATCACACCGTGCGAATCGCATTTGATGCCGTGCCGCTCACACAAGTCGACTTCGACGGTCGCGGCCCGCGGGAAATTTGCCTCGCGCTGCCGCCATCGCTCGTCACGGCCGGCATGCACCAGTTGAGTATTGAATCGCTCGACGTCTTAGTCCCCAGCTTCATACTCCTTGACTCGGTGACGCTCGCATACTCCCGCCGCGCACTCGCTCAATCCGATCGATTGCGATTCTGCGCAGCGCAGCGCGGCGTCTATGCGCTGGGAGGATTCGGCTCGACCGACCTGCGGCTCTATCAAGTCGATGGTCCGCGCGCGCCGCGGCGATTGCTGGGTGGTGCGGTGACCTCGTTCGGCAGCACCACGAGATTGGCGGCGGGCATCGACATAGAGGATGGCGTCTTTGAAGCGCTCGGATCGGCGGGCTTTGCCAGCGCAACCGCAATTCGGCCACGGGCGCCCAGTCCGCCGCGCGCCGTCGGCAATGACTTGCTCGTCATTGGACCGGCCGCCTGGGAAACTTTGGTTGCACCGCTGCTCCAGCGGCGATTGGTGGAAGGATGGATACCGCAATATGTCGCGCTCGAGAGTGTGGTCGATCACTGCGGCTATGGACGTCAGCACCCAGAAGCCATCCGTCGCTACTTGCGCGAGTCTCTGCCGAGTGCTGCGCCGCGCGCACATGTGCTCCTGATCGGCGACGCGACCTACGACCCGCGCGGTTTTCTCGCCGGAACGCCCCCCGATGTGTTGCCGACCTCTTTCGTGCGCTCACGGGATTTTGAAAGTCCTTCCGATACCCCGTATGCCGACCCCGATGACGACGGCCGTATCGATTTCATAGTCGGTCGTTGGCCGGCCACAACGAGTGCGCAAGTGATCGCTGCGGTCGAGAAGACGATTGCGCAAGCGCGGCGTACGCCGTCCCAAGCCGCCCAAGCCTTGCTGGTGGCCGACCACACGGCCGATGGCTTTCGAGTTGGGCTCGAGCTGCTCGCGCCGCATTTGCCGGTAGAGAAAAGTGTGCTCCTCGATCATGCGACTTGGCCGGATGTGCCATCGCTTCGGCAGGCGATTTCTGATGAATGGTCGCGCTCGACCGAGATCGTGATCTATGCAGGTCACGGTAGCCGTCGCCAGTGGAGCGATAGCGCGCTAGTGCATGCGGATGATGCCGCGACGCTGGGCGTCGGGGCGCCGGTGTCGTTCGTCATCGCGCTCGACTGTCTCAACGGCTACTTCGCTCACCCGGCCTCACCGTCACTGGCGGAGTCGCTCGTGTTGGCCACCGACGCGGGCGCCGTGGCTTTTTGGTCGCCCAGTGGATTTTCAAGCCATCTCGAGCAACGATTCCTTGCGGAAATCGTGTTGGAAACCCTGCAGCGCGAGCCCGTCACGATTGGCGAGGCCATCCTGCGCGCCTTCGAGGCGACGCCGCCACCCCTCATGCCACGCGCCAACGCTGACGGCTGGATACTCATCGGCGATCCATCCCTGCGCTTTCGCTAATGCCCGACCAGCTCCTGCCGCGTCGCGTCTCGAAAAACT
>JBJXFK010000148.1:0-3192 GCA_046155505.1 Phycisphaerae bacterium
GCGCGGCCACCGAAGTCGAGATGAAAGAGAAGAAGGCCCGCGTCGAAGACGCCCTGCACGCCTGCCGTGCGGCCGTCGAAGAGGGCGTTCTGCCCGGCGCCGGCACCAGCGTCCTGCGCTGCGACGACGCGCTCGATGCCTGTGCCAAGAAGGCCAAGGGCGACCAAAAGACCGGCGTCGACATCGTCAAGCGTGCGCTGCGCGCCCCGATCAAGATGATCGCCCAGAACGCCGGCCTCGACGGCTCGATCGTTTGCCAGAAGGTGACCGAGGGCAAGGGCAACTTCGGCTACAACGCCCTCACCGAAGAGTACGGCGACCTGGTCAAGATGGGCGTCATCGTCCCGCTGAAGGTCGAACGCGTCGCGCTGCAAAACGCGGCGAGCGTCGCCGGCCTGTTGCTGACGACCGACGCCGCGATCACCGAGATCAAGGAAAAGGACGACGACAAGAAGGCCCCGGGCGGACACGGGCACATGCACTAGAGCTTGGTGCTGGGAATTGCTGCCTGCCGTGAAGACGAGTTGCGGCAGGCATTTCTTGTTTTGCATGACGAACGGAAATGCAATGGATGCGACTGCAATAACATCTGGATTTCAGCTCATAATCGGACTTGTCACCGGACTCGCCGATACCATTGGCAAAGTCAAAGATCTGTCCCTGCGTGCGGAGTTGCAGGGAACGATCGTTGCACTGCAGGGCCAGATTATGCAAGTGCAGCAAGAGAACATCGCACTTGTGGACGAGAACCGCTGCTTGAAAGATGAGGCGTCTGAGCGAGCTGACGTTGCCGAATACAAATTCGAGAAAAACGCTTATTGGAAAGACGGGCGTGCCTACTGTCTTCATTGCATGGAAGAACATCGAAAGGCACGCACTCTGATACGGTGGGGGGAACACTCTTCTGTCGGCACTTGCGTAACCTGCGAAAAAAAGTTAGGAGGCATATTTGAATTTACGCCAGCCCCAACCATGTCTGAGCGACGAGATGCAGTTCGACAGCGAAACAGCATTCGGACGCAATACTGAGTATTAACCCGTCGGGTGGCATCGCGACGACTCGGGTGGCATGTCGACGCCGGTACTCCGGGGTCGGCATGTCTTCGACCCCGCCTCACCCCAAAAACCATGCCGACCCGAGCCAGGCCGTTTCCCGCCGCTGACCTTTCGTCCTCAAACCACGTTTCCCCGCCGAGCACGACCCGCTCCGACGGCTCGTGTCGGAACGGCACGCGGCTGAAATCTCTTTACAGCTCACCCGCCGCTTAGTTAGCATAGAAATGCACGTCTGAAGGATCGGGAAAAAGGAGGAAACGAATGTTCTCTCGAACCACTACGGTGCCCGCGGCGCTTTGGACCGCTCTAACGGTTCTCGCAGTCAACATCCAGCTTGCGATTCCAGCTTATGCCGGCCCAGGCGTGCCCGCCGGCTTTTACTTCGTCAGCCCGCCGAACCTCGCTTCGTTCCCTGCTGGCGGAGGAGCGGGAGCCAACGGCCCGGCCGTGAGTCCGCCGCTCGGAAACCGCAGCTACGCCCTCGCCTTTACGCCCGGCGGAAATTTGTTCGGATATGGCGGCACCCCCTTCGTCAGCGACAGCGACGATCTCGTCAACATCGACCCGCTCACCGGCGTGACGACCCCGGTCGGCGAGACCGGGTTTAATTACACGCTCTCCTTCGCCATCGATCGGGCCGGCACGGCGTACGCGTACTCCTACAACGGGATCGGTGACGTCTTTCATACAATAGATCTGGACGATGCGGGTGCATCCCCGATCGGTACATACATCGGCCTGAGCGTCAACGCCCTGGCCTTCGATTCAGGCAATATGCTTTTTGGACTCCGCAACGGCAACTGGCTGATGCGAGTGAACACGGCGACCGGCCAGCCGACTCAAGTCGTCCGGCTGCAACTTCCTCCGGCCTTTTCGGCTAGTGGACTCGCGTTTGACGACGACAACCAGGCCCACGTAATCGCGAGCAATGCGTCCAGCGGCGGCCCGGCCCGGCTCTATCGCTTGAACATGACTTCCGGCGCCCTGACGTTCCTCGGCGAGGCCCCGGGCCAGGCGACTCGAGACATGGATTTCATCCCTGAGCCGGCGAGCGCTATGCTGCTCGCGATCGGCCTGGTCGCTTTTGCACGCACCCGCCGCAGTTGAGGTTATGTGCGGGTAGGCGGGTGGCATCTATGAGCAATCTTCCGTCAAGCGTCTGCGGGAGCTTTTGCGGGAATTCCAAGCATCTATTCGGCGTCGTCGCGCGGACACGGCGGGTGGCATCGCGACGCCTCGGGTGCCATGCCGACACCGGTACTCCGGGATCCATCAGCGCAGAGTCACTTTATCCAATTGAAGTGCATTCGCAAGATGATCTAACACAAGCCAAACGCCGCGTGTCACTTACAGCGTGCGCGTCGAATGCCAATGCACATCGCAACAAAAGTGAAAACGAAACTTTCAAAACCAGATTTAACCTTGTGCTCATTTCCTTCTGAGTACAAAACTACACCCGGATCAATTCCCGCTCCACCTTCATGCACGTCGTGATTTGAACTTGCAACGCTCGCGATGATCGCTGCGAATATCAACGCGTAGGTCACCGCAGTTGGCAGTGGCCGTTTGTTGCCACTGGAGTCGTCGCGGCCGATTATTTCTCCGAAGCGCACGAAAATATATCCCAGCCAGACAATAATCAATCCGATAGCCGCCTTCGCTGCCCCGTCAAGGGCGTCCGGGATGACTGGGCGACCATCTACTAGCCACTCCGCTAAAAGGAGCATTGTTGGTCCAACATCAAAATGTTTAGGAGGACAGATTGCCGTGCAGCCGCATCGATACGGACACCAATCATACCCCAATTGAGCGCAGACGGGCAGGTGGCATCTATGAGCGAGCCTCAGTCAAGCGTCTGCGGGAGCTTTTGCGGGAATTCCAAGCATCCATTCGGCGTCGTCGCCCGTCCGCGCCACCAAACGATTTCGAATCGGCCCCATTCGCCGTCGCGCTCGACACCCTGCATCGCAGTGAGCCGCCGAGGCAGAGGCGACGTCAGATAATTCGGTCCCGCAGGGTGCCGGCTGGTTCCGGCGAATTTGGCCTCGTCCCGGCGTGGTTCAAATTGTCACCCTCAGTTTGACTTGCGGGTTCGTCGATGTATAGTTCTAACAGAGTTGCCCGCGATCCGAACAG
>JBJXFK010000161.1:0-5605 GCA_046155505.1 Phycisphaerae bacterium
AGCGCGGCACAGAGCAGGCAACGGATGACCTTGGGAATGAGTCCGAGCCAGCCTTGGTCGTAAGCAAATTTGACGAAGAAGCCGCTGGCCAGAATGACCAGCAGCGCGCCGGCCCATGCCATCCAATTCCCGCCGACGCGAAGTTCCATCGCGGCGGCGTCAGCACGCGACATGGGGGGTAAGCCGATCGCGGGCGGTTTAGCAGGTGAATTGTCGGTGCGAGGATGCGTGCCTTGCGTCAGCGTCGATTCGGGCACGAGAGAGCCGCGATCGTCGGCGACCATGCGTTCGGTCGGCGAAACGTTGTCGGCCGACTCGGCGAACACGTAATCCGGCACCGGCGGGGGCTGCGGCACTGCCGGCGGCGCGGCTATTGGATCGGTGGGAGTCGGCGGCTGTGGCGTTGCCACGCGGCGCAGGATTTCTGCCGCCTGTTGCATGGTTCGCTGCGTTGCAGCCGGGACGTCGGCTGGCGAGGCTGCCGACGCCGGTCGGCTCAGGCCGACGTGGGCCTCCAATTCCGAAATGCGGCGGCGAAGTTCGGCGAGTTCGTGCTCAAGTCGGGTTGACTCCATTTGTGGCTTGCTCGCGTATTGTTAGCGGTCACTTTCGTATCATACTCGCTCGCCTCGGGCAGGGCGCAGAAAATTTTGGAATGCCGGGCAGGGGGGTGTGGCCACGGATTTCGGCAAACTGAGCGATTGTCGCTTCAATCCGAGCCCGACGCGCAAGCTAGGTCTTCGCGTACGACCGCGCGGAACTCTAGCTTGCGCGTCGGGCTTGGATTGTTGCGAAAATCCGTGGCCACACCCCGGGCACGCGGCGATCAACTGCCCGAGAGATCGATCGGGGCACGGTGCGTTGACTGGCATGCCCGATCGCAGCCGAGGGCGGCTGCTCTACAAGGCCGCGGTGCTTCAGAAGAAACCGCGGTGGGCCGCTGTTCTCCATCTGCTATGCTTACCGACGGATGTCCAACGCGAACCTCACATCGCGCCCTGTCGCCGAGCCGTTGCATGTGTTGCATCTGGTTCCGCGTGATGCGCATGCGCGGTTCGGGCGGATGTTTCGGCAGCTTGGCCTAGCCCTTGAAGAAGAGGGCTTTCGCGTGTCGCTTGCGAGCGACGATCCGCGATTGATCGCCGACGTCGAGACATCGCCAATCGCCGGCGTCGCGGTGCGAGCGTTCACCGGCTGGCGGGCGCTCGGGTTGCTCGCAGAAATTGATCGTGTTATCGAGCAGCCGGCGGATTTTCTGCATGCGTGGGGGCTTTCGGCGCTACCGGCCGCACGGCGAATTGCGCTGCGCTCGCCGCGACCGATTCTGGTACATCTGACGACGATGGACGAACTCGATTTGCTCGCGCGGCGACCGCTGAAACAGGGCGAGTACGTCGCGGTCGCGTGTCGGCGGCAGGCGGCGTGGCTGCGGCAGCGGCGGGCTGCCAGCCCAATGCCGTCGGTGATCGAGCCGGGGTTGCTCGCGCCGGATGAATTGCCGCCGCGCGAGATCGAGTCGCGCACGCTGGGAATCTTGTGGCTGGCGCGGCCGACAACTCTCGTGGCGATGCAACTGCTGCTCGATTTTGTCGCGGCCCTGCGCAAAGAGAACGCCGAGACGCAGACGGTGGTCGCGCTCGATGGAGCGGCAGCGGGGCGGCTGTGGCGCACGGCGCGAGAGCGGTCGCTGCACGACTGCATTACGATTCTCGAAGATTCGCTGCTCTGGAATCAGGCGCTACGCGGATTCGACGTGTGCATCGTGCCGAGTAATCAGACCGAACTGTCGCTCGCGCCGCTGCTGGCGATGAGCCTCGGCGAGATTGTCATCGCCGCCCGCGAGCAACTAGCCGACTGGTTCTCGGCGGACGAAACGATCATGACCTATGCGACCGGCGACGCGCTCGACCTGGCGCGTCAGGTGCAGCGCGTGATCGAGCGGCAGCCGGCGTGTGCGGCGCTGTCGCGATCGGCGATCCAGTATGTGCGTGAGCGGCACAGTTTGAGCAGTATGGCGACGCGGCTGATCGAGCTCTACTCGACGCTGGTGGCGGATTGGCGACGCCTGGCGGCGCGAAGCGAGGTGCGCGTGTGAATGCGTTACTGACAGCGGAAATTTCGCGGACGGCGGCGGTGGCGCGGCTCGCGAACTTGTTCGTGCCCGGCTGCGGGTTGTTGCTGCTGGGGCACGGTACGGTGGGGGTGGTGGTCGGCGTCGTGTTCGCGGCGGCGGCGAATTTGGCACTCGCCGGGCGGCTGCTGTTTCCCGACGAGGTGCCGTGGCTGATTCAGAATTTAGCGATTCTGGCGGCGGCGACGCTGTACATCGTGTCGCAGTGGTTGCTGATTCAGGCCGTGCGCGGCGAGACGCGGCGCGAGTATGAGTCTCGGCGGCGCGATATCCTCGGCCGCGTAGCCGATGCCCTCCGCTCGACCGACGGCGACGCGGCGTGGCGGGCGCTCGGGCCGCTGCAAAGCGACATCGAGCATGACCTGCTGATCGCATACCGCGCCGCGCAGATTCTCGACCTGCGCGGCGACGCAATCGCCGCGCGAGAGGCGTGGGCCCGCGTGCGGCGACTGGATCGGCATCGAGTGTATGGTTAGTGCCTAGTGCCTAGTGGCTAGTGTCTAGTGCCTAGTTCAACGCAAACAGTTCAAAGTGCAAAACGAAGAGCGACCGGACGTCGAACTGTGGTCGCGCGGCACTGCGGACTGCGAGAAGCGTCGCTGCGACAGCGTCTAGGCACTAGGCACTAGACCCTAGGCACTCCCTGCAAAGCGCGGTTTCTGCGCCGCCCCGCTTCACGCTCGCCGGTCCAGTCATATTCCATAATCGACGATAGCATCGTAACGGCGCGGCTCGGCTTGCTTGCTGGCGTAGCTATGCCGCGCTAGAATCGCCCAAGTGATAGGGGGCCTGGCGGGGAAATCCACTGCTACGCGCGGTTTTCACGCCCCGCCGCCGATCCAGGAGCAGCTTCCATGTTTGAAAGATTCACCGATCGCGCTCGCAAAGTGATGGCTCTCGCCAATCAGGAAGCGCAGCGCTTCAATCACGACTACATCGGGACCGAGCACATTCTGCTCGGCCTGGTCAAGGAAGGCTCGGGCGTCGGGGCAAATGTCCTGAAAAACCTGGGCGTCGACCTGCGCAAGGTCCGACTCGAAGTCGAAAAGCTGGTCAAAAGCGGCCCCGAAATGGTCACAATGGGCAAGCTGCCGCAAACGCCGCGGGCCAAGCGCGTGATCGAGTACGCGATCGAGGAAGCCCGCAACCTCAACCACAACTACGTCGGCACCGAGCACTTGCTGCTCGGCCTGCTGCGCGAGCAGGACGGCGTCGCGGCCCAGGTTCTCATGAACCTCGGCCTCAAACTCGAAGACGTCCGTGAAGAAGTGCTCAACCTGCTCGGGGCCGGCATGGAGCCGGAAGAGAGCAGCGGCATGCCCAGTCAGGGTGCGGGCAACGGCGGCGCGCCGGCCAGCGAGCAGAAAAAAGGCGGCAAGAGCAAGACGCCGGCGCTCGATTCCTTCGGGCGCGATCTCACCGACCTGGCGCGCGAGAACAAGCTCGACCCGGTCATCGGCCGTGCGAGCGAGATTGAGCGTGTTGTCACGGTCTTGTGCCGCCGAATGAAGAATAACCCGGTGCTGTTGGGCGAGGCAGGCGTGGGCAAAACCGCCATCGTCGAGGGCCTAGCGCAGCGCATTATCAGCCACCAGGTGCCCGAGATTCTGCACGGTCGCCGCATCGTTGTGCTCGATTTGGCCATGATGGTCGCTGGCACGAAGTATCGCGGCCAGTTCGAAGAGCGCATCAAGGCGGTGATGAACGAGGTTCGCCGCGCCCGCAACGTGATCCTGTTCATCGACGAGCTGCACACGCTGGTCGGTGCGGGCGGCGCGGAAGGCGCGATTGACGCCAGCAACGTGCTGAAGCCGGCGCTCTCGCGCGGCGAAATTCAGTGCATCGGTGCGACGACCTTCGACGAGTATCGCAAATACATCGAGAAAGACGCGGCTCTTGCCCGTCGATTCCAGTCGATCCACGTTGACGAGCCGTCTTGCAAGGACGCACTGGAAATCCTCAAGGGTCTGCGCGATCGCTACGAGTCGCACCATCGCGTACACATCACCGAGGACGCGCTCAAGGGTGCGATCGAGCTCAGCCACCGCTACATCACCGGTCGCGTGCTGCCCGACAAGGCGATCGACGTGATCGACGAAGCCGGCGCGCGCATCCGCATCAAGAGCATGACGCTGCCGCCCGATCTGGCCGACCTGGAGCGCGAGATCGAGCGCTTGCAGGGCGAGAAGGACGAAGCCGTCAAGGGTGCCGACTATGAGCGGGCCGCCGAGCTGCGCGACAAGAGCGAAACCTTGCGCATGCAAAAAGAGCAGATGCAGAAGGATTGGCGCGATCGCAGTAAGGAAGTCGACGGCGTGGTGGATGAAAACATCGTGGCCGAGGTCGTCAGCATGATGACCGGCATTCCGCTCAAGCGTCTCGAAAAAGAAGAAGCCGAGCGCTTGCTCGAACTCGAGAATGAACTGCACAAGCGCGTCGTCAGTCAGGACGTGGCGATCAGCGCCGTGGCGCGATCGGTGCGTCGCTCACGCAGCGGGCTCAAGGATCCGAACCGCCCGATGGGCTCGTTCATCTTCCTTGGCCCATCGGGCGTCGGTAAGACCTTGCTGGCCAAATCGCTGGCCGAGTTCCTCTTCGGCGACGAGGAAGCGCTCATCACCATCGACATGTCGGAATACATGGAGAAGCACAATGTCAGCCGCCTGATCGGCGCGCCTCCGGGCTATGTCGGTTACGAGGAGGGCGGTCAGCTCACCGAACGTGTGCGGCGTCGGCCCTATGCGGTGGTGCTGCTCGACGAAATCGAGAAGGCGCACCCGGATGTGTTCAACATGCTGCTTCAGATCATGGAAGAAGGCCGGCTCACCGATTCGTTCGGTCGGCATGTCGACTTCAAGAACGTGATTCTGATCATGACCAGCAACGTCGGCGCCGATCGCATCATGAGCCAGGATCCGTTCGGCTTCATGAAACGCGACGCGAGCGTCAACTACGACAAGATGAAGGAAATGCTGATGGGCGAGCTCGAGCGGCATTTCCGCCCCGAGTTCATCAACCGACTCGACGAGGTGGTGGTCTTCCACAAGCTCGGCAACAAGGAGCTGGTCAACATCCTCGACATGGAAATCAGCAAGCTCAACAAGCGGCTCAAGGAACGCGGCCTCGAGCTGGAATTGGCTCAGGAAGCGATCGACCTGCTGCTCGAAAAGGGTACGGACGAGAAATTCGGCGCACGGCCGCTTCGCCGCACGATTTCGCAGCTTGTCGAAGACCCGCTCAGCGAGGACATGCTGCGCAGCAAGTACGCCGGCATGAACGCGATCCGCGTGACGGTCGAAGTCGACGGCGAGCGCAAGAAGCTGAAGTTCGAGGGCTTCGTCAAGGGCAGCGGCGAGGCCAAGCCGGAGCTTGTCGGGGCGGGTGCCGGCGGGACGTAATCGCGGTTTCGGTTTTCTAGACCAAGCGCGAAGCGCAAGCGAGGGTTCCGCACGCCGGACGGAAACGTCTGGGGCG
>JBJXFK010000163.1:0-16680 GCA_046155505.1 Phycisphaerae bacterium
GGCGTCCTGGGCAACGGCTAATCCCGTGTCCGGAGAATGTGCCCGCAGATAGCCGAAGCCAGGCAAAGCTTCAGCACAAGACCTCCGCTCGCGGTCGCTCGGCTGCAAAGACTCCAAAACGAGCCGCGCTGTGTTGTGAATCCGCGGAAGCGCGGATTCGTGGCGGCGCAAGGTCGAAGAGTCGCAAGACAATTCGACCTCCGCGCCGGCGGGTTCGATCCCCGCCACCTCCATAGCCCCACTGCGCGCCCACATTTTCGCAACAAAAGCGCCCACGCGCCGATGCGCCCCGCGCCCTGCGCCCCCTCGGGTGCCGTGCCGACGTCGCAACCCGGGGCGCCACCTCTTAAACGCCGACCCGCCCCAGGCGACCGGCGTTCCGTTGTCCCGTTGTTCCCAAATCGCAGCCGAGGGCGGCCGCTCCACAACGTCGGCCACGCAGGCCCGATCGCTACTGGTTCACGCCCGCTCAGCACGTCACGCCAAAATTGGCCAGCAGCACCGACAAGTCACTCAAATCAACATCGCCATCCAAATCATGATCGCCTTGCGCCGCCGTCGCTCCGCCGTTGACGCCGAAATTTGCCAGCAGCGTGGCCAGATCGGTGAGCGTCACCGCGCTGTCGCCATTGAGGTCGCCGGGGCAGGCGCACACGTCGAGCAAGCCGTCACCGTCAGCGTCATTCGGCCCCGGCACGGCGAACGCGACGTTGTCGATCCAGTGCTCATTCGTCGCGCCGCCGCTGCGTCCGCCGAAGCCGTAGTAAGGCACAAACGGCACGTAATTCGCGATCAACTCGCCGCTGAATGCGGTTTCCCACTGGCCCGCCGCATTGGTCACGCTCATGCTCAGTCGCTGATCGCGGAAGGTGATCCGCGCGCGGTGCGTCTGGTTGTCTTCCAGGTCGAACGTCGGCGAATACGTCGCGACCGATGCACCGTCGAATTGCAGGTCGATCGTGTTCTCGCCCTCGCCGCCGTTGTCGTATGTGTCAAACTGCACGGTGATCGAACCTGGGCCGGCGGGCGTGTGGCTTGTCGAGCCGGGGCCTTCTTCGCTGAAGATCTCGAAGATCGAGTACAGAGCGGTGTCGAACACGGAGAAGCACATGCCGTCGGCACCGCTGCCGCCGCCGATGCGGAAGTCGAACTCGATCGAGAAGCTGTTGACCGGCTCGGCCGATAGCGGCGGACGAATCGCGGTGCCGAGGACGAAGGCGTCAGTGGTCGTGAGCCGCACAGCACCACCGGTGCGCAGGGCGTTTCCGTTCAATACGAACTCGCCGGTGCCCGCGGTGAAATCGGTATTGATCAGCACCTGCGCCTCGCACTCGTCGGGAACGTCGCTACCGTTGCAATCGGTGCTGCCGCCACCGGCGATGTCGCATTCGTCGGGCTGTGCGTTGCCGTTGCAGTCCTGACTGGTTCCGTCGGCGAGATCCTGCGTGTCGGGGAAGCCGTTGCCGTTGCAATCGGGCGGCGGGGGAGCCGGCGAATAGCGGATGCGCAAAATGTTTGCGCCGCGAGCGATCGGGTTGCCGCCGGCGTCTTCGCGATAGAAGTCGCTGAAATACAGGCCGTCGGGTCCGGCGGCGATGGCGACCGCCGACGACGAGCCGCCGCCGTTGTAGTAGCCGATGGCCCGCGGACCGCCAACGAGGTTTCCCGCGCCGTCGATGATCCACTCGGTGATGGCCTTTACGGTGGGATTGCCCGGCCCGCTAGCGAACGTGCCGCCGCTCTGCGTGACGTAGGCGCGGCCGAAGTAATCGCTGGGAAAGCCGCTGCCGCCGAAGACTTCGTTCTCAATGAAGGCGATGTTCACCGGCGCGGTGGCGGGGTTCCAGTTATAGAGTGCAAAATTGGTCATCGAGATGTCCGAGCCATCCCAGAGGTAGTTGCGACCGTTGACGAGCAGTGCGAAGCGATCGACGCTGGGGCCGTTCTCGACGAAGAAGTGCTGGCCGGTGCTGCGCCGCCACGCGCCGCCGAAGGGGTTCCGCACACCGCGGGCGAAGGTGTAGTCGGTGGCGTTGATGCCGTTGCCGGCGTTGTAGAACGGGTTGTCGGGCAGCGCCTGGCCGGTGCGGCTGAGGCGGATGATCTTGCCGCGGAACTGGCCGGCCTGCTGCGCTGCGGATGCGACGAAGCCGTCGCCGACGTGGACGTAGAGCTGATTGTCGGGGCCAAATGTGATGTTCGAGATTTGATGCGACTGTCCCTGCGTCTCCGGGGCCATGTTGAGAATCGTTGTGCGTGTGGCCATCGTGCGTCCGCCGTCGCTGCTGGTAAGGCGCTGCACAATCGGATGGTGCGGTGCATTGTCGTCAGCGGGGTTGGAGCTATACAGGAGCGTGACGTAAAGGTCGCCGTTGGTCGGATCGACGACGATGCCCGCGAGTCCCTGCTCGCCCGAGCCGGGGAAATTGCCGGTGGGGTTGAAGTTGAGCAAGCCCGTGGCGTAGTCCTGCACCGTGCCGTCGCGCAAGACGACCTTGATCTCGCCATAGAGTTCGGCGACGTAATAGAACGGGTCGGTCGGGTTGTTGCCCGGATTCGGTACGAACGCGATGTTGACGGGAAGCTGGAAGCCGCGGGCGACGATTTCGACGCGCACGTCGCCTGCTGCGGTCCACGGGACGGCGGGTCCGCGAACGAGCGAGGAAAAGCTCGGCTCGGTCTCGCCGGGCTGGGCGACGTACGTGCCGCCGTTGTCGCTGACCCAGTAGAGCCGCGACTGGCCGGGTTGGAGGTTGTGGGCCGGCAGATAGATCGTGCGGGCGGTGCCGTCGTCGGTTGTAAACGACAGGTCGGCTTCGGGAATTTCGAGCACCGCCGAGCCGGCGATGACGGTGACGCGCACGTCGCCATGCTCGGGTAGCGGCGGTGGGTTGATGACCTGGTTGCCGGTGAGCGAGCCGCGGATTTCGAGTGCGAGTTCGAATGTGCCGTGCCCGGCCTCGATCAGAACGCGACCGGCTGTCGCGCCGGCGGGCAGCGTCGCCGTCGCACCTGCGGGCGTGCGAAGGGTCGGCACGGGAATCGGCACGATGTCTTCGAGTTCCATCGCGAACAGCGTCGATTCCGGACCGGTGACAAACGGACGAACGGCCCAGGCGCTCCACTCGGTCGCGGCGTTGTTGCTGTCGTCGCGATGACGCACGCGCAGCTCGTAGTTCGTCTCGGGATCAAACGTGCGGCGACCGACGAGCGGCCCTTCGAAGGTGCCATCGCCGGCGTGCGTGTGGACGCGTTCGACGCCGCCGATGCAGCTCGTGACCCAGACGCGGACCGGCGGCGCGACCTGCCAGATTTCCCAATCGGTGCAGCGATGCGTGTCGCTGGGATTGGGGTCGCTGAAATCGGCGGCTTCCATGTGGACGTCGGCGGGATTGACGATGCGATTGACCTGCGGCTCGGTGATGATGGGTGTCGCCGGCGGCTGGTTTTGAGCGAGCGAAAGCGGCGTAAGTACTGCGACGGCGATCAGCGCAGAGCTACGCCGGAATTCGCTGCGAAAAGTGAACATGTGACCCCCCGGTTCAGGGCGATTGGAAGCAATGCCGCCCAGCACTCATCATAACGATAGGCGGACGGCAGACCTGCATGGAAAATGCGGCGAATGGTTTACCGGAAATTTGCGCGGCGGGGCGAGGTAGTGGCGATCCCGAGGGCAAGCGAGTTGCGTTGAAGTGTCGAAGGTCCGTGGAGGTTGTGATTCCCGTTTTCACCCGACAGCTTGATTCGTTTGCCCGCTCTTCCGACAGCTTACCGACTGCCGGAGTTTCGGCCGTCGGCATCGCGTGCGACGATCGCTACAATTCCATCGATGTCTTCACTGACGCGCTCACACAAACTGATCAAACGCCGCCGCGCGGCTCGCACTGCACGCGCCTTCTCGCCGCGCGCGCTCGGCCCCGGCGAAAGCGGCGTTGCCTCGTCAGCCGCGCAGTACGCCCGCTGCATCGACGCCCCCGGCTATCGCAGCGAAATCATCGATGGAGTGGTTCACGTCTCGCCGAGTCCCAGACGATTTCATCAGGCTTGGTCGCTCGATATCGCCGTCGCGCTGCGTGAGTTCGCGCGACGCAGCCCGAATGTCATCAATCACGTCGCCACCGACAACGACGTAGTTATTCAACATCGCCCCGGCCCCACAAGACCACGACCCGATGTCACGGCCTACCACAACTTCCCGCCGCGCTCGCAGTGGCTAATGAACGACGACTGGACCGGCGTTTGTCCGATTCTTGTGGTCGAGGTGCTGTCGAAAACGCGCTCGCGAAAGGACATCGAGCGCAATCGAATCTTGTATTGGGCAGCCGGTGGAATCGCGGAATACTGGATCGTCGACCCGCAGCTTAGTCCGTTGAAGCCGAAGCTGACCGTGCTGGTTCGCGGCATGGGCCGCCACGAATGGACCGAGCACGCGGTTCCATTTGGGCGAACGTGGAAATCGAGCATGATTTCGGGTCTGTCGGTTTCGCTCAGCGACATTGCAAAGCAGGCGGGCGAATGAGCGTGATTCGTGTACAACGCGCGTCCGCGCGCCGCCGAGTGGCGGTTGGCACAATCGTGCCCCGCGGTCGGATTGGCGCGAAGCGATCTCCGCGCATTCTCGGCTTCGCGGATGCTGGCGTCGTCATGACGGTCGCCGAATACGCCCGCTGCATCGACGCCCCCGGCTATCGCAGCGAAATCATCGATGGAGTGGTTTACGTGTCGCCGAGTCCGCTTCCGCAACACAGCTATTGGCAACGCCTCGTGCAACGCACGCTGGAACGCTATTGCGACAAACATTCCGATCGTCTGAATCACGTCGCCACAGACGTCGATGTCGTCATTCGCCATCGCGGGAAGCCGACTCGCGTGCGTCCCGATGTCGCCGCGTTTTGCGCGTTCCCGTCGCTGGCTCAAATCGTCAAGGCCAACGACTGGGCGCTCTATCAGCCGCTGGTCGTCGCCGAGATTATCTCGGCCGCGCGCGCCGCCAAGGACATCGAGCGAAATCGCGCCCTGTATTGGCTGGCCGGCGGCATCGCCGAATATTGGATCATCGACCCGCGACGAAACGCGCTTCAGCCCGCACTGGTCGCCCTCGTTCGCGAGCCGGGCAAAGCCGACTGGACCCAGCATCGAATTGCGTTCGGTAAGCCGTGGCGCAGTGTCGCCCTCCCCGGCCTCGTGCTCAATCTGAAACACCCGACCAAGGCCAACTGACGCGCCCCATGCAGCCAACCCAATACACCTTTGCTCCCGACCTTCTGCTCGACGCTGACCGCGAGCAGTCCGCCGATCTGCGCACCGAGGAAATGCTGATCAACATGGGGCCGCAACACCCGGCGACGCACGGCGTGCTGCGCGTCGTCCTGCGCACCGACGGCGAGATGGTGCTCGATGCCACCGCGCACATCGGCTATCTGCATCGCTGCGCCGAGAAGATCGGCGAGAATTTGCAGCCGTATCAGTTCGTGCCCAAGACCGATCGCATGGACTACATCGCGGCGATGAACAACAACTACACCTTCGCGATGGCGATTGAAAAGCTGTGCGGCATCGACGTGCCCGAGCGCGGGCGATACGTGCGCACGATCATGGCCGAGCTGAATCGCATCGCCAGCCACCTGATTGCGTTCGGCACGTATGGCCTCGACATGGGCGCGTTCACGCCGTTCCTCTATGCGATGCGCGAACGCGAATACATCCTCGACCTGTTCGAGGCGGCGTGCGGGGCGCGGCTCACGCATTCATACATTTTCCCCGGCGGGCCGTATTACCCCGGCAACATCAAGGAAGACGCGCTTCCGGCGGGCTGGCTCGAGCGCTGCCGCGAGTTTCTCGATTACTTCGAGCCGAAGATTGATGAGTACAACCAACTACTCAGCTTCAACCACATCTTCATTCGTCGCACGGCGGGCGTGGGCGTCATCTCGCCCGAGAAGGCGCTCGCGTACGCGCTGACGGGGCCGAATCTGCGCGGCTCGGGCATTCGCTGGGATTTGCGGCGATCGACGCCATACGACCTGTACGACCGATTCGAGTTCGACATCCCCATTGGCCTGCCCGGCGGCAGTGGCGACGTGCCGCGCGAGGCGGTGGTCGGCGATTGCTGGAATCGCTATTACGTGCGCATGATCGAGATGAAGCAGAGCGTGCGCATCCTGCGTCAATGCCTAGCACAAATTCCGAAAGACGGGCCGTGTCGCGTGAAGGGTGCCAAGAATGTGAAGCTACCGCCGGCATCGATCTACCTCGAAGCCGAAAACCCGCGCGGGCAGCTTGGGTTTTACATCGAGGGTGACGGTTCGACGATCCCGTATCGCGTGAAAGCCCGTGGCCCGAGCTTTTGCAATCTGAGCATCTTGCACGAGGTCTGTCGCAACGTGCTGCTGGGCGATGTGCCGGCGATCATTGGGAGCATTGATATAGTGATGGGGGAAGTGGATCGATAGTGTCTAGTGTCTAGTGTCTAGTGCGTAGTGCCTAGTGCCTGGTCTTGGATTCGCGTGATCTCCTTGTTCCCTTGTTCCCAACGCAGTGTCAGGAATCGTAAACCCCGGCAATCCACGACCCCCTGCTGACGTTGTCCTTCCTTACGATCGTAACATGTGCGCGTCGTAACAAGGGGCCTGTCATGCGGACCAATGCACTGATCGCCTGCGGCATCACCGCCACCGTCATCGCTGCCGTCGTCGCCCTTGGGCAGGCCGGCGGCGAGAAACGCGGCGTCATCAAGCGCGACGCAGGCGCGACGCCGGGTTTTGTGCTGCTCGCGCCGCTGCGGTCTCTCGAGACCCACCTCGTCGCCGACGATGGGCGGATCGTTCACTCGTGGAAGGACACGGCCACGCCCGGAAGTTCGGTGCAATTGATGCCGAACGGCGATCTGTATCGCGCGTCGCGTGCCGACAAACGTTCCAGCTTCGACGGCGGCGGCTTCGGCGGCGTCATCCGTCGTTT
Organism: Phycisphaerae bacterium; assembly: GCA_046155505.1. GTDB lineage: Bacteria > Planctomycetota > Phycisphaerae > UBA1845 > Fen-1342 > JBJXFK01. Next base: position 6,961 of record JBJXFK010000163.1, read on the forward strand.
CAGTTGGGAAGGCAAGCTGCTCTGGGAATTCGACTGTTCAAGCGACGAGCATTGGCAGCATCACGATTTTGAGATCATGCCGAATGGAAACATCCTGCTCATCGCGTGGGAGAAAAAAACTCGCGACGATGCGCTCGCGGCGGGCCGCAAGCCGGAGCTTTGCGGCGAGCAGGGCATCTGGCCGGATCATGTGATCGAAGTGAAGCCGACCGGCGATCGCGGCGGTGAGATTGTCTGGTCCTGGCACGCGTGGGATCACCTGATTCAGGACATCGATCCGGCGAAGCCGAATTATGGAAAGGTGAGCGACGATCCCGGGCGGATCGACCTGAACTTCGTCGTGGGCGGACCGATGATGCCGCCCGCCGAGCACACACGACTGCGGCAACTCGGATACGTGGGCAGCGGCGGCGAGGAGGAAGTCGATGAGCCTGGGCCGCCCGGCGATCGCCCCGGCCCGCGCGATCGCAACCCGCGCACGCAGCCGGACTGGATGCATACGAATTCGATCGACTACAACGCCGATCTCGATCAAGTCCTCCTCAGCGTACACAATTTTCACGAAGTCTGGGTCATCGACCACAGCACCACTCGCGAAGAGGCCCGCACCGATCGCGGTGGCGAATCGGGCAAGGGCGGACGGATCCTTTATCGTTGGGGCAATCCCGCTGCATACAAATCAGGCACGCCCACTGATCAGAAGCACTTTGGACAACACGATGCTCAGTGGATCGCCGCGGGATCGCCGGGCGCGGGCAACATTCTGATCTTCAATAACGGCGCGGGCCGACGCGATGGACGATTCTCGTCGATCGAGGAAATCACGCCGCCACTTTCCAACGGTAACTATGTCCGTGAAGGCGCCGCGTTCGGACCGAAGTCGCCGACGTGGCAATACACCGCTGATCCGCGGGCCGCGTTCTTCTCCGGACACATTTCCGGCGCAGCGCGGCTCGCGAGCGGCAACACGCTGATCTGTTCCGGCGAGCAGGGCCGCGTGTTCGAGGTGACCGCGGGCGGACAAATCGTCTGGGAGTATCTCAGCCCGCTCGGCGGCGAAGTGCAGATGGGCCCGCCTGGTGGCCCCGGCGGGCATGGCGGCCCCGGCGGCCCCAACCGAGATCGTGACGAGAAACACGCGCTATTTCGCGTGCTGCACTATTCGCCGGCGTTCGTTGAAGCAATCGAGGCGAAGCGGAGGTAGCGTGCGACGCTCTCGCGGATGCGTTGCAGCCCTTCTCGCGCCGGCCGATTTCTGGATGCGATGCGCGTGGTAGTTGCTTCAATCCTCAATCGCCGAGTCGCCGCCATGTGACACAAAACACGCGAGCGGCGTGGGGATCGCCCGCGCCGCCCGCGGAGCTCACACGGAACCTCAGAAACTCCGTCTATGCATCAGCACGTCGCGCCATACCAAGCCAGCAGCGTCGCCAGATCGGTCAGGCCGACGAATCCATCGCGATCAATGTCTCCCGTGCCGCCCGGCTCGATCGGCTCGCCGAAATTGGCAAGCAGCAACGCCAGATCCGAGAGATCGACCGTGCCGCTCTCGTCCAGATCGCCGGGCCGCAGCATGTCGGGGTTGCAGATCAGCACGACTGAACCATCCCAGCGGCCATAGGCGACGAAGCGGCCATCGGCGGAGTAGTCGACCGCTCGAATGCCGGTGTCGAGGAAATCGCCCTGCGAGCACACCGGGTCCTGGTAAGTGTGCCGCAGCGCGTAATTGCTCGTGCTCCAGCAGTTGAGCAGACCGTCCGCTCCGCCGGTGGCAATGCATGCACCGTCTGGCGACACGGCCAGTGCGTGAACCATGTCGCCGTGGGCCGCGAATGTTGAATAGGTGCACGTCCAGGTATCAGTCCAATACCAGTCGATGAAGCCGATGCCGTTCACACTGTCGACTTCGTTGCGGACGCCAGCGACGATCAGCCGTTTGCCGTCAGGGGTGAATTTCACGCAACCGGCGAGCTCCGGACTGTCGGGAACGATTGTCGTCACTTCGTCACCGGTGTCGATGCTCCAGATGCGGATCACGCCGCCGAAGCCGAGTCCGACCAGCACGTCGTTCTTGGGCGAGAAGGCGAGTGCGATCGAGGGGTATGGAAATTCGCGCGTAATGGTGCGCGGATTCGCGAGGCCGACGATGCGAGTTACATTCCAATAGTCTGAGACGGCAAGCAGATCGCCGGTCGGGTTCCAAGCCAAGGCGGCGATCGGAGCCTCGACGGGCGTGAATATATCGATCCCCTCGCCCGTGGCGAGATCAAACAGCGCGACGCTGGCATCGGTGGCGGCGGCCAGTACGGTACCGGTCGGCGCGACGGCGAGTTTGTCGCCCATCACGTCGATGGTGCGCACGACCGTGCCCGAAGCGACGTCGAGCAGCCGCACGCCGAGTTCGCTGCTGCCGACGATCACGAGGTCATTTCCGGGAGAGAACTCGACCGAAGTCGTGGCGAAGCTGTTGGTGTGCTGGGTCCAGAGGATCGGCGGTGGTGGATGGGCGAGCGCGAACCCGACGAACGTGAGCGCAAGCACCACCATTGTCAGTTTGGCTAGCTGTCGCGGAGTCAACATGGATGGGCCTCCAAATGAGGGCCGACGTTTGAGCCTGTTGGGTGCAGCAGGCGGGTCGCCCGAAAGGATCGCCACGCTGCGCCCGGACGTGTGTCGGAGTGGGATCACACGGTGCGGCGTTCGGCGGAACATCGCTGCCGTGGCCCGATCCGCAATTTCAACAAGCACGGTTCGTGCCAACCGGTCGAGACTTGAGGATTGTGGAACTTCGCGCGGCCATTCGGCGGGAGGGGCGTTCAAGTCTTGCGGTTTCGCGAGGATTGTCCAATGATGGGTCGCATGAACCGACGAGACTACGCGGCCATTGTCGCGGGAATCAGCAATCTGGCGAGTGATCGAACGCAGCGCATGCAGGCAACGGTCGATGCGTTTTGGGCCGAGCTAGGCGCGAAAGGCGTCTCATGGATCGGCTTTTATCTCTGCGACGGCGCCGATGAGATGACGCTCGGCCCGCGGCGCGACAAGCCGGCGTGCAGCCCGATCGGAATGCACGGTGCGTGCGGGCGCTCGTTTCGGTTGCGGCGCGGCATCCTGGTACGCGACGTGCGGACGCTCGGCGCGAATTATGTCGCGTGCGATCCGCGTGATCAGGCGGAACTGGTGATCCCGCTGTTCGACGAAGGCGGCGAATGCTGGGGCGTGCTGGATGCGGATAGCTTCGATGTGGGCGCGTTTGATGTAGACGACCTACGCGGCATGGAGAAAGTGCTGCTCGCCGCCGGGCTGACGTCGCGCGAGCTTCGCGAAAACGAGATCGACAACCTCTAAAGTAAAACGCGAAGTAAGACCTCGCCAAACGTGCGACCCCGCGCGGCGGGCGCTTGGCGAGGCGAAATTCGATCAGGCGTGCGCGGCGATTCCGGCGACACCAACGACGCCATTGCTGCGCGCACCGATATGTAGCGTCACCAACCCGAGCAGCGGCTGAAGCTGGGCACGTTCGGTCAACAGGTCGGCCAAAGTGTGCTCATTCAGCTTGTCGAGGAACGCACGCAGTCCGTCACTGAGAATGCCGCGCAGCTTGCACGCCGATGTGATGACGCACTGATTCGTGGCGTCATCGAGGCACTCGACCAGATGAAAGTTCGGTTCGGTTTGGCGGATGGTCTCGCCAATGCGAATGTCCGCCGGCGACTTGGCGAGCTTCATACCGCCGCCGCGCCCGGGCGTGGTCGTAAGCAGGCCGATTCGCGCTAGGCGATTGACCACTTTGGTCAGATGGTGGCGCGAGACGTTGTAGGCCCGCGAAATCTGCTGAATCGAGGCTGAGCCGGTGGGGGCACTGCCGACGTATACCAGTACTCGCAAGGCATAATCAGAATAGAGTGTTAGTCGCATTCGCGCGCACCTCTTTGATCGTTCGCGTGCCGATCGCTGGCGCTGTCGACCGTTCGGTCAGCTTCGGCGAGCGACATTGAACTTTTCGTCATCTCTCGCATGCACAGTATAGCTCACAAATGGGATACGAGGAACGATTTGATCGAATTTTACCCCAAACACAAGCTCATTTGGTGATCCAGGTGCACGAATTGATCGATTGTTGTGTTCGGAGCGTGAATTTTGATCTTGGCGGACGACTCCGGATCAGAAGGCTCCGAACTCCATAACACATTGCCAATAATACGCTTAGCGATCAGCGAAAGTAGACTTGACAAAACCCCGGAAAGTTGATTGAATATTCAACTAAGGAACGAATCCATGCCGCCAGCCGAAAAAGACACCCGTGCGAAAATTCTCGAAGTGGCGATGCGACTTTTCCACGAGCAGGGCTATCACGCCACGGGTATCTCCACCATCTTGCGCGAAGCCGACGTGAATAGTGGCAGCCTCTACCACTTCTTCCCCAGCAAAGAAGCCCTCCTCGTCGGCGTGTTGCAGCTCTACGTCGAGGGGTTGCGGCCGATGGTGATCGATCACGCCGAGGGTGCGACCGCAGAGCCGCTCGAACGGGTGTTCGCGCTGCTGAACAACTATCGACTCGGCATGGAGATGATGGGCTGCTCGATGGGTTGCCCGATCGGCAATCTCGCGCTTGAGCTGAGCGACAACCACACGGAAGTGCGCCAGCTCATCGATCTCAATTTTCGCAACTGGTGTGCCTGCGTCGAGAAGTGGTTGCACGACGCGGGCGATCGCCTGCCGCGCGACCTCGACCGGGCGGCGTTGTCGCGTTTCATCCTGACCATCATGGAGGGCGCGATCATGCAGTCGCGCGCCTCGCGCAATCTCAAGGCGTTCGACGATTCGGTCGCGCAGCTGCGCGACTATTTTCATCGCCTTTCCTCTGCCGCCGCGCTGGAACGCGGCGGTCGCTCGTCTGCATCGACGAATTGACACACTGGGAGAAACGCATGCCTGCAATCGACCTTGGATCACTCAACTACGCCGCCATCGCCGTCGCCGGTTTCGCCGCTTTTTTCCTCGGCGGTATTTGGTACACAGCTCTCGCCGGCCCCTGGACGCGAATGAACGGTTTTACGCCGGAAAAGGCCGAGCAGATGAAAAAGGACCGTCCGCCGCAGTTGTTCTTTGGCGGCATGATCGGGTCATACCTCGTGCTCGCGCTAATCGTGGCGATCGTCGCCCAGCTTGCGGGCGTGACGACGCTCGGCAGCGGCATCATGCTCGGCCTGCTCCTGTGGGTCGGACCGGCGGCGTGCATCGGGCTGACCAACTGGATCGCGTCGGACAAGCCGATCGGCGTGTTTTTCATCGACGCGGCGTATCAGTTTGTGTATTTGTTGCTGATGGGTGCGATTGTCGGCGCGTGGCGCTGAGCGTCGGCGAACAGTCGAATTTTCGAACGGCGACATTGTCGGATTGATCCAATACGCCCGCCCGCGAATCGGGCCGCGAACATGTGTAGGAGACACTCAAATGTACCTGACCTTGGTTCACCGAATCATGATGTTCAGCGTCGCGCTGCTTCTCGTCGCCGGCGCGCCGCTCGGCGCGCAAGACGAAAAGGCCGAAATCATCGAAGGCTTGCCTAAGGACGCGCCCTCGGCGGCGACCGACGACGAGAGTGTCTTGCGATGGGAGCAGGTGGTCGATGCCACGCTCGACGAAGCGTGGGACGCCTTCACGCGCGAGGATGACATCGAGGACTGGATGGTGCCGATTTGCAAAGTTGATCTGCGCGTCGGCGGCACGATTCAGACCAACTACAACCGCGACATGGGCGTCGGCGGCCCCGGCACGATCACGCATCACATTCTCGCGTTCGAGCCAAAACGCATGCTCTCGATGCGTTTCACCGCGCCGGCCAACGCGCCGGTGGCCAAGGTCGCCGAGGCGGCCTGGGGCGTGACGCGATTTAATCCGATCAGCGCAACGCAGACGCTCATCACCTATTCCAGTTGCGGCTGGGGTAAGGGCGAAGATTGGGACAAGGCCCGCGCGTTTTTTGAGAAAGGCAACAAGTACACGTTCGACAAGCTCGCCGAGCGATTCGCGAAGCGACGGGCGCGACAGCGAGCGGTCTCGAATGAGGCGGTCGTGACCGCACCTGCGGAAGAGATTTGGTGGCGGCTTACGCGAAAGATCGAGCTGACGACGTGGCACGCCCGCGACGTCGAAGTCGATTTCAGCATCGGCGGTTCCATTCGTTCAAATGCGATGCCCGACTCGTTTGTCGGCGACTCCGGCACGCGGACGTTTCGCATTCTCAGCTACGAGCCGCAACGCATGCTGGCCTATCGCGAAGAGATTCCCGAAATTCTGGGCGAGAGCGAATGGGTCGCCGGGCCGACGACCGTGATTCGACTGGACCCGAAAGGCAGCGACACGACCCATGTGAGCATCGTCACGAGTGGCTTCGAAACGGGGGCTGAGTGGGACCGCGCGTATGAGCACTTCCAGGCATCCGACAGCGCCTGGCTCGCCGGCATACGGGCGCTCAATACGTTCTCGCCGCGCGATCGCGCACTCGAAACCATCGCGCGCTTCGTCGGCGGCGAGTGGATCTTTGATGAAAAGACGCCGAGCGGCGCGACGTTCCGCGGTCGCAACCGCTGGCAACAAGGCCCCGGCGGCAAGTCGTTCTTCGCGCAGGGCCACATCGGCGACGAACGCGGCCTCTCGCCGCACGGCAATTTGCAGGTCTTCGTCGATCCCGCGGACAATGCGGTGAAATTCCTGAACATCGATGAGAGCGGCAACGTCACGCGCGGCCGCGTGCTGAGCGAAGGTGCCGATGCGATCGTGCTCGAATGGAATCAGATGCAGACTGATGGCACCGTGCATCCATTCGATGTTCGCATGACGTTCGCCGATGCCGACACGGTCAAGTTCATCGTCACGCCAAAATTTGGCGAGCACGCGGGCAAGGCAATGCCGACGGTCACTCATCGCCGCGTCGACGCGGCCCCGCCGGAGTTTCGGCGGATTCGCCAAGCGGAGTGATGGCTGTCGCAGTCGAGGTCGGCCACAGCCGTATCGTCGTATCACCCGACCCGGATACGAGCATGGTGCCGTCGGGCGACCAGTTCAATCCCCACACGTAATCGGTGTGCCCGCGCAGGCGGACGAGTAGTTCGAACCGCGTAGCGTCCCAGATGCGGATCGAGCCATCGCGCCCGGCGGAGGCGATCCGCTCGCCGTCGGGCGAGAAGCGAACGTCAAAAACTTCGCCGATGTGGCCGGTCAGGGTGCGGAGTTTCGCGCCGGTCGCGACATCCCAGATGATGACGGTGTCGCTGGTCGGCGTTTCGATGGTCGCGAGCCGGCTGCCGTCGTGATTGAGCACCGCGCGGACCGCGGGTTCAGGGAGGGCGCGCGTTACGGTGTGATCGCGCGTCGAGAGGAGGGTCGGCGAGGGCGTACGCGTCGTCGGATCGATGCGAAGACGAACCAGCCACTGACCATCGGGCGAGCCGAGCGATTCGAGCCGCGGCGCAACCTCGTCCCACGCAATCAACTCGATCTGATCGGTTTCGGCGTTCCAGACGCGCTGTGTGGGTCCGACGCTGCCGGGCAGCCAGATACGCGGCGTAGCGTCGACGAAGCACGGCGGCTCATGCGATTCGCCGTCGAGTGGTGGAAGTGTGCGCGAGGTGCCCGTCTCGACATCCCAAAGTAGATGCTCGCTTTCGGCCGCCGACGCGTGGGACAACACCCAGCGGCCATCAGCACTGAAGGCGACGGAATAGACGGGAGCCGTATGTCCCCGCAGCACGCGCAGTTCGCGTCGCGTCTGCACATCCCACAGGCGGATGGCTTTGTCCCAGCCGCCGCTGGCGAGCGTGCGGCCGTCGGGACTAAAGGTCACCGGATAAACGAAGCTATCGTGTCCGCGGAGCACATCCGGCTCGCCCGAGGCGGAATAGTCCCAGGTGCGCAGGGTTCCGTCGCCGGTCAGGCTAAGCAGTTGCCGACCGTCCGTCGAAAACGCGAGTGAACCGGACGTTTCCGGCCCGCGCAGCGTACCGAGCCGCGCGCCGGAGCGTCGATCGAGAATGCCGATGGTGCCGCTGAGCTGGGTGAAGAGAATCTGCTGCTCGTCGGGCGAAAACACCGCAGTGTGGCCGGTGGCGCGTTCGCCTGGTTCCAACTGCACGCGACCCGTGGCGGGCTCAACGAGTCGGATCATACCTTCGGCCGTGACCGCGAGCGCGGTGCTGAAGTCGCGCGACGCTTGGACGCTAATCAGTTCGCGCGGATGGCTGGGCCAGTGCGGCAATTCCTCGCCACTCTCCACGCGAATCGGCGTGAAGAAGTGCTGCTTATGGTCCTCTGTCCATTCTCGTCGATAAAAAATCGAGCCGTCGGGTGACCATTGGGTGTAAACGAATCGCGCGAGTGAGGGACGGAATCGCTTCAGCACGAGGGCACCGGATTCGACCGAGAAGATCTCCAGCCCGGCGAGACCCCCGGCGGCGAGCAGGCCATCGTGTGGGGCGAACGACAGATCCAAGACTTTCGGTACCGAGAGCCGCGCAGTCCAGCGTGGCTGCTGCGTGCGCAGATCGTGCAGCACCAGGGTTCCGTCATTGTGGCTGACGGCCAGGAGCGATGAATCGTTGCTGAATTCCAATGCGCCGATGACGTTGTCGGCGCTGAGGCCGCCTGGAGCGGGAATCGTCGTAGCAGCACCGGATTCCAGATCGTGAACCATGACCTGCGAGGCATCGACGATGCGAGCGATCAGGTTCAGGTCGGGATCGATGGCGATCGCCGCAGCGCGCTCGCTGGCGTAGGTGGCGATGATGCGCACCGCGCGCAGGTCGACGTGATGTACGCGCGCCAGCTCGCCGAACAGGACAGTCCCGTCGGCCCGCGGGCGAACCAAGCCACCCCGAACTTGCTCAAACCGAACGCGCTCCTTGCTGTTATCCAGCGCGGTCTCGAGATGCCGCCATTCCCAGCCCCGCAGTTCCTGCGGCGCATCGCTCAGCAGCCGCCGGGCGGTGATCGTGTTGTTTTCGGCGAGGGCGTCAGCGGCGGCACCGACGCTGACGCGATAGGCGAGGCGGCGCGCCTCGCTCGACGCATTTTCCGCGGTGGCACGTTGCCGCGACTCGCCCGCCGCGAACCAGAGCACGCCGGCCAGACCGAGCACCAGCGCGGCGAAGATGCCAATCGTGCCGCCGACCAGCGCCTTGTTGCGTCGGGCGAATTTGCGGAGTTGATACATCGCGCTGGGCGGGCGGGCCTGCACGGGTTCGTCGGCGAGGTAGCGGCGAATGTCCGCGGCAAGTTCGGCCACGGACGCATAGCGCTGCGCGCGGTCCTTTTGGAGCGCTTTTGTGACGATCGTCTCGACGTCGCCGCGAAAGCGTCGGTCGACGACGCTCAAGTGCGTCGGCTCAACATCCGAAATGATGCGAGCGGCCTCGGGCAGCGTGCAATTGGTGACTTCGTACGGCAATCGCTCGGCCAGCAACTCGTACAGCGAAACGCCCAGCGAATACACGTCGGATCGCGTATCGACATCCATCGCCCGGCCCGCGACCTGCTCGGGACTCATGTACGGCAACGTGCCGATGACCTGGCCGGTCACCGTCTGCATCGTGGCCAGCGTCATCTCGCTACCGACGACGCGAGCCACACCGAAGTCGAGGATCTTGGGCATAGCGACGGAGCGACGCAGCGGCGGAGCGACGGAGGGGATCGAAGGCGGCCTGTGCCTTCCTCCCCCTT
>JBJXFK010000170.1:0-5808 GCA_046155505.1 Phycisphaerae bacterium
CGGGTCGCATCACCGTGACCGACCCGCGCATGTCACGCTTCTGGATCACGCTCGAACAGGGCGTGCGCTTCACGATTTCGTGCATCGAACAAATGCAGGGCGGCGAGGTGTTCATCCCGAAATTGCCCAGCATGAACGTCGTCGATCTCGCGCGCACCATCGCACCAGGGGCGCAAGTCGAGTTCATCGGCATCCGCCCCGGCGAAAAGCTGCACGAGGCGATGCTCAGCGACGACGAAGCCCGCGCGACGTTCGAGCTGGACGATCGCTATGTGCTCACGGCCGGCGATCGCGAACACGCGCTGGAGCATTGGCAATCGCGCGGCTCGCGCCTGCCCGACGGCTTCGCCTATACGAGCCAAAACAACGATCACTGGTTGAGCATCGACGAGATGAAGGAGCTGCTGCGTGCCGCTGAACCCTGCACAGTCTGAAGATTCCACGCTGGTCACCCGCGCGACGCCGCTGCCTTATGCGCGACAAACGATCGACGAGGCCGACATCGCCGCCGTGGTCGATACGCTGCGCTCGCCCTATCTGACCACCGGACCGCGCGTGCGCGAGTTCGAAGCGTCGCTGCAGGCCGAGGTCGGCGTCGAGCACGCCGTCGCGGTGAGCAATGGCACGGCGGCGCTGCACGCGGCGATGCACGCGCTGGGCATCGGGCAGGGTGATCAGGTGATCCTGCCGCCGATGACGTTCGCCGCGACCGCGAACGCGGTGGTGTTCCAAGGCGCGACGCCGCGATTTGTCGATGTCGATGCCGACACGCTGCTGCTCGACCCCGCAGCGCTCGAAGACGCGATCAATTCCAACACGCGGGCTATCGTCGCTGTCGATTATGCGGGGCAGCCGTGCGACTATGACGCGATTCGCACGGTCGCGGCCAAGCATCGATTACCGATTGTGGCCGACGCGTGTCACGCGCTCGGCGGCGAATGCCACGGGCGAAAGGTCGGCACGCTGGCCGACATCAGCACGTTCAGCTTTCATCCGGTCAAGCCGATCACGACCTGCGAAGGCGGCATGTGCGTGACCAGCGATCAGCGGCTCGCCGATCGCATGCGGCAATTTCGCAATCACGGCATCCTCGGCGATCACCACGAGCGCGCCCGGCGCGGGACGTGGCAATATGAGATGACCGACATCGGCTACAACTATCGCCTCTCCGATGTGCATGCGGCGCTCGGCACTTCGCAACTCCGCAAACTCGCGAAGTGGCAGCAGCGACGGCAAGCGATCGCGGCGATCTATGACGCGGCGATCGGCGAGATCGACGGCGTCACGCCGATTGCGATGCGTGCCGGCGTGATTCACGCGTATCACCTGTATGTCGTGCGGATCGACGCGGATCGATTCGGCGTGTCGCGCGATGATGTATTCGCCGCCATGCGCGAGCGGAATATCTGCTGCAATGTTCATTACCTGCCGGTGCATCTGCATCCGTTTTATCGCGAGCGGCTCGGCACGCGGCCGGGCACCTGTCCGAATGCCGAGTTGGCCGGCGAGCAGATATTGTCGCTGCCGATGTTCGCGGCGATGACCGACGGCGACGTGGAAGACGTGATCGCAGCTTTGCGGCAGATCGCGACGGAGGCTCGCCGGTGAAAAGGGTCGCCATTATTCAAGCCCGCATGGGCAGCGAGCGTTTGCCGGGCAAGGTGCTGCAACCGATCGGCGGGCGCAGCATGCTCGAACAGGTCGTGCGGCGAACACAGTGGGCGTCGCAGATCGACGAGATCGTGATCGCGACCACCAAGCTGGAACGCGACAACCCGATTGCCGAACTGTGTCGCCAGCGCGATTGGCTCTGCTATCGCGGCAGCGAAAACGATGTGCTGGCCCGCTATGTCGAGGCGGCCCGCATGGTCGGTGCGTCGATCGTGGTGCGCATCACGTCGGATTGCCCGTTGATCGATCCGAACATCATCGACGCCGTGACGGGGTTGCTGACGAGCAATCTCGATCGACTCGATTACGTCTGCAACTTTCTGCCCGTGCGGACGTTTCCGCGCGGGCTCGATGTCGAGGCGTTCACGCGATCGGCGCTTGAGCAGGCCGACACCGAGGACACGAACCCCGAGTGGCGCGAGCATGTGACCGAGTACATCCTGCACAACCCGCACCGCTTTCGGGCCGAGGGCCTGACGACGACCGCCGACATGAGCATGTTGCGCTGGACGGTGGACACGCCGGACGATCTGCGACTGGTGCGTTCGATATTCGAGCACATGGGCGACAAGCGATTCGGCTGGCGCGACGTGCTCGACGCGTATGAGCGAAACGCGGAGTGGGCGACGATGAACAACCATGTGGTGCAAAAGGCAGTCGCGTAAGGCGACCGGGGAGCACCGGCTTGGGGAGCATCGGCATGAATGCACCAACCATCATCTTCCGCTGCGACGCTTCGGCCACGCTGGGGCTGGGGCATCTGATGCGCTGCATCGCGCTGGCGGAAGCGCTGCGTGCCAGCGGCGCGCGACTGGTATTCGTCGTGCGATCGCATGGAGCACCGCGGCCCTCCGCGGTTTCCCCTGAAGCACCGCGGCCCTGCGCGGTTTCCCCTGAAGCACTGCGGACCTTCGCGGTTCGTGTGGAGCAGCCGCCCTCGGCTGCCTCTTCGTCGGGGAACAAAAGAGCAAGGAAAAAAGGAAACAAAGTTGTCGCGCCCGCGCATGTCGCAGCGAGCGCCAACCCCGCCCTGTGGTGCAGCCGCCCTCGGCTGCTTCTTCTCGAAGGGGCATACGCTGCCTTGTCGGAGCGTCAATTTGAGTGCGTGGCTTTACCTATCGCACCGCCGGCGTTCGATGAGACTCTCGACGAGGTCGACGCATCCGCCCTCATTCGCGTGATTCGCGAGACCAACGCCGATGCAGTTGTTGTCGATCACTACGGCGCGGACGAGCGATATCTCGACGCCGTGCGATCGGTTGTGCCGGTGCTGGGTGTCGTCGACGATCTCGCCGACCGCTCGCTTCACGCATGTGACTGGGTGCTCAACCCCAGCCCGGCGGCGACCGGATTGCCATATCGATTTTCGCGCGATGTGACTGCGCTGCTCGGCCCGACATTCGCACTGCTGCGGCCGGAGTTCTCGACGCATCGTGAGGCGACATGCGTTGGGGGACCGATCTCCGACCGGTCTTCCGATGCCGCGCGCGTACTAGTAACGCTCGGCGGCGGGAATCAAACGACGCGGATCAACGCAATCGTCGACGCACTCTCACGCTCGCCGCGATCGATGCGCATTCGATTTATTGGCGGCGCATCCGAACCCGGAGCGCAAGCGACGGGGTTTCTCGCGGGAGCAGAAGACGCTTCGACGCCGAGCGGTGCCGCACCGGGCGAGTTACCCCACTCGCTTGCGCTCGGGGTTCGGATGGATACGGCCCACTCGCTCGCGCTCGGGGTTCGGATCGAAGCGATCGCGCATCAGCCGAACATCGCGCCGCTGCTCGCCTGGGCCGACGTGGTCGTCACCGGCGGCGGTGCGACGTGCTGGGAACTCTGCGCCGTAGGCGTGCCGCAAGTCGCAATCGCACTCGAAGCGAATCAGGAACCCAACGTCGCCGGCGTCGCCGCGATTGGCGCGGGAATCTCGCTGGGTCGCTGGAACGCGACGCTCACCCCCGCGATGGCGGCAAACGCGGTCGAATCGCTGCTCGCGTCGGCACCGCTGCGATCGCGAATGTCGCAAGCCGGCCGCTCGCGCGTCGATGGCGCAGGGGCGGACCGCGCGGCTCAAATTCTCCTCGACCGAATCGCGGGCAACCGCGCGCTGGGGGACCGGTCTCCGACCGGTCTTTCTTCAAACTCGCCCCAAGAAGAAAAGAAAGACCGGTCAGAGACCGGTCCCTCAGCGCAAGGCTTCTCGAATCAGCCCGAGATCCGTCCTCCAGCGCACACCTCCGAGCAAGCCGCAACAAATCGTCGCACCGCAACTTGCGAGGTGTCCCATGCCTGACACCTTCTGGCTCGACGAATATCGCCAGAAAGCCGCCCTTGCCGACCCGGTCGCGCAGAGTGGGCGCGGCCACCGCTTCGAGGCGGTCGAGTTTCTGCACGTCGTGCGGCAAATGCTCGGCTTGCTCGACCTGCGCCCGCATCACACGCTCGCCGATGTCGGCTGCGCGTGCGGCCTGCTCACGATTCCGCTCAGCGCATGCTGTCGTCACATCATCGCCGTCGAGCCGGTCGACGAACTCCGCGCGCTGCTACAAACCAACACCGCCGCGTTCGACAACGTCGAGGTGCTCGCCGGCCATGCCGCTGCGCTGCCGCTCGACGCGCATACGTGCGACCGCGTGCTCATGCTCGAAGTAGTACAGCTAATCGCGCCGAGCGAACTGCCCGCCGTGTGCGCCGAGCTTCGCCGCGTCGCGCGTCCACGCGGGCGAATTGTGATCGCATCGGTGCCCGATGCCGAGATGCGCGACGCGTTCCTTGGTCCCTATCTTGTGGGCGTCGAAGCCGCGACCCACTTGTCGCCCGACGAAAAACGCCGCATCGTCGCCCGCAACCAGGCCGCCCATTGGCACAGCCGCGACGAGTTTCGCTCGATCTGGTCGGCGTTCGGCGGGCGCTGCGAATTTCGTTCGCTGCCCAAGAGCGACCCGCACGCCGGGCATCGTTTTCACCTGGTGGTCACACTCGCGGAGTAGATGCGATGAAAAAGCTTCGCGTGGTCCTGCTCGGCAATCACACCGTCGGCGTGCGAACGCTCGAAACGCTGCGCGCGTGTGCCGAGGTTGTCGGCGTCGTCTGCCACCCGCCCGACCCGGAAGACGGCGTTCGATACGAATCGCTGTTTGACGCTTCGAGCAAGCTGGGCATCACAAACGTGATTCGTGCCGCGCCGCGCGACGAAACATTGTCAAAGTTCATCGCCGCCGCACAGCCCGATCTGCTCTGGACCACCGACTATCGTTACATCCTGCCCATGCCGCTCGTGCAACTCGCCCCGCTCGGCGGCATCAATCTACATCCGTCGCTACTGCCCCGCTATCGCGGCCGGGCGTCGATCAACTGGGCCATTCTGCACGGCGAACATCAGCTCGGCTTGACTGCGCACATGCTGGCCGCAGGTGCCGACACGGGCGACATTGTGGGACAAATCGCGTTCGAGTTGTTCGATCACGAGGATGTCGGCGACGCTCTGGAACGGCTCTACCCGCTCTATCAGCAGTTGACGACGCGCGTGATGAGTTCGCTCGCCGACGGGTCGCTCCGTCGCGTGCCGCAGGTCGAGGCGCTGGCGACGGCATTCCCGCGCCGCACACCCGCCGACGGCGCGATCAACTGGTCACGCAGTGCGATCGAAATTCACAACCTGATCCGCGCGGTGACGCGACCCTATCCCGGTGCGTTCACCGACGTGCGCGGCGAGCGCGTGTTTGTCTGGAAATCGCGTATCGCCAAAGCCCAAACCGTCGGCTCGCCCGGCGAAGTCGTCTGGAGCGACGGCTCGCGGCGCTGGGTGCAGACCGGCGACGGCATTTTGCACATTGAGGAGGCGACCGATGCAAACGGAAGCGCAGTCGACATTCGCGCGGGGATGAGATTTGAAGTGGAGACAAATGGAGCACCGCGGTCCTCCGCGGTTCCCCCTGGAGCACCGCGGCCCTCCGCGGTTGGTTCCTGATCGAATAAAGCAGCCGAGGGCGGCTGCTCCACAAAACCGCGGAGGGCCGTTGTGCTTCAAAGAAACCGCGGGGCCCGCGGTGCTCCATTACGCCGTCGATTCCATCGCCTCTTCGGCACGCCGCACGCGCTTGCGGTCGTTCTCTTTCAGCATCCGCTTGCGCAACC
>JBJXFK010000173.1:0-3078 GCA_046155505.1 Phycisphaerae bacterium
CGTTGCGATTGCCCGATGCGGTGTACCACGCATACGCGTCGTATCTTCCCGACTTGGGGATCGCCATCGCCCAGTTCGCGGTCGCATTCGTCCCGCCCGCGATGACGCGCGAATCAAACCGGAAAAAGTCCGCCTGAGCCGAAGTCGTCCACGAACCCGTCTCGGCATAGCGCGTCGCACCATCACGATTGTCGGTCACCAACTGCACCATGCGATCGCTGACGAACGGATTCGTAGCATCAACATTCCACGGCTGCCCCGGATCGGGCAGGTTGTTGATCTGATCCTGAATCGCAATCTGGGCCGTGTATTGGTGATAAACCCACAGCGTCCCGTGCGGCACGCCCTGTGCGCGAGCATAGTTCAATTGATCGCGCGTAAGCTGCCAGTCGTTGTCTTCATTCGCTCGATAGCCGACGCCGAGCTTATTGACGTGTACGCCCGCCTGCGTCCGCTGCGTGTTGAACTCGGTCTGAAACGAGCCGAGCGTCGTCATGTACATCTGCGGCATGACCAGATCCATGTACCCGCCGTTGACCCAAGCCGACCAGCGCTGCATGTGCTGCGTAATGCCGTACGAGCCGACGGGTGCCGACGACACGACGATTTCCGGGTTCGCCGCCTTGATCGCGTCGTACGCCTGCTGCATCGCCTCATTGACGAGGTTTTCGCGGAACGCCACCCAGGTCGCGTTGTTGACGTTGCTGGGCGGGTTGTTGCCGTACTGTGCGTTGTAGAGTGCGACGGTCGACGCCTCGTAGCCATACTCGCGCCCGGTCGTCTTACGGCCCCAGCGATAGCGATCGACCTGAATGTCGTCGAAGTTGTAGTTCTCGGCCAATTCAAGCACCATCGCGGTGAGCATGTTCATTGCGTCGGCGTTGCCGGGGCTGAGGAACACGAATCCACCGTTCTCGCCGGTCATAGGGTCACCGCCCGCGTCGCGCGCCAGCCATGTCGGATTCGCCACGGCTAGCGGATGTGTCGCCAGGCCGACCGCCATGCCATATTCAAACCAAGCTCCGACCGCGAGCCCTTCGCTCTTGAAAATGTCGGTCAGATAGGCGGCATAGTCGATGCTGCTCGACGCCCACTGCCCGCCGGCGGCCTTGTACGCCTTCGACGGCCAATACGTCGTCGCGCCGGAATACATGGCAAGGTAAACGGTGTTCATCCCGCCCGCGCGCATGTTCGCGGCCATCGCGCGAAGCTGCGCCTCGCTCTTGCCCACATAGGTGTACTGCGTCAGCCAGCACGCCCGCAGTTCCGGCACTTGCGCCGTCGCGAAGGGAACAACGGAACAAAGTAACAAGGGAACAACGTACACGGCGAGCTTGCTCGATGACCAACTCGGGCGTGCAGTCGTGCCGGATGAATGAGCGGTTTTGCGCATGCGTCCCTTGTTCCCTTGTCCCGTTGTTCCGTTGTTCACGCGCCAATGGTTATATAAGATTACCGGGTCGGTATTCGCGACTCAATACACAACCGCAGCGAACGAAGTCCACTCTTGCCTTCCCCGTCGCGACCACCTTCGACACGCCCGGCCAAAACGGAAGCCCGCATGAAAGACGCAGCTCCCGAATCCTGCGCGAGCGGCGGCGCATTCTACCGAGCCGCACCTTGTTCGGGCTGAACGTGAAGTGGCACCGAACGCCTGTCGAACACCGCGGGCTCAATTGCGACTCTGGAAATGCGGCTTTTCGGGCGCGCTGGTGTCGCATGAGTTTTGCGTAAAACTTCGCACGCCGAGGTTGACTCACGCCGTTCCTGTTCCTAAGTTGTAGTCCGGCCCGGAAGTTTCGGGCGGTCGTTGAACGCACAGAGCCAATCGGGGGGGCTCTTCCATGAATCTGTCGCAACTCTTTTCTTTTCAGTCATTTACTGTCACTATGCTGCTTGGTTCCGGCTCGATACTGACACTTGCCGACGGCAACGTCGTCGCGCCGAGCGCGTCACCTGCTAGCGAAAATTCTCCAGCAAACGCCGAAATGGATAATTCACCCGAGGCCCTAACTCCACAGGCCTCCAGCCTCGAATTTCACGCCATCATGGCTCGCCATCGCGCGACCGACTTTGCGGAAGCCATGCGAACGGCGAGCGGCCACGGTTTGGCTGGCAACCTTCCGTCTTCCGACGTGCAGCCGCTCTTGCGTGACAATCCGTCGCCCATCTCGACCGCGATGCAGTTGCTCGCCAGCGATCGCGTTCTCGGCCAGCCGATCGAGACGCCCACGAGCGTCGCGGCCTCGCAGCCGGCCAGCAACCGCGTGGCCGATTCCGCCAACGACGTCTCGGCGATTCAGATCGTGCGACTGGCCGGTCGCTGATCCGTGCGGTATCGTTCCGTGACCGTGAGGGGTGGAGCCGCAAGACGCGGCTCGCCCGAATCGCGATCGAGCTGACGCCGCATGACCGACGCCGCAGCACAGATTGAGCAACCGACGACGCCGACCGCGCCGCGCGCCACATGGCGAGCCGGGTTGCTCGCGCTCGCATTGGTTTTCGCCGGCCCGGCGCTTCAGATAGCCGCCATCGATGTTCGCTGGATCACCCGCAGCAATTTGTTCATGTGGGTGTTCTCCGTAGCAGCCGTCGTCGTCGCATTGCGCGCCCTGTTCCAACGCCCGCGTATTCTCACAGCTTCGCTTTCCAGCGTGGCGCTGCTGCTAGGCGTCGGCCTGCTCGCGATGGTCAACTTCGGCCTCACCCTTCCGAAGACCACCACTGACAAGCTGACGACAGCCCCCGAATTCGCCCTGCTTGATCACACCGGTCGCGAGACGACGCTCGCCGAACTGCGCAGCGGCGGCGGAGCGGTGCTCATTTTTTATCGTGGTTTCTGGTGACTGAGCTGCATGGCAGAGCTCCGCGGGATCGGGGCTATCAACGCTGAATTGCAAAAGCTGGGCGTGCGGCTCGCGGGGATCGCCGTCGACCCGCCGGAAAAAGCGCGCGGCGTGGTCGAGTCGCAGAAGTTGCCGTTCCCGATTCTCGCCGACACCACGCGCGCCACGCTGGTCGCATATGACCTCGTACACAAGGGTGCCTACCCAGGCGGTGAGGACGGCGCAGTTCCCG
>JBJXFK010000194.1:0-4066 GCA_046155505.1 Phycisphaerae bacterium
GCGCGGACGAGCGGCGTATTGCCGACTGCGTGTCGAACGGAATTCAGAACGCCGTGCATGGTCATCCTCAAATCGGGCAGCTGGATTGTCGCTGATTGCTCGGAGCGCGTCATGGGCGCGTCGACTGTGGAAATCATCGCACGCGCGTGTGCAAGGTCGCGCGGTTGCGTGATGTGGGAAACGGACTGCGACGGCATCGAATACGCGAGAACGACGGTCGCAGTGCGTCACTTTCTGCGGAGTCTTGCCCGAATTTGCCTGCCGAGACCAATTTTTGCGCGTTTCGGGTTATTGCGCGGCACGCAGCTTGCCGAGAACGCGTGTATCCGCGGCCGATGGGTAAGTGGTCTCGTGCCGCGGTCATTGTCTCAACTGCGTCATATCGGAGACCAACATGCGTTTCTCACTCTGGCCCTGCTGCCCCCATCATGGGTTCGGGCTGCGCGATCGAGCGTTGCTGGCGATCGCCGGAACGCTCGGGCCGACGGTTTTGGCGAACGCCGACTCGCTTCTGGACATGGATCTGCGGCTGGTGAACGGCCCAATCGCGTATCAGGATTCAAAGCCTGCTGCGGAAAAGAAGGACGCTCCGCCCGCCAAGCCGGACGCCAAGGCGGCGGCCAAGCCGGAAGCCAAGCCCGCTGACGGGGCTGCGGCGAAGGAAGCGGCCGAGCCATCGGCGCGGGCGACCACGCTGAGCGAACGGGCCACCTTCGGAATCTCAAACGCTCGCATCCACGACGATCCCGAGATTCTGTGGCCCGGCTTCCTGAACGGCCTGCGCGGGTTCGAGCACTTCTACGACCCGGTCGGCAATCCGCTCTTCTTTGAGACGCCGTTCAATAGCACGTCGCTGCGGCTGCTCTATCTTCACCACGACTTCCCGAATGGTTCGCAACTCGGCGGCGGCGATGCGAACGTATACGCGGCCCAGATTCGGCTTGCGCTTACCGAGCGTTTGGCGTTCATCGCCACCAAAGACGGCTACACCGACATGAACGCCCGCATCCTGCCCAGTGGCGACGGGTGGAATGACTTTGCCATCGGTGCGAAATATGTCTTCATCGCCGATCACGCCAACGATTTCGTCCTCGCCGGCGGTATGCGCTGGACGTGGGAGAACGGCAGTCGCGAAATCCTCAACGGCTTCACACAGGAACTCAGCCCGTTCGTCAGCTTTGCCAAAGGCTGGGATCGATTCCACTTCATCGGCGACGTGACTGGCCGCCTGCCGATGGATCGGCACGACGGCAATTACATCCTGCAATGGGATTTGCACTTTGATTATGAGATCGCACCCGAGGCGCTGCCCGGCTTTGCACCGATGTTCGAGATTCATGGGCTGCACTACCTGAGCGACGGCGATCAACTGCCGCTCGCGGTCGGCGGGCTCGACTATTCGAACATCGGCTCGAACGACGTTTCGGGCAGCGCGGTCATCTGGGGCGGTGTCGGCTTCCGCTGGAAGCTCACGCCGCACATGTCGATCGGCAGCACGTTCGAATTCCCGTTCCACAATCCCGACACGGACATCATGGGCAACCGCGTGACGGTTGATCTGGCTCTCACGTGGTAAGCGAGTGCCGCTCGCAGAAGGAGTATCGACATGACGAATGCAAAACGCGCCGCACTCGCGCGCAAGACGATGCTGATGGCGACTTGCACCGGCGTGCTGTTTCAACTGATCCCGTTTTCGTGCGGTCGGCCGATCTTGAATCTCGTGACGCCGGTGTTGCTCGATGACACGTTTAACGGTCTCGACTGGCTGATTCGCGCGGTGGCACCGCTGGTGCTGCCGTGACGAGTGAAATCGTGAACGACTGAGTCTCACCTGCCCTCACCGCGCCACGGTTCGATGGGGCCGAATGCCTCGTTCGAATTTGAGCTTGTCTGCCACAAAGAGTCGCATCGACCCCACCGATGCGGCTCTTGCTTCTGACTTTCTGCTCGGCGGTTTACTCCGTCGCTCCGGCGCAGCGTTCGGACTCGCCCCCGCGCCGGGCGCTCACTTGCGTCTCGCGTTCGGAATGCTGGCGCGAAGCCGACGGGTGGACAGGTCACGAGCGATCCGCGATTGGCTATCATGCGCGCCCTACACTTGGGAGAGTGCGCATGTCGTACATCGACGGCAAAGCCCCGAAATCGCTCGGCTTCACGAAGATCATCTACGAGAAGCACGCGCGACAGCTGGCCCGCGCCGTCGTCACCATCAACCGGCCCGAAATCTACAACGCATCCGACTTCGACACTTTGAATGGGACGGCAGCCGCATTCCTCGACGCCTCGCACGAGCGGTCCTCGCCGGTGTTGGACGTCGAACGGCGGAATTGGAATGAGTGAGGCAAGCGTTCCGCGCGCGAGTGTCGCCCCGTCGGCAACTCCCGCCGTGCGGTCGCACATCCTCGACGGATCTGCGCAGATCGTGGTCGACGTCCCATGCCTGAGCTGCGGCTACAACCTCCGCGGGTTGAATGCTGGCGGCGCGTGCCCCGAATGCGCTACGGCCACCGGCAATTCGCTACGTCCCGATTTTCTGATATTTTCGAATCCGGACTGGATTCGGCGCGTGGCGACCGGGTGCAGCCGCATTGTGATCGCGTTCGGCGTAGTCGTCGGATACTTCGTGTTGATTTTGCTCTGCCTGCCTCTGGCCGGCGCGCTCATCGGATTTTGGTTCGGCCAGGTTTGGGCGGCGACTGCTCTTCTGGCGTGGATTCTCGCCGGTACCGGATGCCGTCTCGTTACCAGTCCGAGCCCTGGACAGCATGGTACCGATGTCACACATCGCGCGGCTGTCCTTGCTCGATGTGCCTTCACTTTCGGAACGGTTGCCATTGCGGTTCGCGTGATCGTCTTTCGACCGTTGAGCGTGCCGCTGCCACCCTGGATCGACGGCGCCATCGGCCTTTCTGTTTTCGCTTCGATTTTCTGCGCGTGCGCCGCACTCTGTTTTCATCAATGCGATATCGCGCGACGCGTGCCCGATGAGCGGATTCGCGCGAGCCTGCACACGACCGGACGCGCCTGGGTCGCGACGTTGCTATTTAGTTCGGCTTCAATGCTTCTCGATTATGTGATCTCGACCTACTGGGGATCGGCACCGAATCGCGTGCTGGAAGTGGCTCAGAGTGTAGGACGTGGCATTACAGGCCTGCTGCTGCTCTACGTTGTGGGGCGAACCATCGAACTTCACGCGCGCCTCGGCCATTCGCTACGCTCGAAAGAGAAAATCGCGCGCGCAAATTGGGAACTCGGCAACAGCCAGTTGGCAATGGCGGCGGCGCACCCGGATGCCAGCGCGTCAAGTAACGCATAGACCGCCACGAGATTGTGACACCAGCTATCAGCCGCGTTCGTCATCGACCGCCGGGTGCCATGCTGACACCGGTACTCCGGGGTCGGCATGTCCTCACCCTGTGGAGCAGCCGCCCCCGGCTGCTTCCACTTGATCCCTGGACCCCTCGACCCCCCGTACCCACGAAATCCGCTCAATTCCGCTCAAACCCGCTCACCTCCCACACGCCACCCCACGCAAACTTGCCCGGTGCCGGTCCGCGCACCAATACTTCCCCCGAGTACTCACCGCGCGCCGGTCGACCGCCGCGCGGCCATGCATCGCCGCCCGATCACCGGCGATGCGCAACCCAGCACCGGCACCGTGCCGGCGCGAATCGAAATCACCAGTGCCGACGCGGCTTGGCTTGGCTTGTCTTTTCTTTACTAGGCACTAGACACTAGGCACTAGATACTCTTCGGAGGGCCTGGACAAAACCAACACAGTGCGTGACCGGCGAGTGTATGTAGCACCGGCTATCAGCCGGTGTCATGTAGCACCGGCTATCAGCCGGTGTCATGTAGCACCGGCTATCAGCCGGTGTCGTGTGGCACGGACTATTAGTCCGTGTTGTGCGGCACTAACGATCAGTCGGCGCTTCAAGCAGCACTCGCACGAGGCCACCCCAACCCGCTCTGCTCGATTCGACTCACCAGCCTCGCCGGCCGGCGTCGAAACCCGAACAGCGCAGGTCTCCGAGGACCTCAACGGCACCGTTGCGTTCTCGCGCCA
>JBJXFK010000196.1:0-30301 GCA_046155505.1 Phycisphaerae bacterium
AATTCGAGCGTGATTTCGGTGTTGTCGGCGACGCGGGCGAGCGGATCGATGATTGAGACGACGCGGATGAGGCCGACGCCGGCGCGGGCGGTTTCGTGGACTTTGTACTCGGGGAATTTGCGGAAGCCGAGGCGGGGTTGGCCGTCGATCATCTCATAGGCGAGCGAGCGGCTGTGGAGCATTTGCGGGGCGATGCTCGCCAGATCGTCGAGGTCGTCGGTTTCGACGGCGGGCCAGAGGATGGTGGGGCGGGTGCTGGGGGCGTTTGATAGTCGGTGCTTTGATGCGGGCGTGATGGCACAACCCGTCGCGCACAGACAAAAAAACACTGTGACCAGCGCTGACGCACGTTGCATGCCGACGGCTGAGTACCGCTCGTCGGCATGGCACCCAGCCCTCACAGAGTACCAAAATTCCACTTCTGCCTTCTCTGTGTTCTCTGTGCCTCTGTGTTTCATCCTCTTCGCGTCGTCGGCTACCACTTCAACTCGCGCATGCGGGCCAGGGCCATCTTTGTGCGCTCTACGTCGACCGTCAGCGCGAACCGCACATATCCCTCGCCTTGTTTGCCGAAGCCGCTGCCCGGAATGCAGACCACCGCCGCTTCGTCCAGCAGTTTGTTGACCACGCCCATTGAGTCATAGCCGTTCGGCACGCCGCACCAGAGATAAAACGCCGCGCGCGGCTCCTGCAAGCGAAAGCCGAATTGTCGCAGACCGTCGGTCAGCAATTTCGCTCGCTCTTTGTACATCGCGCGGGCAGCGAGAATTTCGGGGCGATCGATGCCTTCGTACGCGGCGATTCCCGCTTCCTGAATGGCACTGAACTGGCCGCTGTCCATGTTCGATTTGATCTTGGCGAGCGCGGCGAGAATGTCGGCGTTGCCCGCAGCGAAGCCGAGCCGCCAACCGGTCATGTTGAAGGTCTTCGAGAGCGAATGCAGCTCGATGCAGCGCTCGATCGCGCCGGGCACTTGCAGAATGCTGGGTGCAGGCTCGTCGTAGTACATTTCGTTGTAGGCCGCGTCGCTGGCGATGATCAGGTCGTGCTGCTTGGCGAAGGCGACCGCCTCGGCGTAGAAGCTGAGCGGAGCGACCGCGCCGGTCGGGTTGTTCGGATAGTTGAAATAGAGCATCACGGCTTTGCGGGCGACATCGGTGGGAATCTCGCTGAAATCCATCAGCCACCCGCGCTCTTCGCGGAGCGGCACAACGTGCGGCGTGCCGCCGGCGAAGATCGTGCCGCTGTGATAGACGGGGTAGCCGGGATCGGGCACGAGCGTCGTGTCGCCTGGATTGACGACCGCGAGCGCGAGGTGGCCCAGGCCCTCTTTCGAGCCGATGAGCGACAGCAACTGCTTCTCGACGTCGAGCTCGACGCCGTAGCGCTTGGCGAAGAACTTCTGCACGGCCTGGCGAAACGCGGGCAGGCCGGTGTCTTGCGGATAGCGATGGTGAGCCGGATTATCGACCGCGGTTTTCAGGCGGTCGATGACGAACGGATGCGTCGGCCGATCGGGGTCGCCGATGCCGAAGTTGATCACGTCCTTTCCTGCGGCGATCAACTCGCGTTTCTTGCGATCGATAGCGACGAAGAGATAGGGGGGCAGTTGCTGAATCCGATGAGCAGGAGCGAACGGCATTTCGAACCTCATCTAAAAAGAGGAACCACAGAGACACCAAGGCACAGAGAAGCACAGAGAAATTCAAGAGCTATTGCGCCCAGCATTCTCGTTTTGCGCAACCACTGTGTTCGCGGACGGCGAAATCAAAAACAATACTCTATATTTCTTATCTCTGTGCTTCTCTGTGTCTCTGTGCCTCTGTGGTTAGCTCTTTCCGAGTTACCCGACCCAAGACGGCGAGCGTTTTTCGAGGAACGCGGCCATGCCGTCTTTTGCGTCTTCGCATGAGAAGCAGCGGCCGAATTGGGCGATTTCGTCATGTTTTGAGACTGCGTGCTTGATGCGGCGGATCGCTTCCGGCGAGCCGGGCAGCATTTTGGTCATCCACGACTTCAAGCCCGTTTCGAGCGCGGCGGCGTCGGCGAAGACTTCATCGACCAGGCCCAGCTTCAGCGCCTCGTCAGCGGTCACCGATTCGCCGGTGAACATGAGGCGGCGCGCCTGCGACAGTCCGATCAATCGCGGAAGGCGAATCGTGCCGCCCCAGCCGGGAATGAGGCCGAGCCGGCTTTCGGGCTGACCGAGTTTCGCATTTGCGGTCGCCAGGCGGAAGTCGCACGCCATCGCCAGTTCGCAACCGCCGCCGAGGGCCGCGCCGGCGATTGCGGCGAACGTCACCTGCGGCATAGCTTCGATCGCGTCGAAAATGTGATGGCCGTTGGTGCTGTACGCCTTGCCCTGATGCTCGTCGAAGGTGCGCATCGCGGCGATGTCGGCTCCGGCGGCGAAGACCTTGCCTGCGCCACGGAAGACGACGAATCGAACGGTCGAATCGCTCGCCAATCGTTCGACGTGGACCTTCAACTCGCCGAGCGTGGGCGACGAGAGGATGTTGACCCCCGCCGGCGTCGTGAGTGTAAGAGTGGCTACATGTCCATCGCGTACCAGTTCGACAGCTGTGGTCGGTTTCTCAGTTGTCGTGCTAGGCATAGTCGTAGAACCCCTTTCCGGCTTTGCGTCCCAGAAGTCCCGCGCGAACCATTGTGCGCAGCAGCGGCGTCGGGCGATAGCGATCATCGCCGAGATCGCGATGCAGCACTTCCATAATGAATAGGCAGGTGTCGAGGCCGATCAGGTCGGCGAGCGCGAGCGGACCCATCGGGTGATTCATGCCGAGCTTCATCACGTCGTCGATCACTTCGCGCTCGGCCACGCCGTCGGCGAAGCAGCAGATCGCCTCGTTGATCATTGGCATCAGAATTCGGTTGCTGACGAAGCCGGGATGGTCCTTGACCTTCAGCGGCGTTTTGCCGATTTCGCGGGCGAGTTCGACGATCGTGCTCGTCACAGTTTCGTGTGTGCGCAGGCCGACGACGACTTCGACCAGGCTCATCAGCGGCACGGGATTGAAAAAGTGCATGCCGATGAACTGGGCCGGGCGACCGCTCGCGGCGCCGATCTCGCTGATCGAGATGCTGCTGGTGTTACTGGCGAAAATGACGTCCTTCGCACAGATCGTGTTGAGCTGGGTGAACAGGTCGCGCTTGACCTTGGGGTTTTCGATGATGGCCTCGACCACGAGGTCGGCTGATTTCGCGTCGCCGATCGACGCGGGCGTCAGATTGGCCATCGTTTTGGCCACGTTCTCGGCGGGAATTTTGCCTTTGCCGGCCAACTTTTCGAGCGACTTTTGAATGCCGGCGATGCCCTTGTCGACTGCGCCGGCGAAGCTGTCTTGCAGCAGCACTTTGCGACCGGCAGCGGCGAATGTCTGGGCGATGCCCGAGCCCATCTGGCCAGCGCCGAAGACGGCGACGGTGTTGATTTTGGTGCGAATGTCCATGTCGTTCCTCAAGCGATAGTTGTCGAACGGGCAGCATACCGGGAAGCGGTGAGTCTGCCAAAAAACGTCTCGCGCGCGGCGGCGTGCAACGTCGCAAACGCCGGGCGTAAACCTCAACGCAGAAAAGGAGATGCGATTCCGCAATTTTTGTCCCGTCTCGCGTCCGCCGCCCACATGACAGCCGGAACACGCACGGGCGGGGCCGATGTGCCACTCGGGTCGGCGTTCCGCAGTACGTAATTCTGGGCGGGAGAAAGAACATGAAACCGATTTCTGACCTTAGCGAAGTGAAATGGGGCTATTGCACGCATGTGCTTGGCCAGGCATTGTACGAAGGTGAGTTGCACGCCACGCCGATCTCCGAATCGGACGAACCGCCGCAGCCGAACGACGTCATGCTCGCGCGGGTGGGCGAGATCGATCATCACAAGCGAATCGAGCTGCACTCGACGCGGCCCGCCACGCTTTATGAAGGCGATCTGGTCGGGGTGGCGTTTGGTTATCGCTATGCGACCCGCCAGTTTGAGGGCATCGTCCCGAACACCGTGGACGAGTGTCACATGCTGAGCGTCGGCGGCGTTTGCGGGCAGGTGATCGGGGCCGCACCCCAGATGGGAATGCCGACGCGACTCCTGCCCGTCGCATACGTGACCGATTCGTCCGGAACACGAGTGAATCTGCGGCGCTTCGGGCGCAGTCCGGCGATCGCCGACACCCCGACCACGATCGTGGTCGTCGGCTCGTCAATGGATTCGGGCAAGACAACCGCGACCGCCGCGATCGTCCGGGGACTCTCGCTCACCGGGCGGCGTGTTTGCGCCGGCAAAATCACCGGCACGGGTAGCGCCAAAGACCTGCTCACGATGAAGGATGCGGGTGCGTTTCGCACGCTCGGATTTACCGATGTGGGTCATGCGTCCACCGCGCGAGCGTCGGCCGACGAGCTGGTTCATCTGTGGCGCACGATTCAGAGCAACCTCGCCCTTCATCGACCGGACTACATCGTGCTCGAAATCGCCGACGGCATTGTGCAGCGCGAGACCAAGATGCTGCTCGATTACTTCTCGCAACAGCAAAACGTCGACCACTTTGTCTACTGCTGCTGCGACACGCTGGGCGTACCGCTCGGCGTGACGCGACTGCGCACGCTCGGCCTGCCGCTGGCGGCGGTATCGGGCATGGTCACGATCAGCCCGCTCGCCGCGAACGAGGCGCGCGAGCATACCGATGTTCCGGTCGTGTCGGTCGATGAGTTGCGCACGCCGGAGGTTGCGAACCTTTTCCCCACGCGGCGATCGCGTGCCTCGGCCGCGATTGCGGCGATTGTATAGGGCGCGGGCAATGAACCCCATGCGGCGCGTAGACCGCTTGTTTTCGGGCATTCGCATCGAGTATCGGCGGCACCGAACGACGCTGTTGCTTGCGATTCTGGCCGCGTTCGTCGGACAGGCGCTGACGATGGCCGTGCCGCTACTCGCGCGGGGGCCCATCGACGCGCTTGCGACCGGTTCGGCGGGCGCGATGCCCGGCGAGGCGTGGGCCGCGTTGTGGATCGTCGCCATTGCGGCAGGCGTGCTTGCGATCGGTAGTGCGCTGCTCAGCGGGCTTGAGCTTTGGCTCGGTGCGCGGTTTTCGCACGCTGTGCTGCGCGACGTGCGTGTTCGCCTGCTCGATGCGGTGTCGATCATTCCGCCCAACGATTTGGCTCGTCGCGGGCACGGTGCGGTGATTCTGAGGTTCATCGGCGACGCGGGGGCGTTGCAAGGCTGGCTGTCGCGAACGTGCGTATCGGCACCGGCGGATGTCTTGGCGCTGATCGGGGCGGCAGTGGCGATCGCGTGGCTCGATTGGGTGGCTTGTGCGGTGCTGCTGCCGCCGGCGCTCGTTGTGATCGTCGCTGCGGCGCGGCTGAACCGGCCGATTCGCCGTTGGTCGCGACGTACGCGGCGCGAGCAGGGCCGGCTGTCGAGCGGACTGATGCGCGGGCTTACCAGTTCGGGCGAGCGATCTGCGGACACGCCAAGATTCGGCGACGAGCTTGGTTACAGAATCGAAGAGATACGCAATACTGCAGTCAATCGCGCCCGGATCGAAGCGACGCAGGCCGCGATTGTTCAGGGCGGATTTAGCTTCATCTTGGGCCTAGTGTTGGTGGTGTGCATGTTCCGCTTTCAGGCGGGGCACCTGGACCACGGCAGCCTGACGGCGACGCTCTGGCTTTTGCTACTCACACGTGCGCCAAGTGTTCGACTCGCGCGGGGAAATGTGCTCTTTCAACGAGCACGCGTTGCCCGATCGCGCATTCGCGACCTCACACGCGCGGCACGCCGAGCGCGACGAGGGTCGCCAATTATGTCGGCTGGCGCAGATGCACCTTCTGGGCTTGCACCCACTTGTAGTAATCAGCCCGTTTGAGATTTCTCGCCGCCGCCGGGTCGAGGACGATGGTGACCAACGGATGGAGTTGCAGCGCGCTGGCCGTAACTTGTGCCGTCACCGGCCCCTCCAGTGCTTCGGCGACGATTGCGGCTTTCTTTTCACCATTGGCGATCAGCAAGATCTCGCGTGCTTCCATGATCGTGCCGACGCCCATCGTGATCGCGAACTTCGGTACCGCGTCAGCGTTCTTGAAGAACCGCGCGTTGTCGTCGATGGTCTGCCGCGTCAACGTTTTGAGCCGCGTTCGCGAGCCCAGCGACGATCCCGGCTCGTTGAAGGCGATGTGGCCGTCGCCGCCGATACCGAGTAGTTGCAGGTCGATGCCGCCGGCGCGACGAATCTCGGCCTCATACCACGCACAAAATTGCTCGACATTTTCAGCATGGCCATACGGCACATGAATATTCTTGGGGTCGATGTTCACGTGCTCGAAGAGCTGCTTGTCCATGAAATAGCGATAGCTCTGATCGTGCGCCGGGGGCAGGCCGAGGTATTCGTCCAAGTTGAACGTCGTCACCTTCGAAAAGTCGAGGCCGGCCTCGCGGTGCATGCGGATCAACTCGGCGTATGTGCCGATCGGCGATGAGCCCGTGGCGAGCCCGAGCACGCAATTCGGACGTTTTAGAATTTGCTTTCGAATGGCGCGCGCGGCGACGCGACTCAAGTCCTCGTACGACTCGGTGATGATGATTTCCATGATGTGCTTCCTCGCAGTGGGTGAGCGACCTGGCGAAATTCGCCGCCCGAGACACCATCAACTGTTGATCAAGCTGCGTGCCAGTTCGCGCGAAAGTCCTCGGCAGTGGGGAACGTCGCTTGCCGTGTGAATTGTCGGCATCGGCGCTCCGCAGCGTCGGCGGAAGCGCCTCACTCTCAGCCGCGAGGAGCACGCCATGAGTCCCCCGATCGTGATCTACGAAGATGACGCCTTCACGAATCTCCTTCCGCTGACGTTTATCCGACCGGCGTGTCGGCTGCGGTGCGGGATCGTCACGCTGTGGGAGAAGATCGCTGCGGCATATCCCGCAGCCGAGTGCGTGATTCACACCCGTCCGGTGCTTGCCGCGGTGACGCGTGAGGAATTGCCCGGCGTGCGCGTCAACAAGTTTGACGCGACCACGATGTTGCTCATCAACGGGCGTTTGCTCGCGCCGGGCAATCTTGCCGAACTCATCCCAGCGACCGGTCCGAGCTGCGCGTTCGTTTCGCGCGGGCTGATGGTCGCCGCGCGGCTGAGTGGCGTGCAGTGTCGGCGCGTGGCCGAGCTGCTTGCGGCGGGTCCGCTTCCCACTGACTGGCCGATCGGGTTGGATGCTGTTGAGGTTGATGCTGCGCTCATTCGATACCCGTGGGATCTCGTGCGGCACAATCCGGCGCAGATTCGCAGCGATTTCGCCTGGATCGCCATGGGCGGCAAGATTCTCGGGCATGTTCATCGGGCGGCCGTGCTCGATGGTGAGAGCAACATTTATGTCGCGGCCGATGCCGAGGTGCAGGCCGGCGCGATTCTGCTAGCCGGCGACGGGCCGATTTATGTCGGCCCGGGCGCGAAGGTGATGGCGGGTGCGTGCATTCAGGGGCCGGTCGCGATCGGCGCGCATTCGCTCGTAAAGATGCAGGCAAAAATTTACGAGGGCACAACGCTCGGCGAGTATTGCAAGGTCGGCGGCGAGGTCGAGGAGTCGATTTTCCAGGGCTATTCGAACAAGCAGCACGACGGCTTTCTCGGCCATTCGGTGCTGGGCGAGTGGATCAACCTCGGGGCCGATACGAACAATTCTGATCTGAAAAACAACTACGGCAACGTCAAGGTGATGATCCGGCACGAAATGGTCGACTCGGGAAGTCAGTTTGTCGGCGCGACCATCGGCGACCACACCAAAACCGGCATCAACACCATGATCAACACCGGCACGGTCATCGGCGTCGGCTGCAATCTGTTCGGTGCGGATTATCTGCCCAAGTATGTTCCGTCGTTCTGCTGGGGCGGGTCGGCCGGTTTTGAGGAATATCAGTTCGAGCCATTCGCCGCGACCGCCGCGAGGGTCTTGCTGCGGCGCAAGCGAGCGCTGAGCGATGCCGCGCGGGCGATGTTGCGGTCGGTGCATGAAGTGACGACCGACGAACGCGCCGACGTGATGCACTAACTCGGCTGGCGCGTGCCGCTTTCACGTCCGGCGATTTGCCGCGTTATGATCTGTGCCCGATGCCCGGCAAGCGCCGCTGGCAAATGGTGTAGTCATCTCGCGTCTGCAAGGAGCCTGTCGATGGCCGGGTTTGTGTTCCGTTATTCGCCACTATTAATGGTAAGCATGGCCGTCGCGGTCGCGACCACGGGCTGCGCCTCGGGAGATCGCAAACAGGATTCGCCGCCGACATCGGCCGCGACGAACGACAGCGGAGGCGCGACCGACGCGGCAAAGGAAGCCGACAAGCCCGCCGACGCGAAGGAAGAAGCCGAGAAGGCGGAGAAGGAGCGGCGCGAGCTGACGCGGAAAGTGGCGCGGGCGAAGCGTGAGCTGGAAGCCGGCAAGCAGCGACAGGTGAAAACCAAACTCTCCGCCGAACACGCGACGGTGAATCAGAAGAAGGCCGCAGACGATGCGCAACATGAATTGACGCTGACGCAGCGTAAGCACAAGACGCTGGTGGACAAGTCGATCCCGGAACGCATCGCACGGGCCGATCTGGGCTTTGCGGGTGCGCAGGATGGCTACAAGGAAGCTGACGAGGAATACAAGCAACTCGAGATGATGTACAACGAGGATCAGTTCGCGGACAAAACCAAGGAAATCGTGCTCGAACGCGGCAAGCGGCGGCTCGAACGATCGAAGCGATACCTGGAAATCGAAACGGGCGTGATCGACGTGTTGAAGAAGGAGACGATTCCAGTCGAGCTGATCGAGAGCGAGAAGGGCCTCGCCGACAAGCGCGAAGCGGTCGAGCGATTGAAGCGCGATCACGCACTGGCCGACCTCGATACGCAGATGTCACTATTCGCGGCTGAGACGGAGATCATGCGTCTGATCGATGACATCGAAGATGCCGAGCGCGAACTGGCCGAGTCTGAGAGGAAGCAAAAAGAAAAGGCCGAAAAGGCGGCGACACAGGCGGCAACTACGCAGGCGGCCAACCAGTGACGCGCAGTTTGTCAGCGCGGGGAGCATCGGCCTCCGGCCGGTGCGAATGGAAAACACACCGGCCGGAGGCCGATGCTCCCCATGCGCGCGCGACGCACTCGCGCGGTAGGATGCTGCGCACATGCACGCTTGTGGCGGTGCTACTTGTGTTTGCGATGTTGAACACACCCGATGCGATGGCGCAGTCGCAGCCGAGCGATCCGCCGTCGGGCGATGCGGTGCTCTCGTCGATTCAGCGTGGTGTGGGATTTCTGCTGAAGGATCAGAACGCGGACGGCTCGTGGGGTGGCGCGCGGGGCGGGATCTACACATTCACGGGTGATGTCTGGAGCAACCCCGCGACGCACAAGTCGTGGCGCGTCGCGACCACCGGGCTGGCGTGCGTGGCGCTGCTGCACAGCAGCGAGATCGAAGCGGCGCAGCAGGCGATCCGGCGCGGCGTCGATTATTTGATTATGAACTTCGATGTCGGGCGGCCCAACGAATGGGACACGATGGATTGCTGGGCGTACATCTACGCCTTGCAGGCCTTCGCCGAGACCATGCGTGAGAAAGACCTGATCGCCGCCGACGTGCAGGCGCGGATTCGCGAACTGTCGCCGCGGCTGATGCTGCGCCTGCGGCAATCGCAGTCGCTCAGCGGCGGATGGGGATATCTTGAGTTTGACGCGCCGCGAACGGCGCAGCCGCAATGGGCGACGAGTTTCACGACGGCGGCGGGCGTGGTCGCGCTGGTCGAGGCGAAGCGAAGCGGGTTGGCGATTGATGAGGATGTGTTGCTGCGGGCGCGGCGCGCGGTGGAGCGCTGCCACATGCCGAGCGGGGCGTACACATATTCGGTGCAGGCGATCAACGATCCGCGCAGCAGCGAGTGGATCGATCAGATCAAGGGTTCGCTGTCGCGAATTCAGTCGTGCAACGTTGCGATCCTGCTGGCGGGCGGCGAGATGCCGGTCGAGCGGCTCCGCACCGGGATTCGGCAATTTTTTGAGTATCACCGCTTTCTCGACATCGCCCGCAATCGACCGATTCCGCATGAGACGTACTACCTCAATTCCGGGTATTTCTACCTATTCGGGCATTACTACGCGGCTCGCGTGATCGCGGCGATGCCCGAGGGCGAGCGGGCGGACCTGTGGTCGCGTCTGCAACGCGAGATCATGAAGACGCAGCAGCGCGACGGGTCGTTGTGGGATTACGACATGCACGCGTATCACAAGCCGTACGGGACGGCGTATGGGCTGCTGGGGCTGGCGATGTCGGTTGAGGCAGGCCGGTAAGGCGGGGACGAGGGGACAAGGGAACAACGGAACAAGGGGACAAAGGGACAACGGGGTTTCCGCGTCCGGCAAGTTCTTGATGGCAGCCGTGTCATGAGTGCTAAAGTCTGTCCTAACTGTAAGCGGCTTGTCGACGAGCGGAGCCGATATTGTGACTGTGGTTACGATTGGTTGGAAGGTCGTGTGCATGTCGCCCTTGCGCCGCGGACTGGACCGCCCGACAGCATTACGTTTCCGCTCGTCGTGATCGTTCTCGCCTTTGTCGCACTCGCATCGTATGTCGTTGCTCTGTACATGGGCGCGCCATGAAACGGTGGACAGGAGGCGGTTGGTTTGCGGAATCCGCACGGTGGGCAGTGTACAATTTCGCGGGAGCCAGCGGCGTGGCGGATCGCGTCGGGAAATAGCTCCGCGAATTTGCCTGCGTGCAAAAGACCCCGGCCCGCGCGGCCGAGTGAGGATACGATGACGCGGTTTCAGCAGATCACCGGATTTGGACAGGCGCTTTGGCTCGATTTCATCAGCCGCGAATTGCTGGTCACGGGCCAGCTTCGCGAGTTGATCAATGAAGGCCTCACCGGGCAGACCAGCAACCCGACAATTTTTCAGAAAGCGATTTCGGGCGGCAGCGAATATGACGTGCAGATTCGCGAGCTGGTGCGGGCCGGCAAAAACGCAACTGAAATCTACGAGGCGCTGGCCATCCAGGACATCGGCGACGCGGCCGACAACTTGCGCCCGATTTATAACGAGACGCACGCGCGCGACGGGTTCATCAGCATCGAGGTGAGTCCCAAGCTCGCACACGACACGGATGGCACGATCGCGGAGGCGCGGCGGCTGCACACGGCCATCGGTCGGCCCAATGTGATGATCAAGGTGCCCGCGACCGAAGCCGGCATTCCGGCGATTCGAACGCTGATCGGCGACGGCATCCATGTAAACGTGACGCTGATCTTCAGCGTTTCGATGTATGAGAAAGTGATGGAGGCGTATCTCGGCGGGTTGCAGATGTTGCTTGAAAAGGGCAAGCCGCTGGGGCTGGTGGCGTCGGTGGCGTCGTTCTTTGTCAGCCGCGTCGATACGGTGGTGGACAAGCTGCTGGCCGACCGCGTGAAGGCGGGCGAGACGGGACTGGACGCGCTCGTGGGTCAGGCGGCGATCGCGAATGCCAAGGTCGCGTATGACTGCTACAAGAAGGTGTTTGAGGGATCGCCGTTCGCGTCGCTGAAAAAGGCCGGCGGACGGGTGCAGCGTCCGCTGTGGGCGAGCACGAGCACCAAGAATCCGAACTATCCGTCGACGAAGTACATCGATACGTTGATCGGGCCGAACACGGTGAACACCGTGCCGATGGATACGCTTGACGCGATCCGTCAGCACAGCAGCCCGGCCCGCACGATCGACATGGATGTCGAGCAGGCGTATGGCGTGATGGAGAAGCTCGCGACGGTCGGCATCAACATGGGGCAGGTTACCGAGCAGTTGCTGATCGACGGCGTGAAGTCGTTCGCCGATTCGTTTGAGAAAATGCTGGGCGATGTCGAGGCGAAACGGGCGAAGCTGGCCACGCGCACGGCGTGAGCGTGCCGGAGTTTCTACGCGCAATGCGTCTGTAAGCGACTACCATGCGTATTCCTCACGGAGGGGAATCGCATGATCCAGAGTTTCACGTCGTCCGCGGCGCTGCGCGCCGTACTCGTTGCTTGTGCGCTCGGTTGGTTCGCGTCGCCCGTCGTCGCGCAGACGGAAGTATGGACCAGCCTGCGCATTCAGCAGGAACTCGACACGCGCGGCGTGTGTCAGTTGCCGGCCGGCAATCACAACATCAACGTACCGATCCGGCTGCGGGCGGGAAATCGGCTGGTCGGCACAGGCTACAACACGCGGCTCAACTACACCGGCGGCGGACCGATCGCGATCGTGTTCGGCGAGGTGGGCGCGCACAATTTCGCTTGCTATCTCGACAACATCAGCCTTCTCGGCGGCGGCGTGAAAGTCGCCGCCTACGCGCAGCACTGCGCGATCGAGCGTGTGTGGATCAACGGGTCGTCAGGCGACGGGCTGCGAATCGACGGTGTCGGCGAGCGATTGAAAGTCAGTCACGTCATCTGTTGGGACAACGCGGGGCACGGGTTCGCGGTGCGTTCGACGGGGTCGAACAACGGTGTATTCTTCGACCACTGTAGTGCTCAGGAGAACGGCGGATTCGGGCTGTATCTCGAAACGGCGGCTCAAAACGCGTCGCTCAACGGATGTGTCGTGCGTGATTGCACGTTTCAGAGCAACGGCGATGGCGGGCAGGTGTATGCCGAGGTGCTGATACGCGGGTTCGTGGGTGCGACGCGATTCGAAAACGTGTGGATCGAGAATACGGCGCCGCACATGCGCGTCGGAATTCGCACCGAGGGGATCAGCTATGCACAACCGACGGGCGGGCCGATTGTGCGCAGGCCAGGACGGGTCGTATTTGTCGGCAATAACACGATTTCGCTGATGCCGCGAGCGATTGAGTTTGTGGATTGCTTCGAGTGCGTGATCGATCAGTTGCAGGCCGCTCCGGCTACGGCGCAAGTGCGCTGGCGCAGCGCTCCGGGCGGCGGCGACGCGATCGGCTGCACGCGGCCGCGGGGGGATATGTTGCTGTTGCCGGCGACGCAGCTTATTGCGGATCCGTTGTTGCGGTAGAGGTCGGCTCGCTGTGGTCGAACGCCGGGAATCCCTCCCTTACGGTCGGGGCTCGGTTTCGCGCTCGCTGCGCTCGCGGTCACTCGCTTGCGCGTCGCGTTCGGATCGTCCCGCGGGTTTGATCCACTCAACCCACACCTGGCAGCGCGGGTAATCGACGGTGAAGCTGTTTGTCTCGCGGAGGATCGGCATGCCGACGAGGACGGGCACGTCCATGCCGAGGATTGGGGCGAAGACTGAATCGAGGACTTCGAGACCCAGGCCGCCGACGTTTTCTTTTGTGCGGCCGAAGATTTCGAGCGTGATGCCCGGGACGAGATTCATGCCGGCGGTGCCGCCTTCGCCGACACCCATGCCGCCGACGCTGGGCAGCGGGGTGACTTCGCGGTTTGGGAACCACTCTTTCAACTTGCGCGGCGACGTGGCGACCGCTTCGGCACCGCTGTCGATCAGGGCGAGCGTTTTCTCGCGTTGCGCGGTGACGGGCACGAGAATTTTCGCGTCGCCGATGATGCGCGTCTGATGCTCGTCGCCGGCGGTCGGCGGCTGATCGGTTGAGGGCAGGATGTGCAGCTTGCCATGCTGGAAGTCGAGCGTCATGCGCGCTTTGCCGAAGATGCCCGTGCCGATGATGCCGTCGAGGAGCGCGTCCATCGGCGGCGGCATGACGAACGAGCGCGTGACGACGCGTTTCATCTCGATGTCGCCGATGCTGAGTTCGTCGATCAGTGCCTGGTGCGACTCCTGCGAACCTGAAACGCCGCGAACGGTCGCGGTGCCGAGCGACTTGATTTTGAGTTCGTCGGCGATCGCCTGATTAATCGAGAGGACGATGCTGCCGCCGGTGTCGACGATGAAGCGGTATGGGCCTTTGCCGTTGATGAATACATCGACGGCGGGCAGGCTGGCAATGGCCATGAGCGGCATGGGGGCGGAGCCGTGCTTGCGAATCTGATTGACCGGCTGGGTGCCGATGGCGTCGAAGAATTCGGGCAGGCCGCCGATGGATTCTAGCAGATATGCGTCGGGGTAGCCGTTGTCGGCGCTGATGCCGCGCGCGCATTCGCGGATGCGTTTGGCGAAGCCGTCGAAGCGGTCGTGCAGCATGTGTGCACTGAGGGCGGCGAATTGCTGGGCGGCGCTGGCGTCTTTGCAGGTGATCAGGCGGTCGGCGAGTTTCAGGGCAAGTTCGTTGTTGCCGCGGGCCATTTCGATTGCGATGAGCGTGCTGAGCGCGACGGGGTCGGTCGAGTCGGCGGCAATTTTTGTTGCGAGTTGCTCGGCCTCGCCGATGCGGCCGCAGCGCCAGAGCCAGCGCAGCCGCATCGCGGTGATGCGCGGATCGTCGGCGAATTTGAGCGCGGCGATCGCGGGCACGGTGCCGAGGGCGTGCGGGGCATCGGCTTTCCACGCGGTTTCCAGCGCGGCGGCGACGGATTCGGCGGTGGGCTTGAACTCTGCCTCGTGAACGATGTCGGGCAGTTTGTCTGCCCAAGGGTTCTTGGCGGGCTCTGCGCCGGCGAAGGCGAGGAAGAGAATCAGCCACGGTGCGATCATGAGTGCTCCTGTCGGCAGTTTGACCGGACGGATTGTAGTGGGCGATTGGGGCGTCGCGGGTTTGGTCGCGCGGGTGCGTTGGGGGAACCGCGATTGATCGACGCAGGATTCGATTTTGGATCTTGGATTTTGGAATTGGCGAGTCACGCCGGCTGAGTGGGACGGGGAAGAGACTTTGCCACGGATTGCACGGATGTTCACGGATGGGGAGATGGAGGGTGGTGCGCGTGCAGGAGCGAAGGCACTCTGCCGCTCACGCCGCGGGCGAAAGCAAACGGCGTCCGGCGAGAGCGGTGACATAGCCGTAGATGGCGACCGCGCCAGCGACGAAGATCGCGAAGGCGGCGCTTTCGGCATACCACGCATCAAAATTCGACGTGATCGGGTAGGTATTGAATAGCTGCATGAAGAACAGCGCCACCATGACGGCGAAGAGGCCGAAGCGCATGAGCACGAAGATCAGCGCTGCCGCGAGCACGCCGTGATAGGTGAGGTCGATGATCGGGTTGCCGCCGGTCTGCAGCGTGAGCACCGTGAGCGCACCGGTGATGAGCAGGTGAAACGCGAGCATGGTGGTGAATTTTTCGCGAATGAGCACGAGCAGCGTGATGAGCAGGACGATGCCGACCATGGGTTGCAGGCAGGCCATCGTCATGACGTTCAGCAGTTGCGCCGCGTCGTAACGCAGGCCGAGCAACGTGAGCGGCTCGATGCCGGTCGGGCGCGGCGGCGGCCAGCCGATCATGGCCGGGCCGAAGTGGCGCAGGGCGGTGAAAACCATGCCGAGGATGCCAAAGAGTGCGCCGATGAGAATGTCGCGCCCGAGCAGCGGATCGCGGAAGCGACCGACGAGCAGGCGGCTCCAGGCGATGAGCATGTCGGGCCAGCGGCGGCGGACGTGTGGTTCGAGGGCCATGTAGAGTAGCCAGCACATGCCGCCGACGAACAGCGCGCGGCCGGCGGCGCGGGAGAACAGGCCGAATTGCTGGCGGGCGTCGGCGACGTGATCGGCTTGCACACCCCAGGCGGCGATCAGCGCGGCGGCGACGAAGCCGGCGACGCGAATCGCGCCGCGACGATCGCCGCGGCCGAGTTCGAGATTGCGGCGAGCCATCATCGCGCCGGCGGCAAGGCAGCCGACGAGCAGGATGCCGTTGAGCAGTTGCGCACCGCGCTGCAGCCAGCCCTGGGCGCTATCGGGGCGGATGGCGCTGGTTTCGCCGGATTCGATGATCGTTTCAAAATAGACCGGGCGACCCTGGAACGCGGCGGCCTCGATGCGAAGCAGGATGTCGGGATCGCGCGGGTGGCGGCCGCACCAGGCGACGCGTTCGTCAGCGAACGTGGGCGGCAGGCGCTCGGATGGTTCGGGTGCGAGGCGCGTGGCGCGCACGGGAGGCTCGACGTAGTCGTCGTCCTGCACGATGGTCTCGCTGATCGAGGTGGTCGGCAGAGCGTCGGCGGGTTGCGAAGCGGGGCCGTTTTCTTCAGAGTTTGCGGTGACCTCGGCGCTTGGCTCGGTTGAGTCGGGTAGGACAACGCCGAACTCGGCCAGTTGCAGCACGCGTGCCCACGGGGCGGCTTTTCTTACGAACTGCGGCATCGAAGGCTCGGTCGGGACTACTTCGAGATAGATGAGTCGGCCGTGCGGATCGAGGCGCAGCGCGAGCGAACCGGGTTCGAGCGGCGGATCGGCCGCGGTGACAACGCCGGCTTCGCCGCTCGGCACGAGCGGGCGGATCGCCTGGCGGTACCAAAATTCCATCGCGGCGGGGCCGTCGGTGTTCAGCACGCTCCAGCGCGTGGGCAGCAGGTCGAGCGTTTCGATCCGGACGAGGATGTCTTCGTTGACGTTCCAGCCATATGCGGTGTCGGCGACGGAGAGATCCTGGTAGCCAAGTTCACGAACGATTTGGCGGGCGCGGTCGATCAGCACGGCAGGGCTTTTTTCGAGGCTGCAAAGCGCGTGCAATTTGACCTGATCGCTGAGGAACGGAAACGCGAGCAGGCCGATGAGCACGGTCAGCAAACAAGCGAGGCAAACGATGGGCGGCATGCCCTCTTTGTGGGCGGCGGCGGCGACGAGCTCGGGCGACGGCGTTTCGCCGGCGAGCAGCGCGGCGGCGAGCGGATCGCCGCCTGGCAACGCCGCGGCGATGGTGAGTGCGGATTGCGGGCGTGCGTCGGGTTCGCGTTCGAGGCAGCGCATGATGACGCGCTCGACGGCGGGGTCGAGGTCATCGACGAGGCGCGTGGGGCTGGTGGGCGTGGTCTCGGCGTGTAGGCGGATGAGATCGTTGACCGAGCGAGCCTCGTAGGCGCGCTTGCCGGTGAAGGCTTCGTAGAGCACGAGGCCGAGCGAAAACACGTCGGTGCCGATGGTCGATTTTTTGCCCTTGAGCTGCTCGGGGGCCATGTAGGCGGGCGTGCCGCCGCGCTGGATGCTGTGTTCGTCGTCGAGCAGGGCGGCGAGTCCGAAGTCGGTGATGCGCACCTTGCCGCGACCGTCGATCATGATGTTCATCGGTTTGAGATCGCGATGGACGATGCCCTTTTCGTGGGCGGCGGCGAGGCCGGCGCAGACCTGGCGGGCGATGTCGATGGCTTTGTCGCGCGGCAGGCGGCCGATGCGGCGGAGGAGCGACGCGAGGTCTTCGCCGTCGACGTATTCCATCGAGAGGTATGCCTGGCCGTCGATTTCGCCGAGGTCGTAGACGCGACAGACGTTGGGGTGACTGATCTGGCGCGCGGTGCGGACTTCGTTGCGCAGACGGTCGAGGCGCAGGGCGTCGTCGGCGAGGGCGGCGGGCAGGAACTTGAGCGCGACGACCTGATGCAGTTTCAGATCGTCGGCGCGATAAACCTCGCCCATGCCGCCTTTGCCGAGCAGGCCGACGATGCGGTAGCGATCGGCGAGGACGCGGCCGGGGACGAACTGGCCATTGTCGATCGGTCGCGGCGGAGCGGGGCCGTCGTCGGCGACGGTGAGCAGCGAGCTGCCGGCTTCGACGGTGCCGAGATTGGTCATGGCCGACTGCGGCTCATTGCCGAGCGGCACGCCGCGCCCGCAGCCGGGACAGAATTTGGCTGCGGCCGGGAGAGCGGCGTTGCAGAAGCTGCACAGTCTGACGGTGCTCAAGTTCATCGATTCGCCGCACGAGAGTGCAAGGTGCAAAGTGAAAAGTTCAAAGTGAAGAGGGGGTTCCAGCGGACACTGCATTCACACGAAGGACGGTCACTCGTGGCATGCCGACGCGAACGGCCGTCGGCATGGCACCCGGCACCCGGCGTTTTTCACTTGCCCCCTCGACCCCTTGAACCCTCGGCCCCAATCCTCACTTTGCACTTTGAACTTTGCACTTGCCACTTTGAACTTACCTTGGTCCTTGCGTGTCGTTTGGGCTTGAGGGTGTCGGCGGCGTGAGCGGTAGCCGCATGATGAACACCGATCCGCCTTCACGCGGTTTTGTCAGTTCCAGTGTACCACCGAGCTCGGAGACGATTTTTCTCGCGACGGCTAGGCCCAGGCCTGTGCCGCCGTGGCCTTTGGTTGAGAAGAACGGCTGGAAGATACGTTCGCGCAGTTCGTCGGGCACGCCGCTGCCGTTGTCGGTCACGGTGATTTGCGCGCGGCGCTCGGCGATATCGAATTGCGTGCGCACGTTGACCAGGCCCGAGCCGTGCGGGACGGCATCGATCGCGTTGCTGACCAGATTCAGGATGACCTGATGCAGGCCGTCGAAATCGCCGGCGATCGGCGGGAGTTTTTCGTCGAGTTCGCTCAGCAGCACGACCTTGGCGTCGTCGGCTTGCGATTGCGCGAGCTGCACCACGTCTTCGATTACGGCGTTGACCTGCACCTGTTCGAACGCCGGCTCGCGCTGCTTGCTGAAGGCGAGCATGTTGAGCATGAGTGCGTAGCACTTGTCGAGATTGCGATCGAGGATTTTCCAGCCTTGCGTCGTAACCGCGAAATCGCGGCGGTCGAGGCCGCGCTGCACGAGGTCGCTGCCGGCGCGCAGACTTTGCAGGATGTTCTTGATCGAGTGCGACAGATACGCGATCGTCTCGCCCACGGCGGCGAGCCGCTCGCGCTCGACCTGGGCCTGCACTAGGCGGGCGTTTTCGAGGGCGAGGCCGGTTTGATACGCGATCGCGGTGACCAGCCGCAGGTGATGCTCGTTGTAGGTGCGGCGCTGGAT
This sequence comes from Phycisphaerae bacterium, assembly GCA_046155505.1. GTDB lineage: Bacteria > Planctomycetota > Phycisphaerae > UBA1845 > Fen-1342 > JBJXFK01. Next base: position 18,774 of record JBJXFK010000196.1, read on the forward strand.
CGGGCAGTCGATGTGGATGACGCCGAGCACTTTGTCGCGGGCGACGATGGGGGCGCAGATGACGGAACGCAAATTCAGCGCGTGTACGCTTTTGCCGGCGCGGAAACGCTCGTCTTCGACCGCGTTGGAGCAGAGCACGCCCTCGCGCGATTCGACGACGTGGTTGATGATCGTGCGGCTGGCGACGATCGAGTCACGCTGCGCGTCGGCGCGGGCCTTGCGGCTGTGGAAACGCACGACTTCGGGGATGAACTCTTTCGTGTGCGGGTCTTGCAAGAAGATGACGCCGCGATCGACGTCGACTTCTTCGAAGAGGATGTCGAGCACGCGCGGGAGCATCTGCTCGGGCGCGGGCAGGCTGCCGATGACTTCGGTGAGGGCACGCATCGCCTTCCACGACTTGACGGCGTATTGCGTATCAGGAGCTGCGATGATCACGCTGTCTTCGTTCGACGGGACGGTGGCGGCGATGTCGGCACCGCCCATCGGTCCGCCGGCATCGAGCGTGACGAGGTCGTGCGGGATGTGTACGCCGCTGATTTGCTCGACCGACTCGTCGCCCCAATAGACGAGCAGCGTGCTGCCGACGCGAACCTGATCGCCGTGTTTGAGCCGCATGGGCGCGGTGACGCGCAAGCCGTTGAGATAGGTGCCGTTGGCGGAGTTCATGTCGATGAGCGTGCCGACGCCGTTCTTGAAGGAGAGTTGGGCGTGTCGGCGGCTGACGCTGGGATCGTTGAGGGGTGCCTGATCGCTGGCACGACCGACGATGACGTTGTCATCGCTGGTCTTGAACGTCCGGCCTTTGTCCGGACCTTGCAGGACATACAACGTCGCCACGCCAATCTCCGAGACAACGGCTTGGAAATGCGGAGGTTAGCGCGCGGCAATGCGGGCGGCGGCTGACCTCGATAGATGCAATAGTGTACCCGTTGCGTTTGAAAAAGTCGCCTATGGATGATGGATGGTACGGCGGAGATTCAGGTTGCGGTCGATCGCCGCGCGACTAATCGTCGAGCAATTTCGGATGCAGCAGCGGACGCCCGGCAAGCGAAACATAGAAAGCCCAGCCGGCGATGCCTACGAGCAGAGCGGCGGCGATGAGGACTTGCGGGACGTACCAGGTTGCCGGATCGAACCAGATCAGGAAATAGCCGGTGCAAATCTGAAAGTACTGCATCGCCGTGAGCGCCAGGAGGCCGAAGCGGACGAGGCAGGTGAGGTAGGCCGTGACGGTGGCGACGGCGACGATGGCGGTCGCAGTCGGGGCTTCGCTCATGGTCGCCGAGAGCCAGACGGCGGTCGCCGCGGCGAGCACGAAAATCAAGCCGACGGCGAGATGTCGGCTGCGCAGTACGATCAGGAAAATCACGAGCAGCATGAGGAAGAACATCGGCGTCGAGAGCGACCACGCGATCGCGTCGATCATGGTGGAGAGCGCGACGCGCGGCATGAGCAGGGCGTCGAGATTCGGCGCGCCGGGTTCGAGCAGCGGTGCGCCCATCGCGCTGGCGACGATCGAACGGGTGGAGTTGAACAGAATCAGCACGGTTGAGATCGCCGCTCCGATCAGGATGTCGCGTCCGACCGTCGGATCGCGATATTGCCCGCTCAGCAGGCGCGTCCACGAGACCAACGCGTGCGGCAGGCGCTTGCGCACGAACGGCTCGATCGCCAGATAGAGGAGCCACGCGAGGGCAGCGCGGAACGCCGCGAGGCCGATCGCGCGGAAAATTGCTGACATTTCGCCATTGGCATTCACAACATGATCAGCCGCGATGGCCCACGCGGCGACTGAGACGACGAACATGAAAATTGCGAGCCGCCGCGCGCCGCTGAGATCGCCGCGGCGCAGGCGGATGTTGCGCCACGCGAGGAACGCCGCTCCGCCGACGCAGACCGGGATCAGGAAGATGTCGATGACCGCCAAAACCGAGTTTCCGCGCGATGCATCGCGGCGTGAGTCGATCGCGGCCGGTTGAGTTTGTGCGCTCGCCGGTACGTCCCATTCGCCGAGCACGACAAACCGCACGGGTTTGCCCTGGAACGCGGCGGCCTCGACGAAGACCTTTTCCGCGGACTTGCCGGGATAGTGACCGACCCAGCTTTCGCGCGTGTCGGCAAACACGGTCGGCGTCCAGCGCGGCGTCGCGGACTGAAAGTCGGCGATGCTCAGGCCGGCGAATTCGAAGAGCCGTTGCCAGTCGGGTGTTGTGGTGCTGTCCGGTTGCGAGCTGCTTGTGAATCGCGGCGGCACGACGATCAGCGATCGCAGGCGACCGCTGGGCGAAAGTCGCACGCGCGACATGCCGGCCTCGGTCAGATCGGGTTCGTCGGTCTCGATGCGACCGGCGATGTTTTTGGGGATCATCGTGCTCGGGCTTTCGCGATACCAAAACGTGACCACGGGCGGCGTTTCGTGTCGCAGCGCGTCCCAGCGGGTTGGCGATTGGTCGCGCTCGCGCAGCGTGCGGACGAAATCGGTGTCGATGTCGAAACCCCACGCCGTGTCCGCCGGCGGTTCGGGATAGCCGAGCGTGGTGAGCATCTCGCGCGCGCGGTCCGCGAGGACCATGGGCGGCTTGTCGAGTCGCGTATACGCGAAGAGCGTGTGCGGGCGCGTGATCCAACTGATGACCGGGATTGAGATCAATATCAGCAGCAACATCGCGAGCGCGAGCATCGGCGGCAAGCCTAACTTTGGACCGGCGGCGGCGACCAGGTCGGGCGATGGCGTTTCGCCTGCGGCCAGCGCGGCGGCGAGCGGGTCGTAGCCCGGCAGTGCGGCGAGCACGGCGCGGGCGGATGCGGGGCGCAACGCAGGGTCGCGTTGCATGCAGCGGACGATCACGCGTTCGACCGATTCATCGAGGTCGGCGACGATTCGCGACGGCATGGTCGGCGTCGCGCTGCTTTCGGAATGCCAGCGCGAAATCTCGGCCATCGTGTCGCCCGGCGTGGCACGTTTGCCGGTGAAGACTTCGTAGAGCACGAGGCCGAGGGCGTAGACGTCGCTGCGAACAGTGACTTCTTTACCCTCGAACTGCTCGGGGGCCATGTAGGCGGGCGTGCCGGCGCGAATGTCGTCGCGGTGGATCTGGTCGGCCACGCCGGCGAGGCCGAAATCGGTGATGCGCACGCGGCCGCGACCGTCGATCATGACGTTGGACGGTTTCAGGTCGCGGTGCAGGATTCCCTGTTCGTGTGCGGCGGCGAGCGCGACACAAAGCTGCTGCGCAATGTCGACGGCTTTGTCGGATGCGAGGCGACCGATGCGGCGGAGCAGCAAGCTGAGCGGTTCGCCGTCGATGTATTCCATCGTGATGAACGGACGTTCTTCCCAGACGCCGAGATCGTGAACGCGACAGACGTTTTGATGGGTGATCTGGCGTGCGACGCGGACTTCGCGCTGCATTTCGGTCATGCTGGCGGCGTCGCCGATGCGAGCGGTGACGAGGAATTTGAGCGCGACACATTGTTCGAGCGTCAAATCGTCGGCGCGATAGACCTCGCCCATGCCGCCGGCACCGAGGCGCTCGATGATGCGGTAGCGACCGGCGATGACCTCGCCGGGCGGGAAATGGCCGGTGCTTGACGCTGCGCGCGAAGAGCCTTCGCGGGCTTGGCGGCGGCCGGTGTCGGTGCGCGTGAGCGCGGCGCTATCGAGGGTGACGTCGGCGGGCGGTTGGCGATTCGGATCTTGATTCATGCTGCCGCCGATGTTGCAGCCCGCGAATTACGCAGCCGCACCCGATGCGCGGCTGTGCTGGCATTCTATGCGAATGATGGAATATCCGAGCGACGTGAAAGTGAGGAAGTGCCGCGATTCGGCGTTACGGTTGTGTGTGGTTGTCGCGGTGCGTTCCGCTGAGACGGTGCCGCGTCGCAACCCGTGGGCGCGACGCGACACGCGAAAACCGCCCTGACACTCGTCAGGGCTGGCCGGGTTTGGCGGGCCGGCCCGGCGAGGGATGCGGGCGATCGGCGGGTTTGTCGGATTCAGCGGGCGGCGGCGACACATGCTCGGTTACGACGTCGCCATCGCGAGCGGGGACGTCCAGCGCGACGACAACTTCGCTGATCCGCGCGAATTGGGCATCGGTACATTGCACCACGAGCGTTTGCGAACGAGCGTCGGCGACGATGCGCACGTCGCGCTCAGATTTGCCGAACAGGGCGTTCACCGTTGTCCCCAGGTGTTGTGCGTGCGCGTGCTTCAAGCGCAGGAATTGCAGCTTGCTCGGCGCGGCGGCAGCGCTCACCTCGGGCGATTCTGGCGCGGCGGCGTCGAAGCGCGTTGCCAACTCGGTTGCCGCCGTGATTTCGGTGCTGGAGCCGCGCAGCCAGAGTGTGTTGCTGCGCTCGTCGGACCAGACGCGCATCCCGCTGCGCCCGACCATGAGCCGATCTATTGCGGCGGCAGCGTCGTGTGCGAATGCCTTTTTCAACGCGATGGACTGCACGGCTCGATCGTCGCCGCCGGCGGATGCGGGCTTGTCGAGCTCCTTCACGATCGCGATGAGTTTGGGCAGCGCGGTTTGTTTGTCGGCGACGATGACGAGCGTGTTGGTTGATTCCTGTGCGACAATTACGGCACCACCGAACGCGGGGGCGGTTCGCGCCAGTACTTCGTGAACGGCATTGGCGTTTGCGTTTTGAATGGGGATGATCGCCGTCTCGGGTTCCGACATCTCGGGTACGACACCGACCGGGCGCGGCGGGGCGCGGTCTGGGCTCGGCTGCGGCGGTTGCTGGGCGAGTGCGGACGTGGCGAGTAGTGATACACAGGTCAGGCCGATCAGGTTGCGGCGTAGCAGTTTCATCGCAATTCTCCTCGGGTTGAGTCGCTGGTCACAGCCTGCGACTGAGGAGTGTTACCGTCACGCGGGCGAGCGGTTGCGATGGCGGGCGTTTTTTTGGTTTGATGTGCGGGCGCAATCGCAGCGCAGAGTTGGTTCGAAAACGGCTGGGTATTGGGGTCGTACGTGCGCGCAACTATCAGCCCTTCAGGCTGAAGTGAATTTTCGTAGAACGCTCGCGACCGGGGGTGGCGCTGCGCTTCACCCCCGGCTAACGACTCTCAAGCCCTTCGGGCTGTCATCGGGCGCATCGTTGCGGCGTTTGGCGCGCCGACCGTCGGCGATGCGTACAAATTGACGCACACGTTGGAACCGCCACTCTGCGGATTACAATGCAAACATGCACGACTTCGGAATTGTGTTTGATCCAGTCTTCAAGCGGCACATCACCGGCCCTGGCCATCCCGAGCGACCCGAGCGGCTCGATGCGATCGGCAGCGGGCTGGAGTGGTCGGGCGTGCTGTCGACCGCGTATCGAATTCAGCCGGAGCCGGTGGAACGGGCACTGCTGAAGCGAATCCACACGCGCGAATACATCGAGCGTGTCGCCGAGTGTTGCCGATTGCATCATCCGCTCATCGATGAGCACGATTGTTCGATTTGCGGCGACAGCTACGAGATTGCGCTGCTGGCCGCGGGCAGCGTGGTGAGGGCGGCGCGGTACATCCTGCGCGGCGAGTTGAAGCGTGCGTTCTGCGCGGTGCGCCCGCCGGGGCATCATGCCGAGCGTGATCGGGCGATGGGATTTTGCCTGTTTGCGAATGTCGCGCTGGCGGCGGAGGCGGCCAAGCACGAGTTCGGTCTCGAGCGCGTGCTGATCGTTGATTGGGATGTGCATCACGGCAACGGAACGCAACACATTTTTGAAGCCGACCCGGCGGTGTTGTTCGTGAGCTTGCATGGACACCCCAGCGCGATGTACCCCGGCACTGGTTACGAGGAAGAGGTCGGCGTCGGCGCGGGAAAGGGATTTACGATCAATTTGCCGATGATGCCGGGCAGCGGCGACATCGAATATCGCGAGGCGTTCGAGCGACATGTGATTCCGGCGGCGGATCGGTTCGGGCCGCAATTGGTGATCATCTCGGCCGGATTCGACGCGCACGCGGATGATCCGCTGGGCAACACGCGTGTGAGCGATGACGGCTTCGTGTGGATGTTGCGGCAGCTCATGGCGGTCAGCGACCGACACTGCGGGGGCAGGCTGCTGAGCATGCTTGAGGGCGGGTACAACCTGGATGTGCTAAAGCGCTGCGTGACCGAGCATGTGCGCATGCTGGCGGGCGAATGAACGAGCATGGCCAAGCGTGACGATCCGCGACAGTTGAACTTGTTCGGCGTAGCAGCCGAGCCGAGCGCAGGCGCGCCGGCTGCATCGGCGTCGGCACCGACCAAACATGGAAATTCGCGTGTTGGTCCGGCGGCGGTCGGCGAGGACTGGGCGGAATTGGCTCGAAAGCTGCCGAGCGAGATACGAATCGGCACGTCGTCGTGGTCGTTTCCCGGCTGGGTCGGGTTGGTGTATGACCGGTCGGCGAGCGAGCAGACGCTCGCGCGGCACGGTCTGGCGGCGTATGCGCGGCATCCGCTGCTGCGGATGGTGGGGATCGATCGATCGTTTTATGCGCCGCTCGGGCGGGCGGCGTTTCAGGATTACGCGGCCGCGGTGCCGGAGCACTTTCGCTTTTTGTGCAAAGCGTTCGATGGCGTCACGTCGCCGCTCGTGCGCACCGGTGCGGGCGACAGCGGCATGCGATATGGCGAGAGTCCGCACTTTCTGGATGCGGCGTTCGCGGCTGAGCAAGTGGTGCGGCCGTTCGTCGATGGGCTGGGCGAGAAGTGCGGGCCGCTGGTGTTTCAGTTTGTGCCGATGTCGCGGCAGGCGATGGGGAAGCCGGTTGTGTTTCTCGATCGGCTCGCGGCCTTTCTGGCGGCGCTGCCCAGATCGGCGATGCTCGCGGTCGAGATTCGCAATCGCGAGTTGCTGACGACGAGGTATGCGAGCGTGCTGCGCGATCTGGGCGTGGCGCATTGCTACAACGTGCATCCGAGCATGCCTACGATCGCCGAGCAGCGGCAGATGATCGCGGTCGAGACGCAGCCGGCGGCGGTGGTGCGTTGGATGCTCAATCGCAAGTTCGACTATGAATCGGCCAAGAATGCGTATGCGCCGTTTGATCGAATAGTGGATGCCGACGTCGCGACACGGGCAGAGATTGCGAATTTATGCGGTCAGGCGGCGATTTTGCAGAAGCTGGTCTTCGTTGCGATCAATAACAAAGCGGAGGGATCGGCACCGCTGTCGCTGCGCGAGCTGGCACGGGAGATCGTGCTGGGTCGGGAGAAGGCGTGAGCCACAGAGATCACGGGGAGCACGGAGAATGAAAAGCTGTTGCCATGGATTTCGCGAACCTTGAGGAAATTTGTTACCGCGCGGCAGCAAATGTACTCGGGTCGGAGAATCTTGCCGCACTGGTCGAACTGGTGCGGCGCGCGGCTCGAAGCGTCGCCGGATCCGTGCCTCTCGCGTTATGCTACGCCCCCATGATCCGACCGACCCGTCACGCATTCACGTCAATGTCATGTCTGGTAGCGCTTTCCATCGTCGGCTGCGGCTCAGAGGCCAAGCTGGTGCTGATCCAGCCGCACGCACCGCAGGCACAGCAGCAATTGCGGCTCGCCAGCGATTGGGCGTTCGCCGCCGGCACGGGCGCGGGCACGCAGCAGGTGCTCCTCGATTTTCCACTCCCGCAATCGGTATCCGGCCCGCGCGACTTTCGCGTCTTTCTGGCTCTGCCAGAGCGCGAGGGCGTGCTCCCGATCGACCCTGCGCAGCCCGAGGCGGGGCGCGGCTTTCTGATCCAAGAAGTGGGCCAGCTACGCGGGAAGACCGTTTTCTCAAGCGGAACTGTCGAGCTGACTCGCCCGCTCTTGGGCGGCGACGCGTGGCTGCTCAAGCTGGACGTACGTTGCGAAGACGGCACGAAGGTGGCCGGAAAAGCGACCGTTCGGCCCGAGAATCAGGAATTGTCGGCATTTCGTCAGGCCTACGCGGCTGATATTCAATTGTTAAGCCCGCAAACCCAACCCGCGCACGAATCGCCCACCGGTACCTTGCCGCGACAGTCCGCAAAGCCATAGAACCATTGCTGCTGGGCGTTGATATCAGAGGACTTGCGCGCGATCGGCGTAGACCCGTGCGACTTGTCTGAATTTCGGCGCGCAAAGTGCCGATCAATTTTCCGTGAGCATCGGTAGTTTGAACATCCCGCTCTTCGCCGGCCGCCCGCAACGCGGCGTGCGCGAGATCTGTCTCGCCGCGGTTTCGGCGACGGTCGACTTCCTGAGCCGGCCCCGGCGGGTAATCGGACTGCTGCTCGTCATCTGGACGCTGAACATCGCCGACCTGAGCTTCACGCTGCAGGAGGCCGACCAGCGGCTGTTTCGCGAACTCAACCCGGTCGCGGCCCACATCATCCACGGACCGCCGGTGCTGCTGATCGCTTACAAGCTGACACTGGTGGTTATGGCGTCGTCGATCCTGATCCGCCTGAGACGGCATCGGGTGGTCGAACTGAGCTGCTGGTTCCTGCTGGCCGTCTATGGCTACGTCGGCATCCGGTGGAATATCTACTATGGCGATTTGACCATCGCGATGAGCGATCCGGCGGTGTTCTGTTTGGACACGACCCCACATGTTTCGTATGGTCGACCGTACAAGCGGCCGGCGCCGCGGACGATGACGGAGACGGCGTTGCCGTGAACTTTGTGCGGCAGCGTCTTCGGACGCATGCCGACGCGAACGACCGTCGGCATGGGCCCAACGCTGTCGGCTGAGTCTCCGCGTTTTTTCCTCCCAAGCTACAATCGCCACACCATGAAGCTCCTGCTCACCGCTTTCGAACCATTCGACGGCATGAAAAAGAACGCGTCGCTCGAAGCCCTGCGGGCGGTGGTCGCGGGCGGCGTGGCGAATGTGCGGCTGCATAGCGCCATCCTGCCGGTCGATGCGACGCGCGGGCCGAACGCACTGATTCGCGCGGTTCGCGGCTCAAAGCCCGAGGTTGTCATCTGTCTCGGCCAGGCCGCGCGTCGCCCGTTTGTTTGCATCGAACGTCTGGGTGTCAATCTGCTCGACTTTCGCATCGCCGACAATCGCGGCAAGAAGATCATTGATCAGCCGATCGTCCGCAGCGGGCCGGCGGCGTATTTCACCACGCTGCCGCACCGCGCGATGCTGGCCGCGATGCACGCCGCCGGGGTTCCGGCGGAGCTATCGCAAGACGCGGGCACGTATTTGTGCAACCAGATCACCTACACGTTGATGCACCTGCTCGCGACCGAAATGCCCGACGTGCGCGGCGGGTTCATCCATCTGCCGGTCCTGCCGGCGCAGGCGATCGGGCAACGCGAGCGCTGGCCGAGCATGGCGGTCGAGACGGCGGCGGCAGGAATCGCGAGCGGAATCCGAGCGATTTTTGCCGAACGAAGGCGAGCGGCGATGAAGCGAACGCCGTCGGCGCGGAATCCAAAATCCAAAATCTAAAATCCAAAATCGACTTGGGTTCGTGAGCAACGCCCGCACCAAGAGCGCCGCATGTCGCTCGCGGATCACGTCGCGATCAGATAGACGTCATATCGCGTCGTCTTGTCGCAATGATCGTGCGTCGGTCGCGGGCCGAGCGGCTCGGCGTTGCGGTGGCGCTTTACGACGACGCGCTGCCGCGCGACGCGCAGCGCGACGGCGAGCAGGTCGCTTGCGTCGAGATCATCGCCGACGAGTTGCCGCAGCACGCGCATTTCGACTTTCGGGAGCGCGGTCTTGCTCTTGGGCGGGTACATCGGATCGAGATAGATCACGTCCGGACGGTCGCCCTCGGCGAGGGATTGTAAGTACTGATTTGCGTCGCCTTGCACGATGCACAGCCGATCGCCGAGCTTCTCGCGAATCTCCGGCTCGCGCAAGGCCCGTTCGACTCCGTCATGCAAGAGCGCGAACACGATCGACGAGCGTTCAATCGCGACGACCCGCGCGCCGTGATACGCCAGGCGAAACGCATCGCTGCCCAGGCCGGCGGTGCAGTCGATCACGCTCGGGCGGCCGCGTTTGAAGCCTACCGCGTCGAACAGCAGGCCAAAGCGATTCACACGGCGGGTGTAGCCGAGCGGGCCATCCACAAAATCAACGTAGATCGGCGCGGGTCCGCCGCGCTGCGAGAATTGCAGCTCGACGCGCTGCTCGGTGCGAACGAGTTGCATCTCCATCGCCGCTCCGGGTTCAGGGTTCGGGGTTCAGGGTTCGGGGTTCAGGGTTCGGGGTTCGAGGTTCAGTGGTTGCACTCGCGCCCTGAGCCCCGCGCCCTGTCCCACGCCTCATTGACCCCGCCCCAACGTTACCCGAAGATTCCCGCTCTGTTCAGCCCACAAAAGGAACCGCCATGTCCGCCACCGCGCCAGCCGTGAAAGCCGCCCCCGCCGGGCGCGATCGTATTGTGCAGCGTGCCGCCAGAGAACTCCGCGACGGCTTCTACGTCAATCTCGGTATCGGCATGCCCACGCTGGTCGCCAATCACATTCCGCCGGGCATGCAAATCGTTCTGCAAAGCGAGAACGGCATGCTGGGCATCGGCCCGTTTCCGTACGAGGACGAGGTTGATCCCGACCTGATCAACGCCGGCAAGCAGACCATCACCGAGTTGCCCGGCTCGTCCTATTTTTCGTCAGCCGACTCGTTTGCCATGATTCGCGGCGGGCACATCGATCTAACCATCATGGGCGGCATGGAGGTCTCGCAGGGCGGCGATCTGGCCAACTGGATGGTCCCGGGCAAGCTGGTCAAAGGCATGGGCGGCGGCATGGACCTGATCGCAAGTGCGAAACGAGTCGTGATCCTGATGCAACACGCCGACAAGAGCGGCTCGTCGAAAGTGTTGCCGCAATGCACGCTGCCGCTCACGGGTCGGCGCTGCGTGCATCGGCTGATCACCGAGCTGGGCGTCTGGGATTTCGATTACTCGGCGGGTCGCGATGGTCCGGTGAAGATGGTGCTGAAAGAGATCGCTCCCGATATGACGGTCGAGAAGCTGCGCGAGCTGACGTCGGCGAAGTTTGTGGTGGATGGAACGCCGACAACGATGCTGGCGTAGTCGCGCGTTCGAACGAGAAACGCCTCCGAACGCGACGCGCAAGCGAGTGCCCCGAGCGTGAGCGAGTTCGTAGGGTGGGCATCGCCCACCATTTCGCGCGGCGCTCAAGAAAACTGCCGAGGGCCGCGGCGCTCCAAAGAGTTCGTAGGGTGGGCACCGCCCACCATTTCGCGCGGCGCTTAAGAAAACCGCGGAGGGCCGCGGTGCTCCAAAAAGTTCGTAGGGTGGGCATCGCCCCATAAGCGTTAACTTAGCGACCGTCATTTTCGCTCGCGCGGGGGGTCGCATAAGCCCCGCGCGATCGTGTTCCAGTTCATCAGCGTCTTTCGTAATCCCAACGCCGGCGAGATCGCGGACGCAATCTCTCGCGCCATGAAGCGCGTCTCACGCCAGCGACTCCGCCGCGTCCGCCAGGTCGTATCCCCAGGGGGAAAAAAGACTCGCTTCCTCGATCAATTTCTCCGTCAACAACGCCAAAAACAACTTCCCGTGCAGCCACGCGCGAGCGCTCGCATCGCTCTGT
>JBJXFK010000210.1:0-6868 GCA_046155505.1 Phycisphaerae bacterium
CCCCGAACCCTGACAACTCGTCACCGCGGCTCGCCCAGCCGATGCGACACAATCGTCACCTCGCGCGGCAAACACGCGGCCACAATATCGGCGCTGCGCCGCGCATCCGGGCTGAGGCTGGAATCTCGCGTGTTCGAATCAAGGCAGCTCAGCAGTTCGGCGGTGTCCTTGGCGTTGCTCAGTTGCGTCGCATCGCGCGACATTGCCAGCACCACCACCTCGGCACCCTCGCTACCGATGAGGTCGATCGCCTCGCCGCGGTCGGCGCGCGTGACCGTGTTGCCGTTCTCGAACTCATGCACTTCCCATAGCAGACAGCCGCACTCGGCACTCCACGTGCGCATGAGCGCGACGAGCGAACAATCCTCGCCAACTGTCGGCTGCACGCGATAACTCGCCGCCCGCTCGGGCAAGGCGACCGCGGGCGTCGTGCTGCAAAGCTTCACCGTGATCGCCGGAGTTGCGATCGTCCCGGTGCCAGCGGTGCCGTGATCACGCGGTTGCGGCCGCTCGGTCACATTGAACCGCAGCGCCACCCACGCGACCGCCGCCGCCGCCGCGAACATCGTCAGCCGCCGTAGCCGAATGATCACGGGCGATGCCGCACGCTCGCGCCGCGGGCGACCGATGCGACCGCAACCGCGCTCGAACTCGTCAAGCTCGCCGGACATTCGAAGCAGGGTTTCGAGATCGCGGTCTCGCATGGCGTCGCTCCCGGGCGGCTACACGCCCGCCAATGGGTTATTCCATCTCGACGGGGCCGCGCTCGGACGGCTCGTCGGAAAATCCTCTGGCTCGCAGGCACATGCGCAACTTCTGCAAGGCGCTGCGTTTACGGACGTTGATCGTGCTGGGGGCCAGGCCCGTCCGGGTCGCCACGCTGCGTTCCGATTCGCCCGCGGCCAGCGCCGCTGCGATTTCGCGCTCGACGTCGTCCAACTCGTGCGGCGTGTTTCGCGCACGCACACAGACGCGGACCGCTTCCAGCAACTCACACGATCGCACAAACGCGGCGGGGTCGTGCGCGCCGAGCAGTGCGAGCTCGCGCGCGTCGTCACCCGGCAGCGGCCCGGCGCCCTGTCGCGGGCGGAGTTGTTGCAGCCAGAGATTGAGCGCGACGCCGTAGGTGAACGTGGTGATCGCCGATCGCGTCGGGTCATAGCGGCCCTCGCGAATCGCGGACCAGACGGCGATCCAGGTGCGGTGAATAAGTTCGTCGCGCGATGCGGCGTCGTCACAACCGCGTTGCGTGAAAAATCGGCGCAGGCCTCCGCTAAGGCGCAGATGCAGTTGCTCGAAGGCGAGTTGGTCGCCGCGCGCGGCCGCGACGCACAGGTCGGCGAGCGGCGTATCGTTCGCTGGCGGGCGATCGGACATAGGCGGCGAATGGTAGCGTGAGTGGGGTTGTTGTGGTGCGGAAGTTCACGGGTTCATGCGGCAACGGGAGCAGTTCGACGTTCTCTGCGCGTAGAGGCGCGAGTGCCGTCAGCAGCACGCAGCGCACGCGCAGAAGGGTTCGCGTTGGCGTTCACCACGCCGGCAGATGCGGGCAATTTTCTGCATTCTTCATTCCTCATTCTGCATTTTGCCTTCGCAGCGCCTTCCCGCATTCCGGGCATCGCTCCGACTCGATACCGCGACAGTCATAGCCGCACGCGACGCAGATCGCGATGCCGCGCTCGCGGATGAGCTGGCGTAGCCGATTGCGGACGGATCGATCCCAGAATATGCCTATGCCAACATAGTAGATCGCAATGAACGCAATCAGAGACCCAGCCGCGAAGACCCAGTGCGGCAGCCGGACCCAGCCGCCGAGGCGCAGCGACATCGCGTGGATCATCGGCACGGCGGCGATTCCCACCACCACGACTGCGATCACGTACAGATAGAAGAACGGATTACAAACGAAGTGTGATTGTTGAAGCTGCCCCAGCACTTCCTTGCGGGCCGCGTCGTCGGGCAAGAGGCCATATTCCGGCCACGCACGGATCATCCACTCATACCGGCTCGAATCGCTTGGCGGCTTCGACGGTTGCGCAAGCGTTGGCGGAACCGGCGGCGGCAGATCTGGCGACGACGGCGGCGGTGTAACGCTCACAGACAATCCTCGCGTCGATCCAGCCAGCAATCGAGTGCGGCACCACACGACGCGAGGAGTTTATCACCTTGCGATTACTCAGCGGAAACGCCGGCCAAGCATCGCAACCGCCGCCGCGCCGAGCAGCACGCCGCTCGTCGGTTCCGGCACCGGAACATAGTCATACGTCACGGTAATCTCGCCGAAGTGACGGAAATTCGACCAGCTCACCCACAGGGCCGCGTCGGTGGGATACTCTGGAACACCGCCCGGCGGAATCGGCCAGTCGGGGTCGTTCACCCAACTGAAGAACAGCTCGGTAAAGCCGCCGAAAACAGTCGTGAGCGGCCCCGGCGTCGTCAACGCCGCGAGCACTTCCGGATCGGCGGCGGTGTAGTCGAACTGCAACTGAAACGCGTCGGTAATCGTCGTGCGAAACGAATCGGGTCCGGCGTTACCGGGTACGCCGTCGAACGCACCGAGCGCCCCGGAAATGTCTCCGACAAAAAACGCACCGGGGCCGATCAGCGGCGGCGGATTCTCATCGTCTGCCAGGCCGAGTTGAAAAAGCGTCGGATACGCGAACGAGAGCACGAAATCGCCATCAGCAACAGCCGTCGGGCCGGTGCTTTCAAAATACAAATCCGCGCTGAGGTGCTGATCGAAGGCGAGCGATACGCCGACCAGTTCGCGCGTTCCGCCTTGCGTGTCAAAGCCCTGAACGACCGGAAACGTCACGCCAAAATTGGCGTCGTAATCGAATGCCACGGTCTGCGTGATTGTGTCGGCGTGCGACAAAACCGGCATGGCGGGCAACAACAGCGCCGCCGCGAATCGAATCTTCCGCATTCATGTTTCCTCGAGGATGATAACTGCATGCCCTTCGCCGCCAGCACGGCGCGCGTTGCGCCGCGGGCGCGAAGGACGCTTTCGCAACTCGTGTCTCGGCACTTCCCGCTGTCGGCGACAAGCGGTCGCCGCTCTCACGCGCGACCGCGAAAATTTTTGTCGCGGTCGTAATTTTCGCGGACACCAAGTGTCAATCGCTCGACGTTGGATGCGCGTTGGACATTGCGGTTACTGTTCGAACGACTGTCGGCAAGCGATCTTTACGCTCAAATGACGCCGTCGGCGCCGTCGGGCCGATCGCTACAGCGCTACACCACGCCGAGTTCCCAACGCAGCGTCTCATCCAGCGTCGGGCAAAGGAATCGAAAACCCGCTTGCTCCAGCTTGCGCGGCACGGCTCGATTGCCGCCCAGCAGCAGCGCCTCACCCATCTCGCCGAAAACAGCACGCACCGCAAACGCCGGCAGCGGCAAAATCGTCGGGCGACGCAACACCCGCCCCAGCGCGTGTGTGAATTCGCGATTCGTAGCCGGCTGCGGCCCCGTCGCGTTCACCGGGCCGCGAAGCGTTTCGGCGAACAGCGAAAAGTGAATCACGCCGATTAGATCATCAAGCCCGATCCAACTCATGTATTGTCTACCACTACCGACAACGCCGCCGACGCCGAAGCGAAACGGCGGCAGCATTTGCTGCAGCGCTCCGCCGAGCGGCGTCATCACAATTCCGATGCGCACGTTGACCGTGCGAACGTCGGCAGCCGAAGCCGCGTGCGTCGCGTCTTCCCATTCGCGGCACACATCGGGCAGAAATCCGCCGCCCGCCGCGCTCTCTTCGGTCAGCATCTCGTCGCCGCGATTGCCATAAAAACCGACCGCCGACGCGCACACGAATACGCGCGGCTTGTGACGCAATTTCGCGATGGTTTGCGCCAGCAGCGTTGTGCTCTGCACGCGACTCGCGCGAACGGCGTGCTTGTGTCCATCGGTGAAGCGCTGCGCGATGCTCACGCCGCCGAGGTGAATCACCGCGTCACAATTCTCCAGCGCATCGGCGTCGATGCGACCCGCCGCCGGATCCCACGCGATCTCGTCGCCGCCGCGCGCCTTCCCGCGCACCAGCCGCCGCACGTCGTGCCCGCCCGTGGTGAGAAATGCGCCCAGTGCCGAACCGACCAACCCCGACGCGCCCGCGATCACAATCCGTTGCGGCCCGTGATCAATGTACGGCTGATGGCGCAACACGTCGCAGGTCGTCCGCCGATGCCGCCAGGTGAACATCTTTTGCAGCATCGCTCGCGTCATCGCTCCACCGAGCGCGGCCCCCACCGACCCCAGCGGCAATTTGTATTCAATGTGATCTTCGAGCCGCGTCTGCCGCCCCGCCGCGACGACGCGGTGCGTGTGCCGCCACGCCGCCATCGGCCCGCGAATCTGCTCATCGACGAACTGCTCGCCGGCGACATAGCCTGAGTGCCGCGCTTCCCAGCGAATCCACGTCGGCCACTTGCGCAGCTCAAAAACCAGCCGTCCGCCGTCGCGAATGCCGCCGCTGCGCTCGATCACGCGCATGCGTTCCCACGGCGGCATCAGCCGTTCGAACGCGCCGTCGCGATCATGCCATGCAAAGACCTCGTCAGGCGTCGCGGCGATCGTCGAATTGAAATCGAATGTGCTCAAGCTCATTTGCACATCATTCTAAGACAGTTGCGTCCGCCGCACTTGTCTGCCGCACCGGCTTTCAGCAATCCCGAAAACCCAATCGTGCACGACGAATGAATCAACAACCTACTCAGGTGGCCTGCCGAGAATGTGCGCCGCGCCGGCGTGGAAATTCCGCGCGGTTGCCTTATAAACTCCGGGCATGAACGCCAAAATCTCGCAACGCATTCAGCAGCTCGCGCCGTCCGCCACGCTTGCCGTCTCGGAGAAGGCCCGAGCCATGAAAGAGCAAGGCATCAACGTCGTCAGCTTCGGCGCGGGCGAACCCGACTTTGCCACGCCCGCGCACGTCACCGACGCGGCGATCGCGGCCCTGAAAATCGGCGACACAAAATACCCAAACCCCGTCGCGGGCATCAATCCGCTGCGCGACTCGGTATGCAAATACCTCAAGCAGTATTCCGACGTCGAGTACAAACGCGAGCAGGTGTGCGTTTCGGTCGGGGCCAAAGACTCGCTGCATCTGGCGTTCATGTCGCTGCTCGACCCCGGCGATGAGGTCATCATCCCCGCGCCATACTGGGTCAGCTACCCGGACCAGGTGGCACTCGCTGGCGGCAAACCGGTCTTCGTCGATGGCAAGCCCGAGAACGATCTGAAAATCACTGCTGATCAACTCGCGTCGGCAATCACGCACCGCACGCGGGCACTGGTCATGAACAGCCCGTCGAACCCGACCGGCGCGGTCTATTCGCGCGTTGAGTTGGAGCGGCTCGCCGACGTGATTCGCGGCAAAGAGATAGTCGTCGTCAGCGACGAGATCTACCACCGGCTCTACTTCGGGGCCGAGCCGGCGGCGTCGTTTGCCGCGCTACCCGGGATGTTCGACCAAACGCTGACCGTCAACGGCTTCAGCAAAACATACGCCATGACCGGCTGGCGACTGGGCTACGCCGCCGGGCCGCAGTGGCTCATTTCCGCGATGGGCAAGTTGCAGGGCCAAACCACCAGCGGCCCGACCAGTTTCGTGCAAAGCGCTGCCGTGCGGGCACTGCTCGACGGGCAGGACGATGTCGAGACGATGCGGCAGACTTATCTGCGCCGCGGGCAAAAAATGCACGCGGCTCTCAACGCGCTTCCCGGCGTGTCCTGCATGAAGCCGCACGGTGCGTTCTACTGCTTCCCTGACGTGGCGGGCGCGTTCGCGCGGCTCGGCGTCTCGAACGCCGACGAATTCACCACGCTGGTATTGGAGAAGGCGCACGTCGCCGTCGTTTCCGGCACCGCATTCGGCGGCCCGCGCCACGTTCGGATGAGCTATGCGACGAGCGACGCGCTGATCGACGAAGGTCTCGCGCGGCTGGCGATATTGCTCGGGTAGTTGGCCGTCACGAACGCCGTCGCGGCTATGATTCGCGCGATGAGCGCCATCGCCGTCGCACAACTCGACAATCCCGCGCCGATCGTCGGCGACGATGCTCTTCTCGCCGCCAATCTCGCCGCATTACGCCTGACGCAGCCGACCATCGCCGATTGGCTCGAAACCGCCGGCGATGCCGGCTGGTTTCGCACGCACGGCCTCGACGGCTGCCTCACCGCCGCGCGCAAGACCGACGCGGGAATCGAATGGCTCGATCGCACGCCAATCCCCGTGACGCGCGCTCGCGCGACGCTTCGCGGAGTCGCCGCCGGCGATCGCAATTACGCGCTCGCCACGCCGGGCAGCGGAGCGGAAATTGATCTGTTGCTTTCGCGATTCGCCGCACACCAAGCGCTCTTTGTGATCGCCGACGATCCGTCGCGGCTGCGCGCAGTGCTCTCACTCCGCGATCACGCAATCGACATTCGCCGCTCGCGCCTGCTGTTTGTTCAAGCGCCGCGCATTCAAGACGAATTGCTGTCGATGCTGCGCACACATGAAGGCCTGCTCGTTCCCGCCGCCTTGCTCGCCACGCCGCCAACCGACGCCGATTGGACGGGACGCGTCACCTCGGCACTGCAACACGTCGCGGCGCAGATCAGCGCCGAGCGTGCAACGGCGGCAAACGCGCTTCGCATCTCGCCATCCGCACCCGCTCGAACCACGCGCGTCGCGGTGCTCGCGCTTCAGCCGGACAGCATCGACCACGCACTCGCGTTGCGCCTCACCGAGGAGCTCTCGCATGCCGGGATCGCCGCGACACTCGCCGCGCTCGACGGGCCATTGCATGCACACAGCCTCGTACACGAGCGCGCGATCGCCGCGTTCGCGCCGACAATTGCACTGGCCATCAACCACCCGCCG
>JBJXFK010000213.1:0-3573 GCA_046155505.1 Phycisphaerae bacterium
GTCAGGCGTTTCATTGGTTCGACACGGTTGCCGCGCGGCAGGAACTGGCCCGCATCGTGCGTCCGCCGGGGCTGATCGCGCTGATTTGGAACGACCGCGAAACCGAATCCACCGCGTTTCTGCGCGACTACGAGAGTTTCCTGAGAACGCACTGCCCGGAATACACGCGTGTGTCTTCGAAGTGGGCCGACGAGCCGCGCATTCGCGCGTTCTTCGCGCCCGCCGAGGTGCAGCGAGCGCAGTTTCCCAACGATCAAGACATGGATTTCGAAGGGCTGCGCGGGCGGCTGATGTCGTCGTCTTATGCGCCGAAAGACGGCCCGCTGCATGAGTCGATGCTAGCCGAGCTGCGTCGCATTTTCGATTTGCACGCAAACGGCGGAACGGTGCGAATTTCGTATCTGACGAACGTGTACTTCGGGCTCGTTCACGGCTGAGTTTGTCGGGACAATTACCGGATCGCACCGCACGGATGATTTGCCCTGATCGCTGCAAATTCGGCGAACGGCTAAACTCTGCTTCCGATCGACGCACGAGGATTCGGGAGGTGCAGCTTGAGCAGCAGCCCGCTACGACTCGTTTCCGCCGCCGACGGCACACGCCCGCTGGCGATCCGCATCGGCGACATCGTCTTCAAGAAGGCGTCGTGCCCGACGGAAATCGCTCAGGTCCACCACCTGAATTACAAGACATTCGTGCGCGAGATCGGCCAACACGCCGATCCCGGCGTGCCACAACTCATCGACAAGTTCCACGACAAGAACCTCTATCTCATCGCGATGCACGACGAGCAGCTTGTCGGCATGCTCGCGGTGCATGATCAACCGCCGTTCTCGGTCGCGTCGCGCATGCCGGATCCGAGCTGGATCGAGCAAAATTGCCCGGCCCCGCTCGAGGTACGTCTGCTCGCCGTTGAGCCGCAATATCGAAAGGGGCTTGTCCTGCGGGGGCTGCTCTGGTCGCTGTATCGCCTCGCGTCGGCAGCCGGGTACACGCACCTGATCGCCTCCGGCGTTGAGCAGCAGCTCAAGCTCTACCGGCGCATTGGCTTTTCGGAGCTGGGCCCGCAACAAGCGGCCGGGACTGCTTCGTTCGCGCCGCTCGCGATGTCGCTGCAAGACATGCCGCGCGCGATGCAGGAAATCGCGGCCCGCATGGAAGGCGTCGCCGGCCTGGCGCGACTGCCCGACGACAGTCGGCTGGTGTCGATGCTGCCCGGCCCGGTCGAGTTTTCGCCGAGCGTTCTCGCGGCGATCCAGCGTCCGCCGATTTCCCATCGCGACCCACGATTCGTTGCCGAGTTTGAGCATGCCCGCTCGCAAATCGCGTCGCTTGTCGGCGCGTCAGATGTGGCAATCCTTCCGGGCAGCGGCACATTGGCGAATGAGTGCATCGCAGCGTCGCTCGCCGCCCTGTGTGGCGAGCCGCGCGGGGTGGTGATCGCGAATGGCGAGTTCGGCGAGCGTCTCGTCGCGCAGGCCCGGCGATGGCGACTCGACTGCACGGCGCTCGATTTCGGTTGGGGCGCGACATGGCAGGTCGACCACATCGAGCGCGAGCTAGAGCGACTGCGGCCGGGCGATTGGGTCTGGGCGGTGCATCACGAAACCAGTATAGGCATGCTCAATCCGATCGATCGGCTGCTGGCGATTGCAAGCGAGCGTGGGATTCATGTGTGCCTCGACTGCGTGAGCAGCATGGGCGCGGTGCCGCTCGATCTGGGCGGCGTGCTGTTGGCATCGAGCGCGCGCGGGAAGTGTCTCGGTTCGGTCGCTGGGCTGGCGATTGTCGTCGGCGATGCGGCTCGACTGCGCGCGACGGTGACGCGGGACGTGCCGGAGTATCTCGACGTGGTCGCCGCGATGGAAACGGCGGGACCGCGATTCACGGTTGCGTCGGGCGTTCTGGCCGCACTCTCGGCGGCACTTCAGGAATTCGACTCACCAATCGCGCGGCAGCGGGTCTACGCTCGATATCAACGATGCGCGGGCGTGATTCGTGACGGCGCCCTGCGGCTGGGAAGTCGCCCGCTTGCCGATGGGCCGTTCGTCGGGCCGGTCGTTACGACATTTGCCCCGCCGATGGGATACTCGGCGGAGCATTTTGCACTGCTTTGCCGCGCTTATGGCTTTGAGATCGGGTATCGCAGCGCCTATTTGCTGAAACGCGGACTCGTACAGATCGCAAACATGGGCAACGTCGTGCCCGAAGATCGCACCCGACTCTTTGCGGCGCTCGATCGATGGCGTCGCAGCGCCGGCTAATTTTGCTGATATCAGAATCATGCGGCTGCTTGCTCGCGCATCGGGCGTGCGTGGGTGTGCATCGCGTCACCTCAACGGAGAGCCAGTTATGTCACGGTCCGTCGTCGGCTTCCTATCCGTCGCGTTGCTCCTTGGTCTTTGCGGCTGCCACTACGCGGGCGTGCGGCGCCCAGTCGTCGCGCTGGGCATCCTGCCCAGCAACACAAACGAGGCCGAGCTGAGCGTCATCATCGAGCAGGCCGACAAGTACACGCTGCCGTCGGACTTGCTCGTGGTGAAGCTGCGAGGTGAAGAGCCATATGGGCGTGAGTACGGTCAGGAGACAAACGTGCAGCCGATTCCGGAGGCTGAGGCGACGGCGATGCGATCGCTCGCGTCGCTGAAGACCGATGATGACCAGCCGATTATCAGTTCGGTCACGCTCGGCGGGCCGCTGCTGATCGATCGGGCGACGCTGGCGGGTTTGCGCTACGCGGCGGCTCGTGTGCGGGCGCGGCTGGTGTTCGTCTATGCCTCGGTCGACGACACCGAAGAGGGCTACAACGACGCATCGATTCTCTACTGGACGATCATCGGCATGTGGACGGTGCCGGGCACGATGGTGGGTTACTACAGCGCGGCTCAGGGGCTGCTGATCGACACGGTCAGCGGGCAGGTGGTGGCCGTGGTCACCGGCGAACACAAATACGAGGAAGCGGTGACGGCGGCGGCACGCGACATCGCCAAGACCCGGGCCCAGAAGTTGGCCCGCGAAAAGTCGTTCGGCGAGATGCGCGAGGATTTGGTGACGCAGCTCAAGCGGCTGGGGGCGGAAGTAAAGGGACGGCGCAGCGAAACGGCGGCGGATGCCCGTTGACCGGGCACCCGCCG
Organism: Phycisphaerae bacterium; assembly: GCA_046155505.1. Lineage (GTDB taxonomy): Bacteria > Planctomycetota > Phycisphaerae > UBA1845 > Fen-1342 > JBJXFK01. The sequence goes on from JBJXFK010000213.1 coordinate 3,135, forward strand.
CCGTCCGAACGTCAGCGTGCGCATCAACTGGCGGCGATTTCGTCGTGCCGCGCGACCGGCGGAAACCCCAGGTTCAGACCGCCGCGCGATGAGAACGACGGCAGCGGCGAGTAACCCCAGAAAATCGCCCGGACGATGCCGTCCAGCGTCAGGCCCTTGCCATTCGCGTCGGCTTGCAGGTCGCGCGATCGGGCCGCCGACACCGTTTTCAGGATCGACCGACAGCCGTAACGGTGCTTTTTTTCCGGGAAGACGACCACCGCGTCGGTGAACCGTCGCCCGAAGTTCAGGCACTGGTTACGGCTGGGCATAAACAGGTCGATCGTGTTGTGCCGAAAACGCTGGTGCGTGCGATCGGTCACAACGAACCAGCGGTCGAGCGCCGGAATGTAAATCTCGCTGCCGAAAGGAATAAACGACGGGGCGGCACACTGGCCGA